>NZ_JBXWMK010000004.1:0-380337 GCF_059609785.1 Ruegeria sp. YTSC003 | reverse complement strand
GGTGTGATAATAGCCCTGTCTCTTCGGGTTAAACTACCCAGCCGTCCGTCAATGAATACAAAGGCTCTGTTGATTGGTGTGGTGTTTGCTGCGGTCACTGTCGTCTTAACCCGGTACTGACCCGACGACGCTAAACGTAATACTTGGCTTGTCTTTAAAGAGCGACAAGGAGAAGGCTTGGTTATGCCAAAACGCTGGCAAAGCTGAGCTATTTGGCTCTGCGTTATAGGTTAACGCGCTTTAAAATTCATTTGCTCAAAGTCTCTGCAATTAATTTCATCGCAACCATCGAGTCCAGGTACATAGGTGTGTTCTGAACTTCTGGCTGGCTTGATAGCTTCACCATAACCACATCGTCATTTGCTTGAATAGTGTCAGCTATCCAATCTGAAGGGATAACTTGAGTGTCGTTAACCTTACCGTTGTCCAGCATCATTTTGCCAAATCGTAATAGGTCACGAGAGCTAGTGAATAACCCGCCACTGGTTTGAACAATCCTTTTGGGCCCCAGTTCGCTATATGCAGGGTCCTTAGCACCGATGTCCTGCCACAATTCGGTCAGTACATCTAAATAGCTCTCACCGGTCGCCGACTCGATAACCATACCAAGTAGTGCAGATTAGCACTGAACGGTAACTATATACTTCACCGTCTTCTACTAAGTTCTCGCGGTCACTCAGAGAAATCAAATACTCTTTAACGCCAGACTCAGTGTCACAAATTTCAACTTTTTCAGAGAGGTCCTGACCCAAGGAACAGAACAGATCACCGGCATCGTCTAAGTAACCACTGGAAGCATCTTTCCAATCAACAGCAGCGGTCATATCAAGTAGATGTCTAACCCTTGTATTTTTGAATGCTGAGCCATCCAACTCAGGCAGGTATTCAGTGATCAACTTTTTTGGATCTAATTTCCCCGCCTCAACCGCCAACCCTGCTGCCATACCCAACACTGTCTTGGTGATAGAGTGAATGCGGTGGGACGTATCCGCCCTCATGCCATTGAAATACTTTTCAGCGACGAGTTTACCATCGTGATAAATCAAAAAACTATCGGTATGCGTTTGATGCAACCAATCTCTGATATTTTGTTCTTCATTATTGCTAGCCAAAAAAACTAAGTTCTCAAGCTCAGTTGGGTATGGGGCTTTTTCAAGAGTACGTACCCAATCTGACGGTGGAAATCGTGCTAATTCTCCAAAAACATTTGTCCCTTCAAATATCCATGGGCTTCTATCTACAGACTCAACGGTTTCATCCCAGAATGAACCAGCCTCTGCGCTTGCTGGTTCGGTAGGAGAAGTACGTGCCGCACCAGAGCCCAAAAGAGCTATAGCAATAGCGGATGTCACTAACAGCTTTTTAGCATTTCTTTTCATTTTAGGGGATCTCCGCAGGATTAGGTAATGTCTAAGCAATCCAGCTATGCTTCAGCTCTGGTGTCTAGCTTCTTGTGCCTGGGCCGCGGGGCGGTCAGACGACTGCGACCAGTCTTCTGGTAGGACAGCATAGTAGTCGCAAGCGCCGGTTGGCTGATACAAGTGCGCTAGTCGCCTCATGCAATGCCCGCTTCGTCCGGATCTCGGAGGATGTAAAGCTCGTAATGAAGGTCCGCTTCGTGCGAGACCGGTCATCATCAACCGTTGAGCCTAAGGCGGCTTTGTCCGCTCACCGCCATTAGCCGTCTGGTTTCCAACGTCCGGTGTCGGGTGGCTGAAAAGGGGAATTTGCAGCCATCCGCATTTTTGCTCCAAAAGACCGCGGTCAGCCCAAAGCGGAAGTTCACTCGTCTAAGGCGAAACAAGTGGTTTTGGACGATTTTGCATTAGCCTAATCCCAAGTAACAGAGATAAACAACCAAACGCCAATCCCCCTGCGAGGGCATTTGCAATGAAAACACCACCAAATAGGGATATCGCTGTTCTTCCTGCCTGCTCGATAGATGTGCCCGCTACGATAGATACCCAGTCTTGCAGGTATAATGCGAACAGGACCGAGAACCCCACGGGTGAAATGATGAGCGCTGTACCGAGAGAGGCCAATCCTCGCCCGAAGACAGCCCGCAGTGTTGACCCTTTCAAAACTATTGCGGCTGTGAAAGCAAAAACAACAAATGCAGAAAGCAGGACTAGCAACATGTCCACAATTGGAGCGAGGTCTTTCGTGACCGTCCCTGCTAGGGCCGAGGTGAAGGGCAATAGAACAAAGGTAGCAAGCCCTGCGGCAAGGTGCCCGGTGAACAATTTTGGTAACTTGCCAGACGAGCGTTTGTCGCTCCGGTTTTTTGGCTTAGGTGGTTTGGGCAGATCCGGATCAATCTGATCCCACCGCACGGATATTGGTTTTGGACGAGAAAGCATAACAGCCCCCTTGGTTTGTTAAATTTGAGACGACCTAGCCAGCCGCTTGTTCTTGGGAATTTGGTAGGCCGGAACGGAGTTTCTTTCGGCGCTTGGACTGATATTTGCGTGATCTAGACATGCCGACGCGCGAACATTGGTGTCCTTGCCATCTCAAGTGATGAACATCCTGATTACGTAAGCGACAGTCGCTAGGCAAAAGACGCTGCCGAACCAGATCGCGCTGAACCAGAAAACTTGCTTTAGCAGTTTCAATGGTAGCTCTCCTCTGGATCGACCTTTCCGCGGAAAACCCAGTACGTGTAGGCGGTATAGGCCAGGATTATGGGCAACAGAACGACGGCCCCGACCAGAGCGAAGGCCAAGCTCTTATCCGGCGCGGCGGCTTCGGCAATCGTGAGGCTTGGGGGTAGCATATAGGGATAGAAGCTGATCCCAATGCCGATGAAGCAGACGACGAATAAGGCAATGGCCCAGAAGAAGGGTTGATAGTCTCTCTGTTCCCTCAGGCCGCGATCAAGCATCCATGCAATAACAGCAACGATAGCTGGCACTAGTACAGAGAAAACGATACCGGGCCACGAAAACCATCTGATCAGATAGACCGGATCTTGGAACGGGGTCAAAAGACTGATGAGGCCAATCAACGCGAGCGTCATTAGCATCAGCGGGCGGGTAAAAGAACGCATCTGGCGCTGTATCTCGCCCTTGGTTTTCATGTTGAGCCAGGTTGCTCCTAGCAAGGCATACCCGATCACCAAGGCCACACCCGTCGTGACAGAGAACGGCGTCAGCCAATCCCATTGTCCGCCTGCGTACAGCCGATCCTCGACCGGGATACCCTGGACCAGCGCGCCAAGCGCGATGCCTTGGCAGAGGGCGGCTACGGTTGACCCACTGTGAAACGCAACATCCCATAGCCAGCGCCCGCGCTCCGTTCGCCACCGGTATTCGAAGGCGACACCGCGGAAAACAAGCGCAAGAAGCATGATGATGACGGGCATGTAGATCGCGGGCATCACCACAGAATAAGCAAGCGGGAAAACGGCGAACAAACCTCCGCCCCCCATGACCAGCCAGGTCTCGTTACCGTCCCATACAGGCGTGACCGAGTTCATCATGACATCGCGATCTTTGTCGGATTTCGCGAATGGAAAGAGGATTCCAATTCCAAGATCGAAACCGTCCAGGATCACATAAGTCAGAACGGAAAAGGCAATGATACCGGCCCAGATTGTCGAGAGTTCAAGCATTACGCTGTCTCCGACAAAATAGAGATTTCAATGGGTTTGTGACTTTTCTGGAAACCTTCGACAGGTGGTTTCCCCATGAGCCGCAGCATGTAGAACGTGCCCGCTCCGAACACCGCGAAATACACAACGATGAAGGCAATCAGAGACGCGGCAACTGTAGGTGCATCCACTTGTGAGAGTGAGTCCGATGTCCGCATCAGCCCATACACAGTGTACGGTTGGCGCCCGACTTCGGTGGTGATCCAACCGGCCAGTACCGCCACGAACCCGCTGGGCGCCAACAGAACGGATGTCCGGTGCAGCCAACGATCTTCGTTGAGGCGGCCGCGAACCCGCAGAACAAGCGACCACAAGCCGATGCCCAGCATGGCAAAGCCGATAGCGAGCATAATGCGGAAGCTGTAGAACACAATCGCGACCGGGGGTTCTTCGTCGTCGGGGATAGTGTCCAGCCCTTCAAGCGGCGCGTTGGGATCATGTTTCAGGATCAGCGAAGATAGTTTCGGGATTTCGATGGCATAGTCCACGCGTTTTTCATCCTCGTTCGGAATGCCGAACAGGATAAGCGGTGCACCTTCGGGATGGCTGTCGAAGTGACCTTCCATCGCCATCACTTTCTGCGGCTGATGCTCCAGCGTGTTCAAACCATGAAGGTCGCCGGCAACGATCTGCAGAGGGGTGACCAGAACGGCCATCCACATTGCCATCGAGAACATTCGGGTGACCTCAGCCGTGCGATTGCGGCGTAACAAGTGCCAGGCCGCAACACCGGCCACCACGAAAGCAGTGGTGAGGTAAGCGGCAAGAACCATGTGTGTCAGGCGGTAGGGGAAGGACGGATTGAAGACAATCGACCACCAGTCGACGGGAATGAACTGCCCCAGTTCGTTGATGTCAAACCCAGCCGGGGTTTGCATCCAGGAATTGACCGACAATATCCACGTTGCCGAAATCAGCGTGCCAACGGCGACCATCGCCGTGGCCATCATGTGTAAACCGCGACCGACGCGTTCGCGACCGAAAAGCATTATGCCGAGGAAGCCTGCCTCAAGGAAAAAGGCTGTCATGACTTCATAGGCCATCAAGGGGCCGATTACGGGACCAGCGGTGTCCGAGAATGCGCTCCAGTTCGTGCCGAATTGGTAAGACATCACGATGCCGGACACGACACCCATCGCGAAGCCAACGGCGAATATCTTTTTCCAGTAGTTGAAGAGGTTCAGGTAGACCTTGTCTTTTCGCCATAGCCAGAGGCCATTGAGAACAGCCAAGAAGCTTGCCAAGCCGATAGAAAAGGCCGGGAAGATGATGTGAAACGACACGGTAAAGGCAAACTGGATGCGTGCCAGGGTTTCTGCGTCGAAGTTTGCGAATAGGTTCATTGCCGCTTCCTTAGGCATTGGGTTCCAAAGAGCGGCAGTGAACAGAAGTGTTTCGGCTGCCAACTCGTCGATGTCATTCAGATGAGTTGGATTTGGGTTGGTAGCTGTTTCAGTTCGTTTGGGTTCTGGACGGTTGTTTTTGGGTTTTGGACAAAACTCGGTTCGAGATGGGCGACTGAAATTTGAAACCGAGAACGCCGCGAACGTGTGGCGTTCGAAGGCCCAAAACAAAGTTGCCACCCGGCTCGATTACGAGCAGGATGGCAACCTCTCAGAAACTGTGCGAGTTCTGTGTGGGATGGTCAGTCAAACAGCGTCTGGATGCTAACAGCGCATGCTGACCGGTCAGGTTTGTTCGGCGGTATTTCTCCTTTTTTTGTTTCGCTGGCGGTCGTGTCTTAGTCGTTCCAGTCTTTGTGTTCTTCTTTAAAGTCGTCGCGACGTTCTTGGGCTTCGTCTTGCGCGTCTTCAAAATTGTCCTTTTGGATCGCACCTCCTACGGCTCCGACCGCGGCACCAGCGGCCGCGCCACCTACGATGCTTTCGCCAGCGATACCGGCGACAGTGGCACCGACAACCGCTCCTTTGATCGCTTTGTCGGTGACGTAGTCAGCATGGGCTGTAGCAGCCATGGTGATCAGAAGTGCGCCTGAGATCGGGGCGATAAAGAATTTCTTCGAGGTCTTCATAGGGTTCATCCTTGTTCTGGGTTAGCAACCACCGCGGCTGCTGTGTGCCATTGAACTAGGTGACCTGACGGCCTGCTTTCTTTTGGAGACGGGACAAGGTTTTGTGGATCTTGGACATCTGGGCGCTTTCTGGATTGCATGGACCAGAAAAAGCTACCGGCCCGTTTTACGGAACCTTGCCGGCGTTTCACCTGTCCACCGTTTGAACGCTACTGAGAAAGCAGCCTGATCGGCGAAACCGAGCATAAAGGCCACGCGGGCGACGCCCTCGCCGCTACGAAGCATCCGCTTGGACAGGTCGCACAACACCCCTTCCAGTAGTGCCTTGAAACTTGTTCCTTCAGCCGACAGATGCCGGGTCATGGTACGCCGCGTCAGTCCAAGCTCTCCGGCTATATCGTCGCCGTTTGGTATCGGTCCGGGAAGACGCTCCCCGAGCATGTCCACAATGCGGTCGGACAGACTGCGGACTGCATCAGGCTGAGCCTTCAGTTGCTCTTCTCCGTGCCTGCGTAAATGCCCTAATAAGGTGGGATCTGCCGTTGGTATCCGAAAACTCATGCCGTTTGAGGGCAGAGCCAGGGCGTATCCGGACTTGAAGCCTAAGACTTCACATCTCGCCAAATCGGCCAGTAGCTGGCAGTGCTCGGCATCGTCCGTTTCCAACTCAATCGAGATCGGGGCAAGGCCGCCAGAGGTGATTTGTTGCACTCGCTTGTAAAGGCCGAAAATCAGCATTTCGCGATGGCGAGGATATTGATGCGCCGGGATAACACTGCTCTCCAGAGTTATCTTTGGCTCGTTGGGCGCCCCGACCACGTCAAGACGCAAGTCAGGGTCTTGCATTGCATAAAAGCGCTGCGTCAATACCAGCGCGTCTTCCACCGTTTCGGCAGCCCGCACGATGTAAGCCAGAAGTGTTCCGGGACCTTGTGCCGAAAGCCCGACCCGAGCGGCGAAGGTCTTGTCTTCCAAAATACGACACGCGGTTTCCACAGCGCCTGCTTCATGTAGCAGCTCGACAGTGGCGTCGGGGCTGTCGACGATATCAGAGGGTGCTCCCGCCATTTCCAGGACTTCAGGAAACGGAACCCGCGCGCCGGGCTCTTGCGAATAACGCAGCCCTACATTTTGCAGTCTATAAGCGCTGATGCGTGGCACTTTTGCGTCCTCCCCTGACTTGCACGCAACCTCCTGCAGTCACTGCAATTGTCCAGAAGCCAATAACAAATGTCCAGAACCCTCAGGATCGCGGATGCGATGACGGTTAGGTCCGGGTCATCAGAAAGGAAACGACCATGATCTACTTCGCAAGGTACTACCGCGTACTGAAGGCAATCCAAAACTCCGCCAAACAAGAGTGGTCCGGGGGGAACATCCACGGTCTGCGCTCATTGGCGCTTGGCGAAAAAACAGCGAACGGACGTCGCTGGGATCCCCCCTATGTCCCGCAGGAACAGCCCTCAGAACCATCTCAAAATCAGACCGAGAACTGAATTTCCACAGACACCTAAAATCTTCACACGCAGCACGGCTGCGAAACAAAAGGACCTGAAAAATGAAACCACCCGCGTTCCTGATGGCCCCTATACTTGGCGTCATCTCAACTCCTGCCTTCGCTGCTGGCGGCGATCCGAGATGGTGGGTCGCGCCCAATCAGACCGACACCTATGCTTGGGTCAGCCTGATTGTCCTCTTCCTTGCGATCCTACTGGTAGTACACCTCTATGCCCGCTTTGAACGCTATACCGAGCGCAAATCAATCGGCACTCCGCTGCGCACAACTATTCCGGTGATGCTTACCATAGCCTTGGCGTACGAATTGATGCCCGCGCTCAGCCACTTCAGCATTCTGCTGCCAGGCGCGCTGATCCTGACTGCAATCGCCCGCGACTTCATGTTGTGGTGGCGGCCTTCGACAGAGGAGCTGGTAAAATGATTGAACTGCTCGTCACATCTTTTCCGTTTGTCCTGCGGGTGATCTACCTAAAATGGCGCGGGATTCCAGTCACCCTGTACAACGTTCACCGAGCGCTCTTCATGTGGTTCGTACTAGCACTGATCGTCTTCTTTGCCGTGTTCTACTACTACCCAAAATCTTACACAGGTCTTGTGCCATTCAGAACTGTTCCGGTCGTTGCTGAGAACGGTGGAACAGTAACAGATATCTACGTAAAGGGCGGTGATCGTGTAGAACCGGGCGATCCGCTGTTTGCAGTCGAGAATGCGTCGGAACAAGCTGCAGTAGATTTTGCAACCCGTAAAGTTGAGGAGATAGAAAGCGCGAAACTGGCAGCTGAATTGCAGGTCCAAACTGCTCAGGCCGTGGTGGATGCCGCAGTTACCGCCAGAGAACAGGCTGAGCTGGTGCTGATGGATCACGAGGCACTTCAAGCAAAGGGCTCTGCAGCATTTCAAGTGAGCCAGTTGGAACGCGCCCAGGCAACCTTGAGTACTCGGGAAGCAGAGGTTGAGGCTGCGGAAACGCAACTTGGTGTGGCACAAGTCCAAGCTAGTGCCGTTCTGCCTGCCCAACTTGCATCGGCGCGCGCGTCGTTGAAGCAGGCTCAGGTGGAACTGTCAAAGACATTGACGCTCAGCTCTGTCGACGGTGTCGTTGAACAGGTCACCCTAAATGTCGGATCACGCGCAGCGCAAGCCGCGATGAGCCCGGCAATGCTAATTGTACCCGACCGCAAAGAAGTTGAGCGAGGACGTATCGTCGCTGGCTTCTCGCAGGTTTCTCGCACTGAATTGTACGAAGGTATGGCGGCGGAAGTGGCGTGCGAAAGTAACTTCAACATCTCGATGCGCAATACCGTTCTTCCTGCAAGGATCGTACGTATTCAGGAGCAGATTTCTTCCGGTCAGCTAGCGCCTAGCGGTCGCCTGATCGAGCCGAGCGAAAAGGCTAAACGGGGTCAGATCGTTGTGCATCTTGATCTGGTGCACCCAGAACACCGCGAACTTTTGGTTCCAGGTAGCGGTTGCATTGTACAATCCTACACCACCAATTTTGAAGGCGAAATGGAAGGAACACTTGTCGCCCACGGGATTCAGGCCATGGGTATCATCAAAGCGGTCGGTCTACGGGTCAAAGCTTGGTTCGGTCTGACATCGGGTATCGGCTTGATCGGTGGTGGTCACGCCTGACTTTCCAACTCCATCCATTTTCAACAAGTGCGGCTTCCAACAAATGTTGGGAGCCGTTTCGACAATTTGAGACAGATCGCATGTCAATTAAATGCGAGTTATGTGACGGCTTTCTGCCACACGGCGAACGATTTGACTGTCCGCTCAGGTGATCTTATGCAGGAAAATGACAACCACATACAGTAGCCCCGGAATGTCCGTTTTGTCCGCGTTACGGTGTTCCCAATCAAGCCTGGCGTGTGGCTGGTTCGCGCCACCAAACGACGTTGCCGACAGGGCTATGTCATGCTAGCTGAGATCAAGCCCTGATTGTTTTCCACTTAACCGCACCCAACACGGATTTCTCCGTGCCTGCTGTTGTGCGGATTAAAAGGAAAACGAATGAAACGACCAAAGTTGCCGCCAATCCAAGGCAGACGTTTTGACGCCGAGATGCGCCAAGATACGGCATTTTATTTGACCGAGCATGCTTCTAAGGGGCCGACTTGGCTTAGACATTGAGGAAGAATTTCCTTTGTTGTTCTGACAGAGGAGCTTTTCGAACAAGTTTGGCCTGACCATCGGCGCGCTTGGAGCGTGGATGATATGCCAATTCGCCATGAGCAAATGTTGCTCGAAGCGCTTGAGGCTTCGCTATCTCAAGACAATGAAGAATAGAACGTTAAAAGCGTGAGGGCAGGGGGGGCAGAGGTGCTGTAAAACCTGGTCACCTGAAGGAGTTCAGAAAAATTGTTCAATCGCCCTTGCGACAGTTTGCAACCAAGAGAAAACAACATTTCGCTTAGCAGACGTGCACAATAAGAAATGTTATCAGTTATGAGCAAAAATTTTGGCAGAGAACGATGACTAAGATTGGCGATAGCCTCACTAGAGGTGCAAAAGAAGCACTGGAAGTTGCAAAGGGTGAACTCGACCCTGCTGGGGCATCTGTGCCTAGTGAAAAGACCGATAACGCCGCAGATGCTTCCGATAGACCAGCTATCGCCAAGTGCCTTCACGGGATCCCCACAATGCTTGAATCTTCAATTCTATGAAGCCGAACCGACAGGAAACAGCGTCTACTTTTCCTTGCGTGAATGCCCTTCAATCTTGTATTTCACAATTGTTGGGTCGTAAGCATTCTGCGACCCAAGCGGTGCATCGAGCGCGCGAAATATAGTCATCCGAGACACACCCAAATCGTGTGCGATCTGGGCCTTTGATAACCCGCTAGCCGCAAGAGATCGAATTTGTGCGTCATCTACTTATTTTCGTCTGCTACGATAAACACCTCTTTCCTTGGCGGCATCAATACCCGCTCTCTGTCTGTCGCGGATGAATTTCAGTTCCATATCAGCGACCATGCCGAGCACTGTTACCACCATTCAACCAAGATCACAGGCTGTACTCACTTCCGGTTCAAGAACCCGCAGGGAAGCGCCTTTGGCATTCAGTTCATGCACCAGTTTCAGAACATCCTTCGTAGTCCGACCAAGGCGATCAAGTCGGTGAACAACCAGTTCATCACCTACGCGTAATAACTCGAAGATTGTTCCTAATTCCGTGCGCCCGTCACGCGATGCACCTGACCCTGTTTCTGACCGGACGATCTCGCACTCAGCTTTCTTCAATGCTGCCGTTTGAATGTCGAGATCTTGGCTCGTGGTGCTGACTCTGGCATATCCGATGCGGGGCATTTGGTATCTATCACATTAGGGTAGGGGTGATGTTCAATCTGTCACATAGTTGAATTGACCACCCTAATGGGACGGTGGATCGCGTCACATTTAGATGTCATTTTGTGGTGCACCCAATTGTTACATGGAGATGTGTGATCCACCGAAAGTGAACGCAGCATTCTGACACGGCAGGATGTTTGATTTTTCATAGTCGCCAACTCCTCGCAGATCGTGCGTAGACGTCAGAGAGTTCTGTTGGTGACAGTTTGTTCAGGTGGCTCTTGTCAAACACAACCACATCGTTGGATAGAAATTGGTCAATGTTCATCCGGTCCCTGGCTTCGAGGATGAACGAATGTTCAACCGCCAGTGTTGCCAGCAAGCCTCCTGTTTCGATATGCGCGGCTAATTCCCGCTGTAACGCCTGAAAGCTCAACGTATGGCCGCCATTGTCGGTAACAATGAAAATAACGCAGACGATGAAATCGCATAATTGATCTTATGTTAAATATAATGATGTAAGTATTCACCTGTACGTTTCGAACATAACTACTAGAAACCAGCAAGGTTGACCCACGCGAATTCATCTACCATCCTATTTTCGTATAGTTTGTTATATTGTGCGAACCCGCACGTTTGTTTTGGCAAGGTCGATGAAATGACCGATAATTCACAAAAGACCTACGTGCATGACACGCACCGTTTGCGCGACCCCGAGCACACCTTAAGAATTGTGCAACCATTTCTTCGGGAAATGGGCATAACTCGGATCGCAAATCTGACCGGCCTGGATAGGATTGGTTTACCGACTGTTATGGTCGCTCGTCCCAATTCCCGATCTGTTGCGGTGTCACTTGGTAAGGGGCTGTCGCTGCAGGCAGCGCAAGCTTCAGGCGTTATGGAAGCGATCGAATCCTGGCATGCCGAACGTGTGCGACTTCCGCAACGGTTTGCCAGATTTACCGATTTGGCTGATGACGCGACCGTTGTGGAGGTGGAGCGATTGCCTAAGGTCACTGGCGCGCAATTTGATCCCAACGGCAACATGTTATGGGTCGAAGGCTGGGATTTGAAAAGCCAACACACCTGCTGGGTTCCGCTTGAGATGGTGGACACTGACTACACCACGCCTCCACTCGCTGGACAACGCGCCTTTCCCAGAACAACGAATGGTTTGGCTTCGGGCAACAATGTCGCCGAAGCGAGTTGTCATGCAATTTGCGAATTGATTGAGCGCGATGCAACGACGCTGTGGTCTCATCAATCCAAGACCGTGCGTATTGATCCCGGTACTGTCGATGATCAGCGATGTCAGGCGGCCATTGAAAAAATCACCACCGCAAGTCTGGAGATCGGGCTGTGGAACACCACGTCGGATATCGGAATTGCCAGTTTTCGCTGCGTGATCTGCGAGGCTGGCGGGCAGCCTGGTCACATCGGCATCGGCGACGGATGTCATCCGGATCGTGCAATCGCGTTGCTGCGCGCGGTGACAGAGGCTGCTCAGACCCGGCTGACCTATATCTCGGGCGCGCGCGATGATCTGGATCCGGCAGAATTCACTGATCAGGCGCAAACGGATCGGTGTAGATATCTGCGGGATCTGATCGATCGCGCCCCTCCGACAGGGAATTTTCAGGACTGCCCGACGCATTCAACCAAGACATTCGAGGATGACCTGGCTTTGCTGTTAATCAGGTTAGAGGCCGTCGGGGTTTCTCAGGTGGTGATCGTGGACTTGTCTCGGCCTGAATATGATCTATCGGTTGTTCGGGCGGTCATACCGGGCTTGGAAGCGCCGCACGACGACGCGGATTACGTACCGGGCCTAAGAGCGCTGCAGATCAGGCAGGAAACCGCATGAACGTTGTCGTATTTGTGGGCCCTACCCTGCCAGCACACGAAGTTGCCGCACAGTTGAATGCTGCGATCCTGCCCCCTGTTCAGCAGGGTGATGTCTATCGCGCAGCCAAGGATCACCCGCACGCAATTGGGATCATAGATGGGTTCTTCGAAGGTGTGCCCTCGGTCTGGCACAAGGAAATCTTGTGGGCGATGGAACAAGGGATACCGGTCTTTGGCAGCGCCAGCATGGGCGCCCTGCGTGCCGCTGAACTTGCCGATTTTGGAATGATCGGTGTTGGCGGGATCTTTGAGGACTACCTTAGCGGCGTTTTGCAGGATGACGATGAGGTCGCGGTTCTGCACAGTCCGGCAGAGCTGGGGTTTCAACCGCTTAGTACACCGATGGTATCTATCCGAGCCACAGTCAAACAGGCTCAGGCTCAGGGGATTTTACCTTCTGAAAGCGTCGCCACTATCCTAGAGCATGCGAAATCCAGACACTATCGGCACCGTATCTGGCAAAACATCGGCAAAGAGTTAAACGACCTACCCGGAATAGCGGCCTTTTTGGATTGGCTACCCGACGGCCAAATTGATGCGAAAGCAGATGACGCCCGCGCGATGCTGGCCCTTATGGCGGATTGCCTGTCGCAGGGCACCCTACCCCAGAGTCCCGTAACGCGGACCGAACCAACATTGGTGTGGAAACAGTTGCGCAACCGCATCGACACCAACGAGGCAAAGAACCACGCGGTGATCGACGAGTTGAGGTTGGACCCGGAACTTTACGCCGAATTGCGCAACCGCGCAGTGCTGAGTGTGATGGCACAGGAAGAAGCCGCCGAACAGGATCGGCAACCTGATCGTGACGCCCTGATCCGGCAGATGACGGACCATAGAGCCAAAGCTGGATTGTCTCAAAAAGCGCATTTGATGGAATGGCTGGCCGCCAATGATCTGAACCTTGCGGAATACGAGGACATACTGACGGATGCCGCTCGGATCGATGCGACGGTCGCCGCGCGTTTGACCCAGTTGGATGGGCCATTGCTGGCTGAACTGAAACGAACCGGAAAGTATGCCGATCTACGGGAACGGGCGGCCGCCAAGGAAAAAGCTGCGATTGTGAATGGGCACCTTTCGGGCGCGGATCGTCTGCGTATGGTCGTTTGGTATTTTGAAGCGCGCCTTGACCAGGACGTGCCGGATAACCTGGACAGCTACGCAACCTCGCTTGGCCTATCCGGGCGCGTGGAACTGGGTGAATTGATCGAAGCAGAGTTTTTGTTTTGCCACAGGAGTTCCTGTGCGGAGGTTCCAAATAGCAAAGTGACTTCCACCCGGCACGAGGGGTCGATTGATGAACACACATGAGACTGCAAGCGTCGAAGAACCCGGCACACGGTTCCTGCTGTATCCGCAATCGCCTTTTCTGGAACCTGGCGCGCAACCGGAGCTTGTCGAAATTTCGGCTCCGCAAGGCAGCATTGGGCCAGGGCCTTCCGGTCCGCGCATGTACACCGTCAACCCTGTTGGAAAAACCACACCTTACGGTGCCATCGTTCCAGGTCCGAATGGACCGGGTATGTATCTGCCGCCGTGGGACGGGTACATTCAGCCGCCCGCAATGCCCGATGAGTTCGGGAATTTCTTTCATATTGCCCCATCCGACCCCGCATTTGAAGCAGCGCATTTGTTCGGGTCGGCCCATTTTACAATGGATGTGTGGCAAGGGTATTTTGATCGCCCAATCCCGTGGCATTTCGCGCGCGATTTCGACCGGCTTGAATTGTCCCTGCTACCCAGTCTGGATAACGCACATATTGGCTGGGGGTTTCTGGAAACAGGCGGCACGCACGAACATGGAGATGAGTACCGGCCATACAGCCTGAACTTTGACGTTGTCTCCCATGAAATTGGACATGCCATTATCTATAGCGTCATTGGTATGCCGTCAGATGGGGATGCGTCGGGCGAATATTATGGGTTTCACGAGTCAGCTGCCGATATGGTCGCCCTTCTTGCGTCGCTACATTTTGGTTCTGTAGTTGACGCTCTGTTAAAAAACACGCGGGGCAACCTTTACACATTCAATCGTCTGAACCGGTTTGCAGAACTCGGGGAAAACGCGCAAATCCGAATTGCCGCCAACACACGGTCCATGTCAGAGTTTGCGGCCGGATGGACCAGCGAACACGATCTTTCCGAACCGTTGACCGGAGCGATGTTCGACATTTTCGTAGACATTTATCACGAACGCCTGCTGCTGCATGGGCTGATCTCACCTGAAGAAGAACACCTGTCCGATCAACTGGAAGACTCTCCGGATTACAGCGAGGTTATGCAGGGTGTGTTCGATGCCCGTTATGCCGAAAACCCGGAAGGTTTCCGGATCGCTTTGCTTGAAGCGCGCGATTTTCTGGGAACCTATCTGGCCGACACATGGGAGCGACTGGATGCGGATATGCTCAGCTATTTCGGTGTTGAAAAGGCCCTGCTGGCGGTCGACCAGGAAATCACTGGCGGTGCTTTTCGCGACATCATCGAAGGCAACTTCCGCATGCGAGATATTGGTCTGATGTCTGCCGGTCCGCGTCTGCCCGATCCCGAAGAAGAGAGCCACTCGGCCTCGGTTCGCACGCAGGTGCCGGAATGACCTGTAAAATCCTTTATTTTTAAGCGGTTTTGTGGCATGCAATCGGAAGAAGTTTATTGGAACGCATTTGCTCGAATATTTTTCGAGCTTATTTTGAGGGGGAGATGAGGGTTCTGGCTTCGTCGATCCCGTAATTGGGAGAGAGAGATATGGCTGAATCCTTGCTCAGTTTTTCAGAAGTGTTGTTGTTTGGTCGAATTATTGAAGATATAAAAATCCAGTCACAAACCAAAGTAAAAGCAGCCACCACCGCAAATATGCAACCTCCTTTGAAGGGGGCCTCAGTCGACGGCGTGACATTGAAGCCGCGTGACCGCGTATTGGTGAAAAATCAGGCCAATTTGGATCAAAACGGCATTTACACCGTGGCGGACGATACGGACAGCTCCTGGTTTAACAAAACACAAGTTAAACGCGGGACGTTGATCAGAGTGCGGAAGGGCACGCAGTTCGATCCCCAAAAACCGTTTTGGGAGCAAACAGGCAGATTTGATCTTGGGCAACAACAGTTCGAGCAAGTCGGCAGGCGCAGAAAACGGCGCGGCAACAACAATCATCTTGCGGAACAGCTGGATGACGATGCCCAACTCGCCAGGATCTACGGCTTCGCATATGAAGGCACGTACTATGAACTGCCCGAACCCACTATTTTCCTGGTACATGGTGAAGGTGATTCAGCAACCGAAGCGAATGCGCCTGTAGGTCAGGGTTCTCGTGCGCCAGTAAGTCCGACGCTTTCTGGTGTTGCTTCGGCGGATTATCAGTTTTCCAATGATATGCGAGTCTGGGACTACGACAAGGCTGACTTCACATTTCGTATGGATGTGATGACCGGCCAGTTCGAGCAGGTCCTGCTGGACATCTATTTCGGTTTTGACAGCCCGGCGATAAGCGGTGCCAAAGTGAGCGGTGCAAAGGTCAGCGGCGCGAAAGTCAGCGGTGCCAAAGTCAGTGGCGCAAAGGTGAGCGGTGCCAAGGTCAGCGGCGCAAAGGTGCGCGGCGGCGACTAAGCCCGGTTTGCGAGAAATATTCTGGGGCACCCGAAATTGGGTGCCCCTTTGCTTTTCAGAACCCGGCTTTTTTCAGACCTTCCACAAAGTGCTGCGTATCTTCCTCTAGCCGATCCGGTTGAACGGTCGTCCAGCGGGCCAGCGAAAAGTTAGGATGTGCCTCGCGGTGCTTTTCCCTTATAAGACGGGCCATGTCCGTTTGACCCAGCTGAGCATAACTTGCGGCCAGCATACGCTGCCCCTCGGTCGGATTGTTCATCTTGTTGACCGTCTCAATTACATCCTCATAGCGTCTTAGGTTGTAATACGCCCCACCCAGATGCCAAAGGTATTGATCCGGGAAATAGGGATTTAGGCGCATTGCCTGCTGAAGATGCGTTATGGCCGTTTCGTTGTCACCCGAATGGGCTAGCGCATCAGCAAAGTCGGAATGCATATCCGCGTCATTTGGGTTTAACGCCAGCGCCCTCTGATAGGATTGGATGGCAGCGTCATGCTCTTTGCGGTACAGGTGCACATAGCCCAATTCGCCGAAACCACGCGCGTCGGTCGGGTCCAGCTCAATCGCGCGCTGTGCCAACATCAGCGCCTTTTCCAGCGATTGTGACGGCTCTTCGGCCCAGGAATAACGCCAGTCGATATTTAGAGTTCGCGACAGCGCTGCTGCAGCACGGGCATACCCCTCGTCCCGCTCAAGGGCTGATTGATAGAAATTCTGTGCCTTGCGGTTGTCGTTTCGGGTGTATTTGAAGATGTGGTGCTGACCTTGCAGGACCGAACCATAGGCCTCAAGATCGTTTGGAACTGCCTGAATCATGCGCTGCTTTTCATGCGACTCGATCATCACCGCAGTGGCCGCCACAATGCACTCAGTGACCTCATCAAGAATGTCGAAAATATCGTCAATCTTGCGATCGAACCGTTCGCCCCAGATCGTGCGCTCGGTGTTGGCATCAATCAACTCGGCGGAAATCCTGATCCGACTGGCTGACCGACGTACACTGCCGCGCGCGACATAGCGAACATTCAGTTTTTGCGCGGCCTCTTTCGGAGGCATCGATTGTGTCCTGAAGAAAAACGACGAGTTCCGGGCGATGATAAAAAGGTTCCGGAACTTGGACAGATTCATGATTATGTCGTCCGTCAGACCTTCGGCGATCCAGCTGTCGGACTCATCGCCGCCAGAGCTGCTGAAAGGCAGAACGGCCACCGACGGCGTATCCGGCCGTTCGAATATGTCCCCTTTCAAATCCGGGCGCATCGTGCCGGCCATGGTCGCGCCGGCCACTTCGCTGCGGACGCAGTAGGTCGAGACAGGATTCATGATATTCTTGAGCTGTTTTGGCCCCAGAAACTCGTACCCAAAGCGCAGGCGATTGCAGACCTGATCATACACGGCAGAGCTGACATAGACCCGCTCAGGCTCGGCTATTTCTTGCAACCGGGCCGCGATATTGACGTTGTCACCATGAATGCCCCGCTCGTCTATCAGAATCTCACCAAGGTGAATCCCAGCCCGGAACTTGATTCGCTGATCCTGCGCGCGGGTCTTATTCTGATCGCTTGCGATTTGATGCAATTCGACCCCGAATTCCACTGCGCTGGTGGCAGTTTCGAACAGGGCCAAAATCCCGTCCCCACGTACCTCTACCACCCGACCGTTGTACTTTGCGCACGAGGCTTCAAGCAAAGAAATCAATGCTTTCAATTCATTATAGGTATCCAGCTCATTCTCGCTCATGAGCCGGGAGTATCCTACGACATCAGCGAACAATACTGCGCCAAGCCGTTGAGTAATTGGAATGTCAGAAATTGTCGTACTCACAAGTGTTACTCTTTTTTCGGATTCATAGCGGACCCGTAACTAACATATATCAAAAAACGTTTTTGACGACCGAAGCAGTTTTGATCGGAACTGATCACACCTCAGCGATCTGAGGCGGCCATGACCAGGCGGCGCAATCATTCGGCCCCAATGTCACGATTGTATTCGCATCCAGTTCCTGTGCCAAAACGTTTCGGCGAACCATCCACTCGGATTTCAGAATGCCCACAACAACCATATCCTGAAACTCGCCTTCAGCGAACCACGCTTGACGCATCGTCCCTTCAATCTGGAATCCTATCTTGGCAACAAGATCACGGCTGTGATGATTGTCCTCACGATAATAAGACGTTATGCGGTTCAGCCCCAGCTGTCGAAATGCCAGGTCCAGCACCAAAGCGGATGCCCGAAGCCCGACGCCGGATCTACGCATTGCTTTGTTGACGAAAACTGCAACCACTGCATCGCGATTGATGTTCGAGATAGACTCAAGCCCGGCCAGCCCAACGGCCTCACCTGCGGAGGACTCGACGATAAACCAACATTTGCGGCTGGCATCGGAAGACGTAAATGAATCTCTCCAAAATTCTTCGGCATGCGATGTATTGAGGGGCACGCGCGTTGTACGATCGAAACGCGCAAGGTCTTCAACGTCCTGAAACCAACTCAGAACGGAATCCAGATCTGCCCTTTCCATCGGGCGCAACCTGAACGTGTTTTGTGAATTGTTGCTCACGATAAATAGTACCTTTGAAAGAAATCAGTAAAATCTGCTCGGACACTAGCACAAAAATTTCAAAATTACGAAATGAGATTACAGTATCTCTGTCCTCTGTTTAATTCACCACAAGAATTGAGTTTTTGGTGCAGGGGGTCGATAAATGTGCTGTCCGGTCAAATACAACGGAATTTCCCATCCGCACCCCTGATGGCTAATGATGGCCGCGGGCGCTCTGAGCAAAGGGAATACTATCAATGAAATTACTGCGGTTCGGTCCCAAGGGCGCGGAAAAGCCCGGTCTTCTGGATGCCAAGGGCGCAATTCGTGATTTGTCGGGTGTGATTGATGATCTCACAGGCGAGTTGCTTGGCGATGAAGCCCTGGACCGATTGCGCAGGTTGGATACCGCAAGCCTGCCTCTAGTGGATGGTCAACCGCGGATTGGCGCTTGCGTCGGTCAGGTCGGCAAGTTCGTCTGCATAGGTCTGAACTACGCCGATCATGCGGCCGAAAGTGGGATGGAGCTGCCGCAGGAACCGGTAATCTTTTTTAAGGCAACTTCGGCCATTATTGGCCCCAACGACACGGTCGAAATCCCTCGTGGCTCGGTCAAAACCGATTGGGAGGTGGAACTGGGTGTGGTGATCGGGAAAGAGGCCGAATACCTCTCGGAAGCCGAAGCCTTGAACCATGTCGCCGGTTATTGCGTCATCAACGACAAATCAGAACGCGATTTCCAACTGCACCGTTCGGGCCAGTGGGTCAAAGGCAAATCCGCCGACACGTTCGGTCCTATAGGTCCATGGCTTGTGACACGGGATGAGGTACCCAATCCGCAGGACCTGCAGATGTATCTTGAGGTGAACGGGCAACGGCTTCAGAATGGATCGACCCGAACGATGCATTTCGGCATGGCGACAGCAATCTCTCATCTGTCGCAGTTCATGTCGCTACAGCCGGGAGATGTGATTTCGACAGGCACCCCTCCGGGTGTGGGCATGGGCCAAAATCCGCCGACCTATCTAAAACCTGGCGACAGGATGGAGTTGGGCATCAAAGGCTTGGGCGTGCAACGGCAGAACGTTGTGCAGGGCTGAGCCCCCTGTTTGTGCAATTGTCACAATTTCCCGCAACAGAAAGAGGGCTAAAAAGTCACTCGGGCCAGGGCAGTGAATAAGTTTTGACGTTGGTGAAAAATTTCATCGCCTCGATCACGCCTTCCTTGACGCCGTTGCCGCTGTCCTTGATACCGCCAAAAGGAGACATTTCGATCCGGTAGCCGGGCTGTTCCCAGATGTTGCAGGTGCCAACGTTCAAACCGTTGATGTAGGTAATCGCCCGGTTCAGATCATTAGTACAGACACCCGCCGACAAACCAAATGCGGTGCCGTTTGAGATCTGCATGACTTGCGCATCATCATCTGGAACACGAACGATCGGCACGATTGGACCAAATGTCTCTTCCATCACCAACTCGCTGCCGTGGGGCACCTTGTCGACGACGATCGGCGGCAACAGTGCACCGTTGCGGCCGGGGTGATAGAGGATTTCTGCGCCCTCTTGCGCAGCCTTCAGCACGCGGTTTTCGAACAACTCGGCGGCTTGTGCGTGGATAACGCAACCCAATTGCGTTTCTGGGTCCTGAGGGTCACCAAACCGGATCGCTTTTGCCTTTTCCAGAACAAGTGGCACAAATCTATCTGCTACGCTTTCCTGAACCAGAATGCGTTTGATCGCGGTGCAGCGTTGCCCCGAATTACCTGTGGCCCCAGCCACAGCTATACCGGCGGCCTTGTCCAGATCGGCGTCATTCAGATCGTTCAACACGATCAGGGGGTCGTTGCCGCCCAATTCCAGTGCCTGCCGTTTGTAACCCGCCTTGGACGCGATCATCTTGCCGACGGGCACACCACCCGTGAAAGTGATTACGTCGATGTGTTCATTGGTGATCATCTCATCACCGATGTCCTGCGGCCGGCCCGTCACAACCTGAAACATTTCGGGCGGCAACCCTGCCTCGTACAATATGTCCGCCAGGGTCAAAGCCGTCAGTGGGGTTAGCTCGGTCGGTTTGCAGACCATGCAGTTATTGGTGGCAATGGACGGCGCAATCTTGTGGCTGACCATGTTCAGAGGGTGATTGAACGGAGTAATTGCGCTGATGGTCCTGACCGGCTCGCGTTTGGTGAAAATCTTGCGCGCCTTACCGTTGTGGGTCAGATCACACGAGAAAACCTCACCATCGTCCTTCAGGGCCTCGGAGGCGGCGAACTGAAAAACGTCCTGCGCGCGCTTGGTTTCATAGATCGAGTGCTGATAGCAGATGCCAAGCTCAAGCGTCAGCCATTTTGCGAGGTATTCGCGTCTTTCACCAATCAACACGCCAGCGCGCCGTAAAATTTCGCTGCGTTCATAACGGGTCAGTTTGGGCGCGTAATTCGCGGCGATCTCAAAGGCTTTGCGTGCATGTTCAGAAGTGCCGGCAGGGACGGTACCAATAGTCTCGTTCGTATAGGGATAGTGGACCGAGATTTTAAAATCGGTAAAGACAATCTCGCCGCCAATTCGCATGCCTTCATTGCGGATACCGGAAGTGTTCATGATATCGTCCATGATTAATGGGCCGTCGCTGTAGTGGCAAAAGGAAGTGCTTCAAAATGCAGAGTGTCGATCACGCGACTGACGATGAAGGGAGCGTCCTGCTTGGTCAATCCATCGTGGCAGCGTAAGTCGGCCGCTAGCGCGGCCAGATCATGACGGTTCCGGGAAGTACCCGCGTAGGTATTCTCAACCGGTACATTCAGGATTGAATAGACCCGCGGTTGGGCTGTGATCTGGATTTGCATCATCATCTTCGTAGCCTTGGATTAATTGCGCCCGTTCTAATGCCAGCCATAGATCACAGAATTGCAAAATTTCCGCATTGGGTCGAAAGCCAGAGCAATCCACTGTGTCAGTCCAGAGCTTAATTGCACCTCGATATCCAAGTCACACCAATGGTCTTAGCTGCCACTTTCGTGCGACCACGATCTGCGGAAGTTATGCGGCGAAACCTTGTACCGACCTCGGAAATGAACCGAAAGCCTGTCCGTGCTGGAAAACCCGGATGCAAAGGCAATCTCGGATACGCTGAGGTCGGTTTCATTCAATAGGGCGAAGGCACGATCTAGCCTGAGGTTGTTATAATACTGGCCGGGCGACATCTTGGTGTGCTGCTGGAACAGCCGTTCCATATGGCGTCTGGACAGTGACGCCTGATCCGCCACCGCTTCGAGGCTAAGCGGCGATTCAATGTTGTCTCGCATGATCTGGACAGCTTCGACCAGCTTGGCGTTGCGTGTCCCCAAAAGGGCCGAGACGGGCGAAACCTGATTGCTGCCACTTTCACCGACGCGTCGGTGCAAACACATCTCGGACACGTTGATGGCCAGGGCGTTGCCGAACAATTCCTCGATCACTTCCAGCATCATATCGGTGCTGGCGTGCCCTCCCCCGCAAGTGCGCAGCTTGCCGTCAATCTCGTACAGGCTCTGGGTTGGCGTCATTGTCGGAAAATACTCGCAAAAACCGGGGCGGTTTTCCCAATGAACGGTGAACTTCTTGTCGCCGATCAGGCCTGCCTTGGCCAAGGCAAATGCCCCTGTGCAGATACCGCCAAAATCGCATCCATGTGCCTTTTGCCGACGGATCCAATTCAGAACCGGGGTATCAAACGAGGCCATCGGCTCAGTGCCGGAACACACGAAAGTATAGGCCCCCTGCTCCAGATCGTGCATGGGTTGGTCAGCTTGAATGCGGATTCCGTTCGAACACGTGACCGGCGCGCCATCTGCTGAAAGGACATACCATTCGAACAATTGCTTTCGGGCCAGTTGGTTGGAAATACGCAAAGGTTCAATCGCAGCGCTAAACGCCAACATCGTGGTATTCGGCAGCAATAGAAAATGAAAGGCCTTGGGCGGTCCATCATAAGGAACGTCGACGGAAATCGCCCCCTTGGGCAGGAAACGTTGGCTGACCACTACACCCCTCCTTCGCGTTCGAATACCGCATCGTTGCTGGCCTGCTGGAACGCTCGAGCAACTTAAAGTTATCAATAGATGTATGGCCCTTGGAAATCGAACGCTCATTTTGTATTTTGGATACAACTTACACCGACCGAGACCACTCTTATGCCCAGAACCCGCGCGATCGCACGTCAAAGTCTTCCAGAAGTCATCACAAATGATCTGCGGGAACGTATCCTAAGCGGAGAGATGGCCGAAGGTGAAACCATCCGGCAAGAGGCCCTTGCAGAGGACTATGATGTCTCGCGCATGCCGATCCGCGAAGCACTGAAACGGCTGGATGCCGAAGGCCTTGTGCAACTGACAAACAACCGTGGTGCATCGGTGACTTCGCATTCGCTTTCGCAAATTGGCGAGATTTTCGACCTTCGCGTTCTTTTGGAGGTCGACTTGTTCAAACGGTCTATTCCGCAGATGACGGAAGCTGATTTCGCCAGATGCGAGAAGCTGCTCGACGACATGGAAAAGTCTTACGAAGCTTACAATGTCGGGCGGTGGGGTAGCCTGAATTATGAATACCACAAAGCCCTTTATGCGGCTGCTGATCGTGGGCTGACCAATGAGATCCTGCAAAGGGTCAATCTGCAATCGGACCGCTATGTCCGTATGCATCTGAGCGTCATGGAACAGCGCGAGCCCGCCAAGCAAGACCACCGACAGCTTTTGTCGCTGGCACGCAAACGTCAGGTTGATGCCGCAGGTGAACTGCTGACCAAGCATATTCAACGGACCAAGGATCAGTTGTTGGCGATGGTTATCAAGACACGGAAAGGTGAAACCGGCTGAATGTCAGCTTTCTTACCCCAGAGGATGCAGGCACGCCACTTTGTGGTCTGACCCGCTAAGTTCTGGCGGCGCTGCACGGCATTCTTCGGTTGCAAGCCAGCACCGTTGTGCAAAGGCACAGCCTTTGGGGATGTTCATCGGGGACGGAAGCTCGCCTTCCAGTTTGATCCGATCCTTTCGCGCGTCGGGATCTGCGCGGGGCGTCGTCGACAAAAGAGCCTTGGAATAAGGATGTCGAGGGGCAGCAAACAACTTTTCTTTCGGAGCTTTTTCAACCGCGCGGCCCAGATACATGACAATTACATCGTCGGCAAAATGCTTTACCACCGACAAATCATGCGAAATGAACAGATAGGCAAGGTTCAGACCTTCCTGCAGTTCGACCAGCAGGTTCAGAATTTGCGACTGGATCGAGACGTCCAGTGCTGAAACCGGCTCATCCAGCACCAGCACCTTGGGGTTCAGCATCAGGGCGCGGGCAATTGCTATCCGCTGCCGCTGCCCGCCCGAGAACATGTGTGGGTAGCGGTCGTAATGTTCGGGGCGCAGCCCCACGAGGTCGATCATTTCTCGCGCGCGCGCCTCTCGGTCGACTGCGGACATCTCGCGGCGGTTTATGATCAATGGCTCTTGCAGGATTTGACCGATCCGTTGGCGCGGGTTGAGCGAGCCGTAGGGATCCTGAAACACAATCTGCACAGTTTCACGCATCTGGGCCCATTTCGATGGAGATATCTCAACACCATCGATGGTCAGACTACCCGAGGTCGGTTCTTCGATCATCGTCACCACCCTTGCGAGGGTGGACTTCCCACAACCAGACTCCCCCACGATTGCCAGCGTTTTGCCCGGCCGCAGTTCGAAGTCCACGCCAGACAAGGCCTTGACCGTTGCGGCCTTCGACAACAACCCGCCTTTTACGGTGTAGAACCTGGCCAAATCACTGGCCTGAACGATGGGGGCGGTCATGCCAGCTCTCCGGTTGTAATTTTTTCAACGTAATGGCAGCGCGCCTTGCCGAATTCCGCACTGTGCGGGGTTGGGGGTAACGATCGGCACAGATCATCTGCATATTGGCATCTGGGGCTGAACAGACATCCTTTTGGCCGGTCAAACTGCCCTGGAACGACGCCGGGAATGGTCGGTAGCATCTTAGACGTCGCCCGCTCCGGAAGCGCGTTGAGCAACGCAGTTGTGTAGGGGTGACGCGGGGTGCGGAACAGGTCTTTGACTGCCTGCTCCTCGACCTTTTGGCCAGCATATTGGACTTGAACCCGCTCGGCGGTCTCGGCGACAACACCCATATCATGAGTGATAAGGACCAAACCCATGCCCTGGTCGTCCCGAAGGCGAACCAACAGATCAAGGATTTGCGCCTGAATTGTCACGTCCAGTGCTGTTGTCGGCTCGTCCGCAATCAACAGCTTGGGTTTGCAGGCGATGGCCATCGCAATCATCACCCTCTGGTTCATGCCGCCGGACATCTGATGCGGAAACGTGTTCAGTCGGCTTTCGGGTGCGGGGATTCCGACCTGATCAAACAGTTCAATAGCGCGTTGGTGGCGGTCCTTTCGGTTCAGGCCCAGGTGGATGCGCAAGGCCTCCTTGATCTGGAAGCCAACCGTAAAGCAAGGATTCAGCGATGACATCGGTTCCTGAAAAATCATGGCAATGTCTTTGCCGATGATCTTGCGCCGGTCGCGGGCCGAGATTTTGGTCAGGTCAATGCCTTCAAAGCTTAGTTGGTCGGCCGTAATCGTGGCCGTCCAGGGCAGAAGACCCATCAATGCCAGCATCGACACCGATTTGCCCGAGCCGCTTTCGCCGACGATGGCCGTTAATTCGCCCTTGTCGACAGACAGATCAACGCCATCTACGGCCCGGAACTGACCCGAAGCGGTTGCGAATTCGACGGTGAGGTTTCGGATATCCAACAGGCTCATGTCGTCAGCTCCGCTTTAGCTTAGGGTCCAGCGCGTCGCGCAGACCGTCGCCCATCAGGTTGATGGCCAGCACAGTGACCAAGATGGCCAAACCGGGGAACGTCACCACCCACCATGCGCGCAGAATAAACTCACGCGCTTCGGCCAGCATGGTGCCCCATTCCGGCGTGGGCGGCTGCGCCCCCATGCCCAAGAAGCCAAGGGCTGCAGCATCCAGAATAGCGGTCGAAAACGACAGCGCCGCCTGAACGATGATCGGAGCCAGACAATTCGGCAGCACGGTCTTGAACATCAGCCGGGCCTTGCTGGCACCGGCAACGCGGGCCGAAGTCACATAGTCCTTTTGCCGCTCTGCCAACACTGATGCCCTGGTCAAACGCACGTAATGTGGTTGGAACACAATGGCGATGGCGATCATCGCGTTGGTCAACGAGGGGCCAAGGATGGCGACCAGAACCAGCGCAAGCAGTAGCGAGGGGAAGGACAAGATGATATCCATCACACGCATGATCATCGTATCGACCCATTTGGGCGCGAAACCCGACAGGAGGCCGACAATCACCCCGCCCGTCACGGCCACACAAACCACCACGATGCCGACAAAGAAGGAATAACGCGATCCCATGATCAGCCGCGACAGCATATCCCGACCCAACGGATCGGTGCCCAACGGGAAGGCCCAACTGCCGCCTTCTTGCCACGCAGGAGGTTGCAGAATGTGATTGCGGAACTGTTCAGTCGGGTCGTAGGGGGCCAACAAAGGCGCAAAGGCCGCGCAGAAGACAAAAGCGGCAAAGACCCAAAGGCCCATCACCGCACCGCGGTTTTCGCTGAAGTAATACCAGAACTCTCGCAGGGCGCTGGGGCGGTCTTCGGTTTTTGGTGGGGTCGCGGACAATTCAGCCATCATCGCCTCCGGATTTTGGGGTTGATGACGCCGTAAAGGACATCGACCAGTAAGTTCACCAGCATGACGATCACGGCGATCATCAGCAGGCCGCCCTGCACCACCGGGTAGTCGCGGCGGAAAATGCTATCGACCATCCACTTGCCGATGCCTGGCCAGCTAAAGATTGTCTCGGTCAGGATCGCCCCGGCCAGCAAAGTGCCGACCGACAGGCCGATCACTGTAATCACAGGGATCAATGCATTGCGCAGCGCATGCAGTCCATTGATCCGCGCAGGG
This sequence comes from Ruegeria sp. YTSC003, assembly GCF_059609785.1. Classification (NCBI taxonomy): domain Bacteria; kingdom Pseudomonadati; phylum Pseudomonadota; class Alphaproteobacteria; order Rhodobacterales; family Roseobacteraceae; genus Ruegeria; species Ruegeria sp. YTSC003. The sequence continues at coordinate 353,803 of NZ_JBXWMK010000004.1, read as the reverse complement.
GCGAGGCCCTTGGCGCGGGCCGTGCGGATGTAATCCTCACCCAACACTTCCAACATGGCCGAACGGGTCTGGCGTGCAATTACGGCCAAAGGGATCGTGCCCAAAACGATGGTCGGCAGAATTAGATGGCGTACAGCCGATCCAAACGCCCCCTCCTGCCCGGACAGCAGACTGTCGATCAACATGAAGCCTGTGACACTTGGAAAGTAGTACAGCAGGTCGATCCGGCCTGAGACAGGCGTCCAACCAAGGTTGCCGGAAAACACGATGATCAACAACAGCGCCCACCAGAAGATCGGCATGGAATACCCGATCAGCGCGGACGACATCAGCGCCCGGTCGAAGAATTTGCCCCGATTCACAGCGGCAATAACGCCCGCAGGCAGCCCCAAAGCTACTGCAAAAATCATGGCGCAGATCGACAATTCCAGCGTGGCCGGAAACAGGGCAAAGAATTCGTCCCAAACCGGCTTCTTGGTGACAAAGCTCTCGCCCAGATCACCATGCAACACGCCAACCAAATAGTCCCAGTATTGCTGCAGAACAGGTTTGTCGAAACCCAGCTTCTCGACCATCTCCTGATAGCGTTCTTCGGACATTCCGCGTTCACCGGCCATGACGATGATCGGATCGCCTGGAAGCACCCGAATGAACATGAACGAGATCAGTGTTACGCCCAGAAATGTCGGAATGAACATGCCGAGGCGGGTAAGGAAATAGCCAAACATCAGCGGCCTATGATTATTAGTTCTTTGGGAAAGCTGGTCAGCGACCGGCAACCGTCTTCGGTCACCAGTACGTCATCTTCGATCCGAACGCCGAAATTGTCCAGATCATAGAGGCCCGGCTCGTTGGTCCAAACCATGCCCGCGCGCATGATCTGGCCGTTGCCACGCATGATGTAGGGCGCTTCGTGCACATCGCGGCCCAGCCCATGACCGGTCTTGGTGCGGATACGATCAGCATAGGGCGAGGCCTCGAGCACGCTGGTCACCGCATCGTCGATATCGTGGGCGGTTACTCCTGGTTTGCAAGCTTCGAAGCCGACTAGATTGGCCCGCAGAACGGTGTCGTAGACCGCCCTGCCTTCATCCGAGGCTTCGGCGACGAAAAAGGTACGCGTGATGTCCGCGGCAAACCCGTGTTTACGTGCGCCGAAATCGAACAGCAGCGCGTCGCCCGCTTTGATCTGATAATCCGCGCGCGCTTTACCATGCGGTTGAGCCGAGTTTCCTCCGGCTGTCACGATAGGTGAAAAGGCCAGCGACGCGGCACCTTCTGCGAACAACGCCTGGATCAAGGCTTGTTCAATCTGTACTTCTGTCTGACGCACACGAACATCCGCAATTACCCGCTCTAGCGCTCGTTCCGAGATATCAATCGCGGCTTGCAGCGCTGCAATGTCATCGTCCGTCTTGATGATGCGCAGACCGGATATCTCGCGTTCCGCGTCCACGATCCGCAGCTCAGGCAAGGCACGGGTAAAGGCCTTGGAGACAAAGACCCGCATCACCTGCCCTTCGACCGCGAGAGATCGCAGCGGCATGTGTTCAGCCAGCGCCGCGAAGGCGTCGTCATAGCCCGTCTGGTCGCGCCAGTCGAAGACAGCGCCGTCAAATCCGACCAGCGCCCATGAGCCCAATTCCAGATTGGGAACAATCGCGGCTGGTTCACCTATGGCCGGGATGACGACCACAAAAGGCCGCTCGTGGCTCATGAAGGGTTTTCCCAAAGCTCGGGTAAAATTCGGGCCGGGCACCAGTGCCACGGCATCTACTGACATGTCCTTTGCCAGTTGTTGGTACTCGGACAAATCCGGCATTTGCGCCGACCTCCCAATAAAGAAAACCGAAGCCGCCAATTGGGCGGCTCCGGTCGTTGAGTGGTGGTTTATTCGACGCTCACACCGTAGAAGATGTGGCCGCCCAGCGGGTGCACTTTATAGCCCTGAACCTTATTGCTCATCGGCATGTACACGACCGAGTGCGCAATGGTTGCCCACGGGGCCTGCTCTTTGAAGATGACCTGGGCATCTTCATACAGCTTGGTGCGTTCAGCCTGATCGGTGGACTGTTTGGCCTTCAGGATCAGATCTTCGAACGGCTCATGGCACCATTGTGCTCGGTTCGACGCTTCGCGACCGTCACAGCCCAGCAGAACCGCCAGGAAGTTGTCTGGATCGCCATTGTCACCGGTCCAACCCAGCAGAACGGCACCGTCACGGTCCAGATCTTTCGAACGCGACAGATACTCGCCCCATTCGTAGGACACGATCTCGACGTCCACGCCAACCTTCGCGAAATCCGCCTGGATCAGTTCGGCCATACGGCGCGCATTCGGGTTGTACGGACGCTGTACCGGCATTGCCCATACCTTCATCGACAGGTCGGAAACACCTTCGGCTTCCAGCATCGCCTTGGCCGCTTCCGGATCATAGGCATCGTCGGTGATTGCGTCGTTGTAGCCCCACATTGTTGGCGGGATCGGGTTTTTGGCAACCTGACCCGAGCCCTGGAACACCACGTCGATGATCGCGTTCTTGTCGATCGCCATATTCAGCGCCTTGCGGACATTCGGGTTATCAAACGGCGCCATCGTGGTGTTGTAGGCCAGATAACCGACGTTCAGACCCTCTTGCTCCATCATGTTGATGTCAGCATCATCCTGCATTGCCTGAATGTCGGCCGGGTTGGGATACGGCATGATGTGGCATTCGCCAGCCTTCAGCTTCTGATAACGCACGGATGCGTCCGGAGTGATCGCAAAGATCAGGTTCTCAACATCCGCAGGAGCCTTCCAGTAGTCGGCATTCTGGGCATAGCGGATCACGGCATCTTTCTGGTACGCCAAGAACGAGAATGGGCCAGTACCGATGGGCGCGGTGTTCAGCTTTTCAGGCGTCCCGGCTTCCATCATTGCATCTGCATATTCTGCAGACAGGATCGAAGCGAAATCCATCGCCATATTGGCAACAAACGGCGCTTCAGGCTTGGTCAGCGTGAATTTGACGGTGTAGTCGTCGACCTTTTCGATGGACTCGACCAGATCGGGCATACCCATACCCTTGAAGTATTCCCACGTACCGCCTGACACCTGATTATAAGGATGGCTGTCATCCTTTTGGCGCATGAACGAGAAGATCACGTCATCCGCGTTGAAATCGCGGGTCGGTGTGAATTCGTCATTCGAATGGAATTTAACGCCCTGACGCAGCTTAAATGTGTACTCCAGACCATCATCACTGGCTTCGACGCTTTCGGCCAGACCGGGGATAACGTTGGTCGTACCGGTTTCGAATTCCAGCAGGCGGTTGTAGATCGGGTGCGATGAGGCATCAAAGGTGGTTCCGGCCGTAAAAAGCGCCGGGTCAAACCCTTCGGGTGAGCCTTCTGAACAATAAACAAGCGTATTTGCCTGAGCGGCTGCGCTGGACAGGGCAACTGCCGCTGTTGCAGCCAAAAATTTAAGTTTCATGATTGTCTCCCAGAAAAATTTTCAATCGGCTTTCGCGTTGCTTTTGTTGACCAAGCAATTTCTGACGACTCTCATCGCCGCGAAATCTGTGCCCAATGTATCCAAAATACAAAATCCATTGTCAACTCACTTTGATAGCTCTTGCACAGCTTAACCAAATGCAAAGGAAGCAGCCGAAAGACTGCCCCGCATCATTGCGTTGCATGATCAAAAGGATCGACGGGTATTTATTGCGAGAATGTTGGGGTCACACCAACCGGTGGCCGGTCCTGAATATATGCACCGACACGGTTCAGCACGGGGTTTCTGGGGCATCCCGGGCGGGTCGCGGCCCCAAGGTTGCGTAGGTTTCCTGGGCCCTCAAACGGAACAAAACACAAGGGCCATTTGTCCCGCTTGAATTGCTCGGCAGCCAGGGCCGACACAATTGTACAATCATCAGAATGACAGATGTGCCGACAGATCGTTTCAAACCTCAGCGCGCTCAGATCAAACCGCTTTGCGACCCGGATCGCAGGATCAGCTTTGGGCAAACGGTCCTCAAGCTCATAGCCGAAACTGTGAGGAAGCCGGATAAAGTCATGCGCGGGAACGCCCTCAGGTGCTATTGAAGGAAGCATACACAGCGGATGCCCCTCGCGCATGGCCAGAAACAGGGGTTCGAACCAAATCGACGTGAAAGCCAAAGCGTCACTGTTGTTGACCTGAGCCACCAGCGCCATGTCCAGCTGATGGTCTTCAACCATCTGCAACATGTTCTGTGGAAGATCCTCAATCATTGTCACTCGCATACGCGGAAAAATATCGCTGAACAGCTCTGAAAAATACTGCGTCAGGTACGGTGCAAGCGTTGGCGTCATGCCAATCCGATATGCAACGGCCTCGGGGTCGCGAAATTGGGTGGCGGAATCGCGGATCTTCTGTGCGTCCGACAGAATGGATTCAGCGACACTCAGGATGCTCTGACCAAACGCGGTTGGCCGCACTTCGCTATTCAGCCGCAGAAACAGTTCAACACCCAGTTCCTGTTCCAGCTTCTTGATCTGGTTCGACAGAGCAGGTTGCGAAACGTTGCACGCAACCGCCGCCTGGCTGAACTTGCCATGCTTCGCGATGGCAAGCACGTATTCCAAATCTCTGAAATTCATCCGCCCAATCTCTCTGCGGTCATACAAAAGACGGCACTGGACCGTTCCCTTCTCTACCGTAAAGCGGGGAAAGGTGCATGAAATACAGATCAATTTCGCTGACAAAACTGTTAACCAGCGCATTCGAATAGAACGTCATGCGGGACAATTGTGACGTAACGTGTTGATTTATATAAGTTGAACTTCCCAGACGCTCACGAAAACCGTGATTATTAGCATTTGTTATACAACCGATTTGCACGATGAATTTCAGCTTACACGGGGTGCCGTCTACCCCTTTGCTACGTGGAATGTCCGAGACACCGGGCGGACCGCCAAACGTAACAATTTTTGACGGAGTACCCCATGCTGTCCCAAATGCTGACAAGCCTGCGCGCTCAGCTCTTGACCACGTCTACCATAGCCCAAGAGACCAACCGTGCCGGCCAAACCCTTTTCAATAACTTCTTTCAAAGTACCGTCGTCGACGACACTCCAGCCTTTGTTCTGGCAAATGACTTCTCGCGCCTGCTGAACTTTGGCGAGATCATCACTAACAACGCCGTCGCCGCTGTTCAGGCGCAGGGGCAGGATGTTGACGTATTCAACTTCCGCTCGGGCTTGATTGAGGCGAACAACGGCCCTGACGCATTGGCCACAGGCGTTCAGGTCACCGGCAGCGCAAGCGTTCGCAACTTTGGTGAGATTGCGGGCGAGTTCAACGGTGTGCAGTTTGCGGGCTCTCAAAGCTCTGGCGGTCTGGATAACTTCCGCGGCGGTGTGATCAGTTCGGACAGCCGTGCAGTAGACATTCAGGGCCAAGGCATTGATGTGCGCAACTTTGGCGACATCATCGGCACCGGCAATCAGCGCAATGGCACGATCTATACCAACAGCACCACCGAAGACATTTCGATCTCGAACTTTGTGGGCGGCACGATTGACGCCGGCGAAGGCAACCAGGGCGCTGGTATCTCGTTGCAAATCGGCGACGAGGTCGGCGACCGTGTGGAAACTGACATCTTCAACGGCTTTGGTGCTACGATTCAGGGCCGTGGCCAAGGTGCGGCCAATACCGGGCTGGCCGGGGACGGCATCCGCATTGATGACGGTGCCGAAGGCGCCACGCTGGAAACCGAAATCATCAACAGCGGCCTGATCTCGACCGAAAGCAACCAGGGCACAGCCGCCGGTATCCGCATCGCCGCTGGCGTAAATGCCGAAGGTGAGATCCTGAACACCTCGACCGGTGTGATTGAAGGTCCCCGTAACGGTCTGTATATCGGCGAAGGCGAACACGACCTGGACGTGCTGAACTTTGGCACCATCCAATCCGGCAGCCGCGCAGTGAACATCGACGGCTCGGGTGTCAACCTGATCAACGGCGGTGACATTCTGGGCACTGGCGACCAACGCAACGGTACCGTTTATGCCGACGGCACTGCGGATGATTTCTCGGTTCGCAATCTGGCCAACGGAACGATTGACGCAGGCGAGCACAACCAAGGTTCTGGTTTCGCCGCAGAAATTGGTGGGGCCGCCGACGGCGCCAACACATTCTCGCTGGAAAACGACGGCGTTATCCAGGGTCGCGGCAACGGCGCGGCAGGCACAGGCCTGGCGGGCGACGGTATTCGCATCGGCAACCCCGGCAATGAAGGCGTTGCTGAGGTGAACATTACCAACCGCGGCGAGGTGAGCTCGGAAGGTGCCAATGGCACTGTAGCCGGTGTGCGCTTTGTAGATGGTGTCGGTTTTCAGGGTGAATTCACCAACTCGGGCACGATCTCGGGTGTTCAAAATGGTGTCTACTTTGGCAACGCGGATCACACAGGTGGTAGCTTTGTGAACGAAGCAGGCGGTGTTGTGTCATCTGACAGCCGCGCACTCAACATTGATGGTATCGGTCTTGAGGTTTCCAACCAGGGTGAGATCCTCGGCACCAGCGATCAGCGCAACGGGACGGTTTATGCTGACGGAACCGCGGATGACTTCTCTGTACAGAACTCCGGTCTGATTGACGCAGGTGAGGGCAATCAGGGTTCAGGCATCGGAGTTGAAGTCGGTGGCGCAGAAGACGGTGCAAACACCTTTGTGCTAGGTAATGCCGGCGTTATCACTGGGCGCGGAAACGCTGATGCAGCCTCGTCGCTGGCCGGTGACGGCATTCGCATCGGTAACGTTGGCAACACCGGTACCGTCGACGGGTCGATCGGCAATATCACCATCATTTCGTCAGAAGGGAACAATGGCACCGTCGCTGGCGTCCGTGTTGTCGACGGAGTGAACTTTCAGGGTGAATTTATTAACCTCGGCGGCATCTCCGGTGTGCGCAACGGTGTCTACTTTGGCAATGGCGATCACACAGGTGGTTCGTTCATCAACGGGAGCAACGTGTCTTCCGGCAGTCGCGCTCTGAACATTGATGGCATCGGCCTGACCGTTGAGAACTCTGGTTTCATTTTCGGTACCGGGGATCAGCGCAATGGGACGGTCTACGCCGATGGTACTGCCGATGATTTCTCGGTTATCAACTCTGGCTGGATTGACGCTGGTGAAGACAACCAGGGTTCCGGGTTTGGTGTGGAAATCGGGGGTGCGGCAGACGGTGCTAACACCTTCACGCTGGAAAACTCCGGTGAGATCACCGGGCGCGGAAACGCTGGTGCGGCTACGTCGCTTGCCGGTGATGGCATTCGTATCGGCAATGTCGGCAACACCGGCACCACTGATGCGACCATTCTAAACACCGGAAACGTCTCCTCCAGCGGTGCCAACGGCACAGTTGCTGGCCTTCGTGTCGTCAATGGCGTGAATTTCCAAGGTACGCTGGAAAATCAGGGCTTCATTACCGGCATCCAGAACGGTGTATACTTTGGCACCGGTGACCACTCAGGTGGTTCGTTCGTGAACTCAGGTATTGTCGCTTCGGAAAGCCGCGCGCTGAACATCGATGGCGAAGGCCTTGAGGTCATCAACGAAGGCCAGATTGTCGGCGCAGGCAATCAGCGCAACGGCGCAGTTTATGCCGATGGAACCGCTGACAACTATAACTTCACCAACACTGGTACGGTCAGCGTCAATGATGGCGCCAACGGTTCTGCCGTATCGCTGCAAACCGGTGATGTTGATGGCGATATCGTCTTGGCAACCATCGTAAACCAAGGAATCTTCCAGGGTAACGGCGATGTCACCGAGGGCAATCAAGTCGGCGATGGTCTGCGCCTGTTCACGGGTCAGAACGACGCGTCCTTTGCCGGGGTTGTCATCAACGAAGGTCTCATTGCCGGGTCCGAGCAGTCGGGCGCCGCAGCTGGTATCCGTATTGATGGGGGTCTGAACCTTCTGGGTGCGGTCCTGAACGAGGGCGAAATCCGCGGAACGGTCAACGCGATCGATGCATCGGATGCTGGTGACGTTACCATCGTCAACGACGACGAAGGTGTGATCAACGGCAACGTCCTGCTGGGCGATGGCAATGACATCTTTGTCGATCTGGGCACCACCAACGGTGACATCAACGGTGGCGCAGGTGATGATGTTTTGATCGCAGGCGATGCAGACAATGTGCTGACCGGTGGTCTGGGCAATGACCTCATCGACGGTGGAGAAGGCATCGATACAGCCGACTTCTCGGACCTGGATGTCGCAGTCGAAGTTCGTCTGGATGCCAACGGCAACGGCACGGCCACACGCGATACCGGCTTTAATGTCTCGATCGTGGATGCTGCTGTTGTGGCACCGGACCAGTTCGGGGCGAATATCCCGGATGGAGGTTGGTTTGTAGAAGAGGCCGTTCTGGGCAACCTGTACTACAACATCCACACCGCCGACTTCCCTGGTGGGGAAATTCGCGGGCAGCTTCTGGTCGACGGCGATGTGACCGAGAACGGGATCCGCACAGTCACGCTGAGCGGCGGTCTGGACGCGGCGCAAGAGCCTGGGCCGACATCGGATAGCGAAGCCACCGGCAACGCAACCGTTGTCATCACTCAGAACCTGACAACCGGCGAAGTCACCTACTCGAGCGAGCTAAGCGTTGTGGGCCTGAACGAAGCCGACCCGAACACGCCGATCCCCGGCGCTGTATCGGCAATCCATCTGCACAATGCACCAGCGGGCGCAAACGGCCCGGTCGTGCAGGACACGCTGGTGGACGCGGGCGCGACGCTTGATGTTGATGCAATAGGCGGCACCGGAGTTGTCGGACTGGACGTGATCGACAATCAGATCGAAACCGACGTGCTGGTCTCGATCGAGAATGTCATCGGCTCTGACGATGGTGATGTGATTGTCGGCAGCGATCTGGAGAACGTTCTGAACGGCGCGGATGGCGATGACCTGCTGAACGGTGAGGGCGGCAATGACGTCCTGATCGGTGGCGAAGGCGCTGACACCTTCCTGTTCCAGGGCACCTTTGGTGACGATACCCTCTCGGACTTTGAAACGGGCGTGGACAGAATTCAGATCGGAGATCTGGGCTCTGACTTCGACGGCGGTCCGAGTACCGTTCAGGATGGTGACGACGCCGTCATCAGCTTCGGCGACGCAGGCTCGATCCGTCTGACCGGTGTCGATGCCGCTGACCTGACCGAAAACGACTTCATCGTTTAACCAATCAACAGCGGGGCGGCCCAGGTCGCCCCGTTTGTCAAACCGGAAAGGGTTCCCTGATGTCCCAGCAAACCAATCCCGTAAAAACCGCCTGGGGGTCGTTGCGCAAGGGTTTTGTCGCAGTTGCCTTCTTCAGCTTGTTTCTGAACCTGCTGATGCTGGCTGGTCCGCTTTATATGCTGCAGGTCTATGACCGGGTCCTGACCAGTCAGAATGTCGACACTTTGATCGCGCTGTCTGCATTGCTGGCTGGTGTTTTTGTTGTCGTCGCCTGCCTTGACCTGATGCGGATGCGCATTTTGGGACGTCTGGCCGCCCGCTTTGAGCTGAACGTTGGCGCGCCGGTCCTCGGTGCGGCTATGCGCCGCCGTGTCCATGGCGAAGCCGAGGCTGGCGAAAACCTTGTCGAAGACGTGAACGGCTTTCGTGAATTCATCTCGGGAACCACGCTGACCGCGTTTTTCGACGCGCCGTGGATCCCGCTCTATCTGTTGGTCCTTTATGCCCTTCACCCCTATCTGGGTCTGCTTGGTCTGGCCGGGGCCGTCATGCTGACGATCATGGCTCTGATCAACAACTCGCGCGCCCGGGAGCCGATGCGGTCGGCTTCGCAAGCGCGCGGTCGTTCCGATGCGTTGTTCGGCACCAGTGACAAGAACGCCGAGCTGGTTCAGGCACTTGGCATGAAATCCGATTTGGTGCGGCGTTGGACGTCGCTTCAGGCTGAAGCCCATCTGCACAAAACCCGCGCCGCTGACCGGGTTGCCAGCTTTTCTGTCGTGTCCAAGACCGTTCGGATGGGTTTGCAGTCGGCCATTCTGGGACTTGGCGCGGCACTGGCCATCACCGGAGAATCCACCGCTGGCGTCATGATCGCGGCAACCATCGTGCTGGCCCGTGCACTGGCTCCAATTGACCAATTGATCGGTCAATGGCGCAGCTTTCTGGCCGCGCGCGGGTCGTATTCCAAGCTGGCAAAACTAACCGAAGAGTTTGCCGAAGCCCCACCCAATCTGCACCTGCCGCGCGCGTTCAAATCTCTGGACGTCAAGATTGCGCAGGCAGGCCCCCCGCGCGCCGTCAACGCCTCGCTCCGCCAGATCGACTTTGGCCTTGTGCCCGGAGATGTGTTGGCAGTTATCGGGCATAGCGGTTCGGGCAAGACCACCTTGGGCAAGATGATTGCCGGTATCTGGCACCCCCAACGGGGTGAGGTTCTGCTGGACGGCAGCCCGATGTCCAAATGGAACCACGAGGATCTGGGCAAACAGATCGGTTATCTGCCACAGGATATCGAGCTGTTCGACGGCACGATCCGCGAAAACATCGGGCGCTTCTCTGTCGCCATAGGCGATGCCGAAATGCTGCGTGCCGCACGCGAAGCCGGTGTGCACGAAATGATCAGCGCCCTTCCCGATGGATATGAAACGCGCATCGGTCGGGGGTTCTTTCTGTCGGGTGGTCAACGTCAGCGGCTGGCACTGGCCCGGGCGCTTTATGGCGATCCGTTTGTGTTGGTTTTGGACGAGCCGAATTCGGATCTGGATGCCGAAGGCGAACAGGCCCTGCGTGATGCGATTACAGCAGCGCAGTCCCGCGGCGCAATTGCCATCGTCATGACCCATCGTCCTGCAACGTTGCAGGCTGCCAACAAAGTAATGGTTCTGCGAAACGGCGCTCAAACACAGTTCGGGGATAAAGAGGACGTCCTTAAGGTCAATCGCCGGAACGTTCTGGACAAACCGACTCAATCCGGGGCGCAGGAACCCACCGCGCGCTCTGCCAATACAACTCAGATCAGCGGAGCTGCCCAATGACCAAGTTGATGAAACGCACACAATCCCCGAACGTGCTCACCGCCCAGGATGTGCAAGTATTGGACATCACGACCGAAGCCTCTGGCATCAAACGCTATGTCCTGTTTGGGTTGTTTACCCTGATGGCTTTCGTCGGCGGCAGCATCTATTGGGCCTTCGCCTCGAAACTGGATGGTGCGGTCGTCGCGCCAGCACAGTTTGTGGTGGAAGGTGACCGCAAAACGGTTGAACATCTGGACGGAGGGATCATCGACTCGATCCTTGTCACGGACGGTGAATTTGTTCAGGCAGGTCAGCCCCTCGTACGGCTTGACAGCTCGGATATCGACGTAGATCTGAGCGTCCTGGGCAGCCAATTGGGCGAATTGTCGGTCCGGCGCGCCCGCTTGCTGGCGCAGATCAACGGCACGGACAGGTTTGACGAACCAACCGCATTGGCCGGGTTCAGCGATGGAATGCAGCGGCTGCATTGGTTGTCGCCCTACCTGACGCAGAAACAACTATTTGACGCCGAAGCCCGCGCCCGCCGGACCGAGGCTCAAATCAACGCGCAGCGCATTCAGGGGCTGCGCAATCAGATCGCCGGCCTGAACGAACAACGCCTCTCAACCCAAAATCAGAAGGACATCACGCAGGTTGAGCTGTCCAATCTGAAATCTTTGCTGGACAAAGGGCTTGTGGCCGTCACACGGGTCAGCGCGCGCCAGATCGAAATGGAACGTCTGGGCGGTGTCGATGCGTCGTTGCGCACCCAGATCGCGCAGGCCCAGGACCAGATGCAAGAGTTGCAGCTGTCCCTGCTCAGCCAACAAAAGCTGCGCGACGAGGTGATCGCCGGAGAGCTTGCGGTTGTGGATGCCCAGCTTGATCTGATCCGGTCACAATATTCAGGGGCATCGGAACGGTTGAAACGAACACAGGTCCTGGCCCCTGCCAGCGGGCGGGTCGTTAATTTGGCAGTATCTACAACCGGCGGCGTCATTCGCCCCGGAGAGGCGATCATGGATATTGTTCCCGCCAATCAAGCCCTGATCGTCGAAGCACGTATCAAGACCGCCGACATCGACAAGTTGCAGATCGGTCAGGCAACGCGCATTCGCCTGTCAGCCTTTACGCAGACCGATGTGCCTGAAGCCAGCGGCCGGATTTTTGACATCTCAGCCGACGCGCTGGAGGACGATCGCACAGGCGAGCCTTATTACAAAGCCCGGGTGAAACTGGATCCCGATCAACCCATCGAAGTCGCCGCACTGGATCTGTTGCCAGGAATGCCCGCGGATCTGTTCGTGAAAACCGGCGAGCGCGCAGTAATCAGCTATCTGTCACAGCCAATCAGTGACCGGCTGGCCAAGACTTTTATCGAGTGACTTGTTTTGCCCGCATCCGGCTTGCCGGGTGCGGGTCGTTCACATCTTTCTTGTGATTAAATGCAGCAGGTTAGACGCCGTATCGCGCCATGAACATATCAACGGCCTGCGTCGCAATTGCATCCAACTCTGCTTTGGAAAAGCTCTTTTGAACACCGGTGGCAGCGCGGGTCCAAATCCGAACCTTGCATAGTTCACTGAACTGTTCGGCCGCCAATTGCAGGTTGTCGATGGCGAGCTCACCCTTGTTGACTGCCTTTTCCAGATACTCGACCATCTGGCGCTGACCGTTCTGCGGCCCGGCCTCATAAAATGTTTGGCCCAGCTCGGGGAACCGGTCACGCTCGGCGATGCAGATGCGGAACATTTGTTGCGAGAAGTCCGAGACTAAAAAAGTCGTCAGTTCCGTCGCCGCGATAGTCAGAACTTCGCGCGCTGGCTTGCAGTCGTCGACCATCGCCACGACGTTTTCGGCCATTCTCCTGCACTCGACCTGCGCCACTTCCATGAACAGCAGGCGTTTGTCCGGGAAATAACTGTAGAGCGTCGCCTTCGACACCCCCGCAGCGCGCGCGATGTCGTCGACGCTTGCACCTTCGAAACCATCCGCCATGAAAACCTCTCGGGCTCCGCGCAGGACCTGATCAAATTTTCGGCCTGTTCGCAGAATGACGGCTGCTTCGGTCATGTACTCTCCTTCGGTCGATTGGGTGACAAATGTATAAACCGTTCAGTTCAGATACAACAAATCGCACAATTAGCAGGCATCTGGCAACACAGATGACGTTAGGTTTTCGATTGACCAGTTAAGTTATTTTACAACGCGCGTCCCCAAAACCCTATAACTGGCCCGTCACATCTTGCAGCCTGTGTGTTACGTGCTACCACGTTGCACATGGTCGATATCTTTCTGCGCACACTGCCCTTTTTTGCGATCATCGGCTTGGGGTACTGGGCCGGGCGCAGTCGATTTTTTTCTGAAGAAGCAACGGCGTACCTGACGAAATTCGTTTTCTATTTTGCGCTGTCGGCCATGCTGTTTCGCTTTGCCGCCACCCTGCCCTTTGCGGATATCTTCAATGCAAGGCTAGTCGTTGGATACTTGATCGGAACCGCCGCTGTGTACGTCTTGGCGACGGTTGTCGCATGGATACGCCGGCTTGATATCCCGACCGCAGCGGTAGAGGCACAATGCGCGGCCATCGGCAATGTCGGTTTTCTGGGCCTGCCCATGCTGGCGCTGCTGTTTACCGAAGCCGCGATTGGCCCGGTTATGCTGGTTCTGACGGTAGATCTTGTGGTGTTTTCATCCCTGATCGTCATCCTGATAAATGGTGGGCGCGACGGACGGTTGACGCCTGCAACCTTCCGCCTGATCGGGATTGGGTTGATCAAGAATCCAATGATTGTTTCGATCTCAGCAGGATTGCTGTGGTCCGCCTTGCAGATCCTCGTTCCTGTCCCATTGAATGATTTCCTGACAATTCTGGGCGGGGCAGCCACACCGGGTGCCCTGTTCGCGATCGGAGCTTCTCTGGCCAGCAAATCCGCGGAACGCGTTCACATTGCAGGCTGGCTGAGCTTTTGTAAATTGGTTGTCCACCCTGCTTGTGTCGCCGTTGTGTTGCTTTGGGTTTTGCCCGTGGCTGCGTTTCCTGCTTCCGTCGCCATCGCCGCCGCGGCACTGCCGGTGGCGGGTAACGTCTATATGCTGGCCGCCCATTACAGGGTGGCGCCGCACCGTGCATCTGCTGCGATACTTTTGTCCACAGCGGCCAGCATTCTGACGGTGCCATTGGTCATCGCCTGGGTTGGAACGCCCTGATCTAGGCCTTGTCAAAAATGGCACATCAAAGCCGCTCAGCCTTTACGTATCGAGCGTGGAAGGATAGCCATGTCGCAAACCCAACGTAAGGACAAAACCAAATGGAAACCCTTTCGGAAAATGCATGTTTCGGAGGCGTTCAGGGCGTCTACCGCCACGCCTCGACTGCCTGCCAATGCGACATGACCTTTGGCCTGTTCCTGCCAGCCGAGGCCAAGGACGGCCCGGTTCCGATTTTGTGGTATCTGTCAGGCCTGACCTGCACCCATGAAAACGCGATGACCAAAGCAGGTGCTCAGGCTTGGGCGGCCGAGCAAGGCATCGCGGTTGTCTTCCCGGACACCTCCCCGCGCGGTGAGGGTGTCGCGGATCACGAGGATTATGATCTGGGCCAGGGCGCCGGGTTCTATCTGAACGCCACGCAGCAACCTTGGGCGCCGCATTTCAACATGTGGGATTACGTGGCCGAAGAATTGCCTGCTTTGCTGATCGAAAACTTCGCGATCGATGCGGAGCGTCAGGCAATAACCGGACATTCGATGGGAGGTCACGGGGCGCTGACGCTCGCGATGAACCTGCCGGGTCGCTTCCGGTCTGTCTCCGCCTTCGCACCCATATCGAACCCGACGGGTGCGGATTGGGGTCGCAAGCAATTAAGCGCCTACCTTGGCGACGATGAGACGGCATGGGTCAAACACGATGCCTCGGTCATGATGAAAGAAATCGGCTTTGATGGCCCTATCCTGATCGACACTGGTGCCAGTGACCAATTCATCGACTTGCTGCGCCCCGAAACTTTGGCGCAGGCGATTGCCGAACGTCGTCAGCAGGCAATCTTCCGCCTGCAACCGGGCTACGATCATTCGTACTTCTTCGTGTCGACCTTCATGGAAGACCACATCACCTTCCACGCTGAGGCACTGTACGGAGACTGAGGCATGAGCCAATACGACTATGACCTGATCATCATCGGGTCCGGCCCCTCGGGTCGGTCGGCCGCGATTCAGGCGGGCAAGCTGAAACGGCGCGTTTTGGTGATTGATCGTAAGGATCGGTTCGGCGGCGTGTCCGTCCACACCGGTACGATCCCGTCAAAGACCTTGCGCGAAACGGTTCTGAACTTGTCGGGCTGGCGCGAGCGCAGCTTCTACGGCCGCTCGTACCGGGTCAAAGATCAGATCCGGGCCGAAGACCTTAAGGCACGTCTTCATATGACGCTGGATCACGAAGTTGACGTGTTGGAGCACCAGTTCAACCGCAACCATGTGGAGACCTTGAACGGATTGGCCAGGTTCGTTGGGCCGCACGAGGTGGAAGTCGCCACTGATGCAGGTGAGACCACGCGACTGACAGCAGCCAAGTTCCTGATAGCAACCGGAACAAAAACCTATCGCCCGGATTATGTGCCATTCAACGGAAAGACCGTTGTGGACGGTGACGATTTTCTTGAGATGGCAGAGATCCCACGCTCGCTGGTCGTGATAGGTGCCGGAGTGATTGGCGTGGAATACGCCACCATGTTCTCGGCATTGGACGTTCGGGTGACGTTAATTGAACCTCGTGAAACCTTCTTAGATTTCATCGACACCCGCCTAATCCATGATTTCACCCATCAGATCCGCGAAAACGGCGTGGACCTACGTCTGGGCTCAGCCGTTCAAAAGATAGAAGACGCTGGGGGCCATGTCGAAGTGACTCTCGAGAATGGCCGCCACGTGCGAGCTGAGATGCTACTGTTCGCCGCCGGGCGCATGGGGGCGACATCGGCATTGAACCTGCAGGCCGTTGGCTTGGAAACCGATCATCGCAATCGGATCGACGTGGATCGCAAGACGTATCAAACTGCAGTGCCGCATATCTACGCGACTGGCGATGTGATTGGGCACCCATCATTGGCCTCAACCTCGCTGCAACAGGGCCGTGTGGCTGCATGTCACGCGCTGGAAACCCCTACCCTGCCGGAAAGTCCCTGGTATCCTTACGGCATTTATTCGGTCCCCGAGATCTCAACTTGCGGCATGTCCGAAGAGGAACTGCAAGAACGCGGCATCCCATACGAAGTTGGCGTGGCGCGGTTCCGGGAGACCTCGCGCGGGCATATCATGGGGTTGGAACACGGCATGCTGAAGATGCTGTTTTCACTAAAAACCCGCCGGGTGTTGGGTGTTCAGATCGTGGGTGAAGGCGCGACCGAGTTGATCCATATCGCGCAGGCGGTCCTGAATCTGAAGGGCACGGTGGATTACTTCGTGCAGAATACGTTCAACTATCCAACCCTGGCCGAGGCCTACAAGATCGCCGGCCTGGATGCATTCAACCGGATGCCCATTCCGGAAGAATTCAAAGTGCGCAAGAAACCAGCAGAACCGACCAAGAAAGAGGCCAAGAAGGCGTGACGACCCTCTATATCGATGGCGATGCCTGCCCCGTGAAAGCCGAGGCTGAACGGGTTGCAACCCGGCACAAAGTTCCGATGGCACTGGTGTCAAACGGTGGCTTGCGGCCGTCTGCAAACCCATTGGTGCAGGTGGTTATCGTGTCCGAGGGTGCGGATGAGGCTGACAAGTGGATCGCCGAACGCTGTGGGCCTAGTGACGTTGTGGTGACATCCGATATCCCGCTGGCCGCAAAATGTGTCGAAGCCGGTGCGCGGGTTCTGCGGCCAAACGGTGAAGCCTTTACCGCGGCCAATATCGGCCAGCAACTGGCCATGCGTGATTTGATGGCCGACTTGCGCGCATCCAACCCATTGGGCGCGGGCGGCGGCGGAAAACCTTTTGGCAAGGCTGACCGATCCCGGTTTTTGGACGCCCTGGAACGGGAATTGAGGGCTGCGCAGCGGGGCTAGTCCTCCCGCTTTCCAGCGACGCATCAAAGATGCGTCTTTGACAATTGGGCCGGGCAGCGCTGCGCGCTGCGGTTGTGCCTTGAACAATTCTGTCGCGCTTGGTTCAGTAGCACCAACTAAGGAACAAGAAGACAGGTACTAACATGTCGGTGAAAGCTGTTGTTTTTGACATCGGGAACGTTCTGATCGAATGGCAACCCGAACGCTATTATGACCGGGTCATCGGAGAAGAGCGCCGTCGCGCCATGTTCTCTGAGGTCGATCTGCACGGAATGAATGACCTCGTGGATCAGGGTCACCACTTCACTGATACGATCTATGATTGGGCCGAGAAGTACCCCGAATGGCGAGATGAAATTCGCCTGTGGCACGACAAGTGGATCGAACTTGCCACGCCCGAAATCCCCCATTCAGTTCGCCTGCAGCGGGCCTTGCGGGCCAAAGGCGTGCCGGTTTTTACATTGACCAATTTCGGGGTGCAAAATTTCGACTATGCGACGACGGTTTACCCGTTTCTCAACGAGTTCGACAAACAATACGTGTCAGGACGGATGCAGACCGTCAAACCGCACGTTCCGATCTATGAAATGGTAGAAGAAGACTGTGGCCTGCCGCCCGAAGCGCTGTTGTTCACCGATGACCGGATCGACAATATCGCAACGGCGCGCGCCCGGGGATGGCAAACGCATCACTTTACCGGACCAGAAGGCTGGGCGGACCGGCTTGTGCAAGAAGGCTTGCTGACGGTCGAAGAGGCGCGATAGCTTAGGCGGTGGCCAATGATCGGTTTTCGCGAATGGGCAGGTGGACGATGGCGCTGAACGCCCCAATCGCAACGCCGATCCACCAGACCATGGTGTAGTCGCCGTACTGGTCGTACATCCGGCCGCCCAACCAGACCCCCAGGAAACTGCCGACCTGATGGCTGAAAAAGATGATCCCATACAGCGTGCCCATGTAGCGCAGCCCATAGAGATGCGCGACCAACCCCGAAGTAAGCGGAACGGTGGCAAGCCAAAGCGAACCCATGACCAGCGAAAACACGATGACCGACAGGGGCGTGATCGGGAACACGATGAAAGCCGCCGCCGCAAGTGTACGCGCTGTATAAACACCTGCCAGAAGGAATTTTTTGGGAAAGTGGTTCCCGGCCCAACCCGCCAACAGAGTGCCTGCAATATTGGCCAGACCAATTAGTGAAATCGAAACAGCCCCTAGTGCTGATGTAGTAGTGATGCCGATCGAATGCAGAACGCCGCCGGGTTGAATGGGTCCGCACATCTCGGTCACAAAAGCGGGAAAGTGTGCGGTGATGAAGCCAAGTTGGTAGCCGCAGCTGAAAAAGCCCAGAAAGATCAGCGTATAGGATGGATCGCGGAACGCTTTGGTCAGGATCTGGCTCATGCTTTCTTCGAGCTCTGCCTTGCTGGCGGCCTGCGGGGCGCGCATGAACGGCAATGTCAGCACCAGTGCCAAAATCACTGTGGCGAATACAATGAACACCTGCTGCCAGGGCATAAAGCTTAGCATCCATTCGGCTGTAGGGGCCCCCAGGACCTGACCGAAACTGCCCGCAGCTGTGATAATCGCGAGCGACATGGAGCGGTTTTCGTCCGACGATGCCCGCGCCACCACGGCAAGGACCACGCCAAATCCTGTTCCCGCGATACCGAACCCCACGAGCCATGCGTACATCTGGTGTTCGAACGGGGTGACGGACCAGGCCGACAGAACCATACCCGCCGCGTAGGTCAGAGCCCCCAGAGTAATCGCGCGCCTGTCGCCGACTTTTTCGGCGATGGCGCCGAATATTGGCTGCCCAATGCCCCAGGCCAAATTCTGAATTGCGATTGCCATCGAAAAGTCCGAGCGCAGCCAGCCGAATTCATCTGCGATGGGGATTTGAAACACGCCAAACGATGCGCGCACGGCAAAACTGACGGTGATGATGATACACCCGACGATCAGGATGGGGTTCAGCAAGCGCGTGTGTTGGGGCATTAGGTCCTCGGGCGTTCAAGAACCAGACGTTACCGCGTTTAGTTTGTGCGTCAATTCAGGAGTTTTGCGGTCACGGATCAGCAAAATTGATGCGTCCGAGAAATGGCTGCTTTTCAACGGGCAAACCGGGCGCTATGCCTCAAAACATGACGGGTTTGATATCGCTTTATGACACGCAGGTGGCCGACGGCACCCTGACCAGAGACGACGCGCAAGAGGCTGTTCTTCCTCATTTCGAACGTATCCGGGCGGCATTGGCCGAACCTGTGAAACGGGGGTTCTTTCGAAAAGCCCCGCCGCCGCCCAAGGGTTTATATCTGTGGGGCGGAGTCGGGCGCGGAAAATCCATGCTGATGGATATGTTCGTCGACTCTTTGGCAGACATCCCCGCCCGCCGAGTGCATTTTCACGCCTTTATGCAGGAAATCCACGCAGGCATGCACAAGGCCCGTAAGGATGGAGTGGAAGACGCGTTGGCTCCAGTGGCCGCCTCGGTGATCAAGTCCGCGCGCGTACTGGCATTTGACGAAATGCAAATCACCGATATCACGGACGCGATGATTGTTGGTCGTCTGTTCGATCTGCTGCATGAAGGTGGTACCGTGGTCGTGACGACATCGAACCGCCATCCGGATGACCTTTACAAGGACGGGCTAAACCGTCAGCTATTTTTGCCTTTCATTGCACATATCAAAGAACAGCTTGAGGTGTGGGAGCTGATCTCACCCACGGATTACCGCCAAAACCGGCTGGAAGGCGCACCTGTTTACTTTACGCCCATAGGCCCCGAAGCACGCGCGAGCATTCGCAGCGTCTGGAATGACCTGGCCGGGGGGGCGGCGGACCCGCTGATCCTGCAGGTCAACGGTCGTGCGGTAGAACTGCCCGCTTTTCGAAACGGCGTGGCGCGGGCCAGTTTTTACGACCTTTGTGGAAGGTTGCTGGGCCCGGCAGATTATCTTGCTATCGCGGAAGCGGTAAAAGTTCTGGTGCTTGAGGACATCCCGCGCCTGTCGCGCAATAATTTTAACGAAGCCAAACGGTTCGTAACGTTGATCGATGCACTGTATGAGGGAAAAGTCCGCTTGATCTGTTCAGCTGCGGCAGAGCCCGAGATGCTGTATGTCGAAGGTGAAGGCACATTTGAGTTTGAACGCACCGCGTCGCGCCTGCGCGAAATGCAGGATCAGGATTGGGGGCAATAGGGGCGCTGCCCCCGCCGCGCTTTGCGCGTCTCCCCGGGATATTTTTGGCCAGATGAAGCTGTGCGGATGTGCGTTCGTCAGCCGTTCTCGCGCAGAATATTACCGGCCAAGTATAGTGATCCACAGATCAGAACCCGCACCTGCGGGTCATTTTCGGTAATGTTTTTCAGGGCCTCGGTCACACTGTCGGCGGTGGACGCTGCTAGCCCAACCCGAGAAGCGGCTTCAGCGGTGTCGTCAGCGCTCAGCGTATTGACCTCACCCGGGATAGAGACTGCCGTCAGGCTTTGCGCCTGCGCGGCAAGCGGAGCCAGATACCCGGTGACGTCCTTTGTGTTCAACATCCCACAGATCATATGGGTTGGACGTGCAGGCAGCTTCGCCAGTAGATCGGCCAATGCCAAACCTGCGGCGGCGTTGTGACCGCCATCCAGCCAGAGCTCGGCCTCGGGGGCCTGTTCGACCAGAGGGCCGGTTTTCAATCGCTGCATGCGGGCTGGCCATTCAGCCTTGGTCACCGCAGCCTCATAGGCGTCTTCCCCAAGATCCAGATAACGCAAGACCGCTAGCGCAGCACCGGCATTTTGATACTGATGTGCGCCCAACAGATTTGGCAGCGGTAGATCGCGCAGGCCAGTTTCGTCCTGATAGACGAGCCGCCCGTTTTCTTCGGTGACGTGCCAGTGTTGGCCATGCACCAACAAAGGTGCACCCAGACGCGCGGCAGTGTATTCAATGACCTCCAGCGCCTCATCCTGTTGCGGGCCAACGATGCAGGGAACACCGGGCTTGATGATGCCGGCCTTTTCTGCGGCGATCTTGCCCAAGGTATCGCCCAAAAATTGCTCATGGTCGATTGAAACCGGCGTGATGACCGTTACCGCTGGGTCGTGAATGACATTGGTCGCATCCAACCGGCCACCCAACCCGACCTCAAGCAACGTGTAGTCCGCCTTGGACCGGGCAAAAGCCAGCAGGGCCGCGCAGGTCGTGATCTCAAAATACGTGATGTTCTCGCCACCGTTGGCGGCATAACATTCGTCCAGAACCGCCGTCAGATCCGGTTCGGAAATGAGTTCACCCGCCAGACGAATACGCTCATGAAACCGGGCCAGGTGGGGCGAGGTATAGGCATGGGCGGTCAGCCCTGCCCCTTCCAGCCCCGCTCGGATCATGGCCTGGGTCGAGCCCTTGCCGTTGGTTCCCGCGATGTGGATCACCGGCGGCAGTTTGTTTTGCGGATTGTCCAGCGCGGCCAGCAGACGCCAGACACGATCCAAGGTCAGGTCAATGATCTTGGGATGCAGCGCCATCATCCTTTCCAGGATGACGTCCGATGTCTGAGGGGTCATTTCTCTTCCGCGTCTTCAGCCGGGGCTTCTGCCACTGCATCTTCGGATTCGGGCGCAGGCAGATCGCCTTTGACCGCCGGAGGCTGGTTCATCAACATCCGCGTGATGGTGATCAACTCATCGCGCATTTCGGTCCGCTTGGTCACACGGTCCAACATGCCGTGATCCAACAGGTATTCCGCGCGTTGGAAGCCTTCGGGCAGCTTTTCCCGGATCGTCTGTTCGATCACGCGGGGACCGGCAAAACAGATCAGCGCATTGGGTTCCGAGATATGGACATCACCCAGCATCGCGTATGAAGCCGTCACACCGCCTGTCGTTGGGTGAGTCAGCACTACGATGTAGGGCAGATTTGCCTCTTTCAGCATTTCTACTGCCACGGTTGTGCGGGGCATCTGCATCAGGCTCAGGATACCTTCTTGCATCCGCGCGCCACCAGCAGCGGAAAACAGGATCAGCGGGCGTTTCTGTTTCACAGCCTCTTGCGCGGCCGCGATGATCGCGTTGCCGACATACATGCCCATGGATCCGCCCATGAACGAAAAGTCTTGCGCGGCCGCAACAATCGGGGTCCGGCCAATTTCGCCTAAGGCGACCAACATCGCCTCTTTCTCGCCCGTTTTCTTTTGGGCGGCTTTCATCCGGTCGGGGTATTTCTTCTGATCGCGGAACTGAAGCGGATCGTCTTTGGGCGCGGGAACCTCAACCTCGGTAAAGATCCCACCATCGAACAGATGATCGAACCGCGCGCGCGGTGTGATCGCCATGTGATGATCGCACTGGGTGCAGACATTCTGGTTTTCTGCCAACTCACGGTGAAACAGCATGGTTCCGCATTCATCGCATTTGTGCCAAAGATTCTCAGGCACTTCTCGGCGCGAGAAGATCGAGTTGATCCGTGGGCGGACGTAGTTTGTAATCCAGTTCATATCGGAACCTTGGCTTGTGCGGCTTTGACGTCAAATAAGACGCTACGGAAAGAAATGCAATCAACGCCTGAGCGCAACCCGCGCCGTTAGCCAACTGACGATCATCACAGCAAAATCCACATACAGCCATTGCCGCAGCGCCCCGGTATCCGACATGTCGTAAGGAAGCATATACAATGCCAGACCACTTAAGCCATCGGGTAAGGAAACAAACAGCAGAGCGACCATATTATTGAACAGGTGCAATGCGATAGCAGGCCCTAACGTCCCTGCCCGTGCCGTCAGATCCGCCGCCATCAGGCCAAACATCCCAGACCACACAGCAACCAATAGCGCGTTGTCTCCGGCCGCGCCGGGGGCATAGTGACCTGCCGCGAACAAAATCGACGGTACGCCCAACCAAATAACCGGCGATCGGAATCGCGCTGCCAGACTTTGCTGAATGTATCCCCGAAAAAGCACCTCTTCAGCGCTTGTCTGAATCAGCACTGCAAAAAGCGAGAAAGGCAGAAACAACAGCCAGGTCGACAGTGCCAAATTCTGCGTCAGCGTTGCGCCCATGCCATATGGCGGCAAGATGGCCACGACGATCCCAACGATCAGCAATGCCTTAAAAACACTCCAGAATTGCCCAATGCCCTCGCGCCATGGACCACAGATTGAGCTCAGCGTTCGATGTTGTAGGCGTTTTGCAGCGATGGACACGCCCAATGTGATGAAGCCAAAGCTTGCCAATAGCACCAAAAGTGCAACCGGGGATGCGCCGGTCAACAAACCTTGAGCCCACTCCACGGACCCAAGGCCCGCAACCAATCCAAAAAGTAGAAAATTCAGCAGGATGCCAACCACGCCAACAATGGTCAGCCCGACCAGCAGGCGCCACAGCTCTGGCCGTGCGCGCGAAGGTGCAACCAGCCGTTCATGCGCTATGTATCTGCCGGGGTGGGCGTCAGGCATTGTCGGCCACATCCCGGTTCGGCGCGTCATCGTCGAAGATCAATGAGGTTGCATTGGCGGCGTTCAGCCTTTGGGAAATCGTAGTCAGATAGCCGGCAACCGTCTGCAGCAGCTGCATCGCAACACCTGCGTCACTTTCAATAACCGCGCGCAATTCCTCGGCCCCAATGCGCAGGAACGAACAATTCTTGACCGCGACCAAATCAAATTGCCGAATTTCACCCGTGATGATCGACAAGTCTCCGATCAGACGCCCCGGCTCGATGACCGAGATCGTACGCGCGGTTCCGTTCCCTTCATTCCAGATCAGGTCGGCTTCGCCCGAAATACACAGATAAGCGGCATCTGGCGTTTGCCCTTCGGAAAAGATGATCTGCCCGGCTGCGGCATCGTACCATTGCGCCGAAAACGCCAGAAGGCGCTGGTTGCGACCGTCAATGCCGGATAACAGCTCGGTCGACGAGATAATCTTGAGCTTGCGGCTCAGGTCATCTGTTGAGCTGGCCTCTTCTTCTGGACGGGTTCGCGAGACGCCGTCAATTCGACCATCCTTGATCTCGACGAACAGATCATAGGCTTCGGGATGGGCAAAGTAATCCTCCATGAAGACCATGATGGAATCCGGCAACAATTCCCGCAGTTTCAGCCGAGTTCTCAGCCTACTCTCGGAATCATGGCTGGCCAGAGCTTTGTCCAGGATCAACACATCAGGACGCTTGATTCCCGCGCGCGAGAATGCGGCGCGTTCCTGAAATACCGTCGGCAGGTTATTCCCACCCAGACCCGAGGGCAGGTCATAGATAATGGCCGCCGCCCGGCGGCGCAGACCAGCTTCGTTCATGGCTTCGGCGACGACATCTTCGATTTCATCCGTGTGCGCCCCGGCCATCAAAGAAACCCGCCCGAACAGGGCATTTTCCATGACAGTCATGCGTTCAATATATGCATCCGGCGTGACCGGAACGAACATCCCATCCATCGAGGCACGCAGCTGTTCCGCTTGCCCCCTTCGGATGGCCAAGATCTTATCTTTGTACTCGTCCGGAAAATCAGGCCCGATCTGTTCCGCGGTCAGCAGGAACGGAACGGTCAGCAACAAGGCACGCTCGCCCTCGCTGATTGCTTCATCCCCTTTGGCTTTGCGCCGATCCTCGATATCAAGCAGGCGGTGGAACATATCCTTGGCCATACCCAGACGAAGGAACAGCGGGTGATCTGCCCCGTCCCGCCCAAACGTCTGGTGCAGTGTTTCCAGCACCGCGCTTGCAATGCTCATTGCATCATCATCCAGATCGTGATGGCGCAGCATCCACATGAACCGATCATCGCCCGCCAGAATATCCGGTGAGATATCGCGAGACGGAGCGGCAAACAGCAGGTTGCCCCCCAGCGGAACAGCCGGGTTAAAGCGGTCCGGTTCGAACCGATAGACATACCGCGCCAGGTCTTTTTCTTCCAACCTCTGCGCGACCGTATCGCGCAGATTTACGATATCACGCGCCAGGGCAGAATGTTGCACTGGATCGAACTGGGTACGTAATGTCCGGCGGAACATGAACTCGTCGATGCCCATCGCCTCGACCAGCTGAAACCACCAGTTGCGGATATCCTCGATGTCTTCCAACCCTGCCAGGCCGGGATCGATCCACTCATCCGACAGAGAATCCGGAGGGTTCCCGGCCCGCACCGCTTCGATCTGCCACCGGCTTGGGGCCTTCTTTGCGTCGGGTTCGTGTTGTGGATGGGTTCGCAACGGCATCAAAAGGTTATCGCCTAAAGTCCCGTCAAACAGATAGGGTCGCGAATAGGCATAGCCGATCCGCGCCGCAATTACCGTCTGATGGAGTTTTAGCAAATCGTGACCCGCAATTGTGACGCTGCCTTGTATCGGCAAAAGCTCTCGTGTCAGCAGTTGCGCCAACGCGCCGCGCTCGGCGGCGCTTGACGACTGAATAGCAACGCGGGCGCCCTTGGGGATGGTCAGATCGATATCTTCAAGGATGGTTTTCCCGTCATCATCGCGCACTGTTACATTGCGCAGTTCGATATCGCCGCTGAGATGCGGAATGGACTCTGGCTCACCCACAAATAGCTCTTCAGGGATCATGTTGTCCGGGGCAAAGCGTTCAATCACGATTTCCCAACGCAACGACATATCCTGAACCTGGTTGTAATAGGTCAGCAAATCTTTCCATGGGCCGCTAAGGTCCTTGTATGCCCCAAGCGCCGCGACCAACGCACCCACTGTCACTTCACCCGTGATCGCCAGATAGCCACCGACCGAATAGAACAGGAACGGCGTCATCTGAGTGATCAGATTGTTGAGGAACTTCATAAAGAACTTCTTGTTGTAGATCTTGAACCGGATCTCGAACAAGGTTCCCAACCGATGGCTGAATTGTGCCAACCGATAGCGCCAGCCGCCATTGGCCCGCAAATCGCTGATGCCCGCTGCGCTTTCGCCAATTTCCGAGCTGAGGTGGCGGACCTGCTGAATACGTTCCTTGTTCAGCAGGTTGATCTGGCGCTGCAGTTTTGGGATCAGCCATGCCTGCAACGGAATCAACGCGATGCTGGCCAGACCGAACCAAACGCTTTGCATGAACAGAAAGGTGACAATGGTCATCATCTGACCAAACTGGAACACCGGCTGGGCAATCGCATCACCCATCAGGCCGCCCATCGGTTCGGCCTCAGAGGTGATCATTGAAACAAGTTCACCTTGGCTGGTGGTGGCAAAATACGATTTCGGGAATCGCATCGCGCGGTGAATCAGCGTGAACCGAAGCCGGCGCAGCATACGCTCGGCCAATATGCCCTTCATCGTGTTGATGCGCATCTTCATCAAGCCGCTGGCGATTACAGTGGCCAAAAATGCAAAACAGAGGATTAGCAGATATTGGACCTGCGTGAAGGTGAACCCAAAAAGTGTAACGCTATCGTTGGGCGCACCAATTGCGTCGTTGATGATCTGTTTTGGCAGCTCAAGCGAGGCGTAGAGAAACGGAAACGACAACACCGTCAGAAACAACAGCACAAGCTGCTGCTTTTTCGAGTGTTTCCAGATGAACGAAAATAGTGTGGGTTCCATGCCCCGGCCTTGCCTCAAAGAATTTAGTACGCGGTTTTTCGGATAATCCACAGCAATCAGGTGCCGGACGGTACGCACAGTCCCGGATGATTGCAAGAACGGCAATGGCGGCCTTAGCAGACACAAACAAAACCGCCCAGTCACAACCACGTTAGTGTCGGATAGTTTTATGCGGATTTCACCAATTCGGCCTTATCCTCGCCGTTGTCTTTGACTAAAGAAGGTCAAGTTCAGACGATGGGATCATGGGCAAACTTCTCGAACGATATCTACACCGCAAAACTATTGCGCGCTGGCAACGGGCCGTACAAGACGCGGCCGGGGCCACGAACCCCCAATTGCGTCAACAGCGCGACGAGGCGCGGAAACTGCGTGCGCAATTGGACCGTTTGCTACGGGAAGCAAACGAAAGACTGACGCTGCCCCAGATTGGATCAAAGCAATTTCCCAAGCCGCTGGGTACTGACTGGTGCTGGCGACCTGATTTGTGGCGGGGTCCCTTGCCTCGGCCGGGTCTCGCCTCAATCCCGCGTAAGGTCGAGTTGGATCAACAGGTAAAGATATTCCATGACTGTGCCCTATCTGAGATCAGTGTGCGACAGGCACGAAACATGGACGAAAAGGACCTGGCCGCGTTTGGACTTGGCGTCGAAGTATTTGGCTTTGCGGGGTCATTCCTTTCTGTGTCGCTGGATTTGCCGCCTGAGGCTGTGCAAGGATTGACGCGGCAGCACCTGATGCGGGTCGATGCCCAGATTGAAACAGAACGTCCGCTGGACGTGACCGCACGACTGAATATTCAGCACGGCCCAAACACCGATTCCGTTCCACGGTCTCTTGATTTGTCGACAAGTTCGAATGTTCTAGATTTCGATCTTGCCAATTTGCCGCTGAACGAACGGCGAATAGACAAGATTTGGCTGGACCTGGTTCTGACCAATCCGGCTATGAACCGCATAGTTCTGCGGGACCTGACCCTTTGCCGCCACCACCGCGCCGACATGTGAGAGCATTGGCCATGACACAACCAACCCTGACCCCAACCCTGTTCGAAAACGGCCTCTGGCGCGGGTACCTGCAGGCCGACACTGAACCGCACGTCGAAGTCCGTTATATGGGCCAGGCGCTGGAGGGTGTATTCATGACCGCCACCGATGGTGGTTGGGAGCTGAGTGTGCCAGTGCCATCAACCGCGATTGCCGACGGGGTTCATTGCTTTGTAATAGCCGATGCAAACACATCACAGAAGATCGGTGAATTCACAATCATTGCGGGGGCATCAACCGCGGATGATTTGCGGACCGAAATCGCTTTGTTGCGGGCGGAACTCGACTTGTTGAAACGGGCGTTTAGACGGTCTCAGGTACCTTCGGACTGATCCGGGTTTTCTTCGTTTCCAAGCCTTTGTCTATCTTTCAGGCGGAATCCGTGCATCATAAATGTCATCCGAAGCAACCCGGGTGCGAAAATGGACCGCAGCAGTATCGTCAAGGTCATCGCTCTGATGGTGACAGGGTTCGGGATCGGTATCGACTTTACCGGCGCTCTTATTCTTGTCCCCGCCATCGAAAACAGTTTTGACGCTGATATTACCAGCACCCAGTGGGTGCTGAACATCTACGCCTTGTTTTTTGCCATGACTATGGTCGCCGGGGGGCGCATGGGGGACATGTTTGGGCACCGCAAGATGATGATCATTGGGCTGGCAATCTTTCTGTTTGCGTCCGTCATGTGCTTTGTCTCTCCCAGTCTCGACTTTCTGATTGTGGCTCGCGCATTGCAGGGGATTGGCTCCGGCTGCGTTTGGCCTTGCACATTGGCTTTTGGCGCAACCAAAGTCTCGCGCCCCGAACACCGCGCCATGATCATGGGCATGATCCTGGCCGGTGTGACCAGCGGCAATGTCTTTGGTCCGCTGATCAGCGGTGCCGCAGTCAGCTTTGGGGATTGGCGGTTTTTCTTCCTGGCAAACGTTGTGTTCTCGACCATTTCGATGGTTACGGCCTTGATCCTTATGGAACGTGAAACCCAACATAAAAAGGGCGAACATATTGACTTTGCCGGGATGGGTATTCTCTCGCTTGCTGTTCTTTTGCTGCTTTATGGGCTGGACGTCGGTGCGGACTGGGGCTGGACGTCTGTCCCGCTGCTGATGTTGTTTTTCGTAAGCGCCGCGCTGTTCTTCTTTTTCCCGCAAGTCGAAAAGCGCGTGAAAGAGCCTCTCTTGCTGCCACAAATGATGCAGAACCGCGAGTTTCGGATCACGCTGGGACTGAACATGTTCAACGTGTCGGCGGCCTTTGTCGGGCTGCTATACTTCCCTCAATACATGCAAAAGGTCCTTGGTTGGTCTGTGTTTGAGTCGGCGATTGGGCTTGCCCCGCTGACACTCCTGCTGGCCGTCGGTTCGATTGTTTCGGGCACTCTTTATAATGATTTCGGGCCAAAGCGCCTGCTGTTCTGGGGGTATTTGATCGCAACGACTGGCGTTCTCAGCATTATCATCTTGCCGGCGGGGCTGGGCTATTTTCAGATTTTGCCTGGCATGGCGATGATCGGGCTGGGCGCAACACTGACGGTTGGGCCGTCAGGCACTGCAGCCGTGTGCGCCGTCAAACCTGAACGCGCTGGCCTTGTGGGCGGCCTGAGCTTTATGACCCATCTGGTATATGGCGCCATTTCCGTCGCCTTCGCGACCGCAATTATGTATGTTGTCAGCCTGTCCAGCCTCAGCAAACAGCTGGTTGCGGATGGGATCAACATGTCTGTAACCGATCAAAAGGCGATCAACGGTGGAACGCTTACGACCGGTACAGCCCGCGCTGTTATGGAAAAGCTAAGCTCGGAAGAGGCTGAAAAGGTCAAATCTGCCATCGCTGCCGCATTTGATGCAGGCATGAACATGGCCTTTGTCTTTGCGGCCATTTCGGTCTCGATAGGCATTGTTCTGGCGATGATGCTTGACGAAGAGAAACTGCACAAGGTTGAGGGTTGATCCCGGCCTTTGAAGAAAGGGCCGCCAGTATCGGCGGCCCTGTTTGTCTTACTGAGACGGTCCGTTGGGGTTGAACGCCGACAAACCTTTGAGGATGTCGATGGCGTAGGCCAGCTGATAATCCTCTTCCCGCAATTCAGCCGTGGCTTCGGCTTTGGCGCGATCTTCTTCGATTTGACGGATTTCATCTTCGCTCAGGCTGTCATTGTTCAGGCTGCCGCGCAGATCAGCTTCGGACCGCGTGCGGGCGTTGGCTTCCTCTTCCTCGGCATCCGGCGCCGGGCGCGGCTGTTCAACGATGATGTCGGGACTGACGCCAAGTGCCTGAATTGAACGACCCGAGGGCGTGTAGTAGCGCGAAGTCGTCAGGCGCATTGCACCATCGCCGCGCAACGGCATGACCGTTTGCACCGATCCTTTGCCAAAACTCTTGGTGCCGACAACGATCGCACGACGGTGATCTTGCAATGCGCCAGCTACGATTTCCGAGGCTGATGCCGAACCGCCATTGATCAGAACAACAATCGGCTTGCCTTCGGCCAAATCACCCAGCGTTGCGTTGAACCGCTCACCATCGCTTGGGTCGCGACCACGCGTGGACACGATCTCGCCTTCGTTCAGGAATGCGTCCGAAACTTTGATCGCCTGGGTCAGCAACCCGCCGGGATTGTTCCGCAGATCAAGGACAACACCATTGACCTTGTCCAGACCACCGGCTTCCTCAATCTGCTCATTTAGGCCTTCTTGCAGGTTCGGGAATGTCTGATCGTTGAAGGTGGTGACGCGTAGGACTACGCTGGTGCCTTCGGTCCGGGCACGCACGGCTGTCAGTTTGATAGTGTCGCGAATGATGGTGATATCAAACGGCTCTTGCTCGCCTTCGCGGACGACCGTGATCACGATTTCCGACCCGACCGGGCCACGCATCAGATCGACGGCCTTGTCCAATGTCAGGCCAAGGATGCTTTCCCCATCGACATGAGTGATGAAATCACCTGCTTCGATACCAGCCTCATCCGCAGGCGTGTCGTCGATTGGCGAGACAACTTTGACATACCCTTCTTCTTGCGTGACCTCAATGCCCAATCCGCCAAATTCGCCCCGTGTCTGCACGCGCATCTGCTCGGCATCATCGGGTGAAAGGTAGCTGGAATGCGGGTCAAGCGACGTGAGCATGCCGTCAATGGCCGCCTCAATCAGCTCTTCCGGCTCAACGTCTTCGACATACTGGGCGCGGATACGTTCGAAAATATCGCCAAACAGATCCAATTGCTCGTACACGCTGGCCTTGCGGTCAGCTTCTTGCGCCAGCAAAGGACCAGCGATTTGTGTAGTTGCGATTACACCTGCCACGGTTCCGGCCAGACCGGCCATCAGAAATTTCTTCATACTCGTTTATCCATCCTTGTCGGTCCGAAACCATGATTCCGGGTCCACGGGGCTGTTATTCTGTCTTACCTCTATATAGAGCGTTTCTGACCGGTCAGTTCCAGTGCCATCACCGCTTGTTGACAAAATTGCGCCGATTTCGGGCGATTCACCCGGCATCAAACCCACCGGAGTGCCTTCGGGGATGACCTCGCCCATGTCTCCGTAAACGTCTTGCAGCCCGGCGAACACGAACAACAAGCCCGGTTGCGGCTCGAGGATCATGACGTTCCCGAGCTCCAGCAATGGTCCACGATACCGGATCGTTGCCGCGGTTGGCGCTGTAACAATTGCCCGAGGACGGGTGGCCAAAACCACACCGGGGCGCGTCACACCAGCCGCGTCAGTCTCATCCGCGCGGTGCAAAACAACACCTTGGGTCGGCAATTCAATCCGCCCCTTACGGTCAGAGACATCCGCGTCTGTTTCAGCAATTTCGCCTTCCGGGATTTCGGACAATCCGCTGGCAAACCCATCCAGCGTCTCAGTTGATGAGATCAGGATGGCCGTGCGAACCGGATCTTCGACAAAGCGACGGGGCAAATCCGTGCGGTCAGCGATGGCTTCACTGAGGCTGGTGCGCGCGTTTTGCACACCGGTTAACCCTTCGACCAGAGTGTCTGCAGCACTTTGCTGAAGTTTTCGAAGGGTCTGGACCTCTTGCAGATCATGGGCCAGTGCCTGCGCGCGCGCGTTCAGTCCGGGAGTAACTTCGGACAGCATCATGCCTGCCCGCGCGGAACCAAGGGGCCCGGACGGGTGCAGCATCAGAACGGGTGGTGCCGTGGTCTCAATGGTCTGCAATACACCCAGCAGCTGCGCGACCTCCTGTTCCCGCGACCGCAATTCTGCTGTCAGCTGTGCCTCGCGGGTCGCTGCCATGCGCAACCCGTCCCGCATCGCTGAAAGCCCGGCCTCATAAGCCTGGATAGTTTCGGTCAGGGCACGCACGCGGTCGCGGGCACCGTCGGCTTCAGTCAGGTTGATCGAGGCCTGTTCCAGCATGCGCGCCGCATTCAAGGCTGCTGTGGACGGATCATTCTGCGCGCTGGCAGGCGACGCAAGACATATCGCAAAGATAAGCGCGCGCATCCTCATGACAGCAGGCTCTGCCCCGTCATCTCGGGCGGTTGCTCAAGACCCATCATGTCCAACAGCGTCGGGGCTAGATCGGAAAGGCGGCCGTTGCGCAACGAGACACCTTTTGGCCCACCGACCAGCGCCACGGGAACCGGGTTCAGAGTATGCGCGGTGTGCGGCCCGCCGGTTTCGGGGTCAACCATGACCTCGCAATTGCCGTGATCCGCAGTGACGATCATCGCGCCACCGACCTTGTTCAGTGCCTCGACAACCTGCGACAAGCCTTGATCGACGGCCTCACATGCCTTGATTGCGGCTTGCAGATCGCCGGTGTGACCAACCATGTCGGGGTTGGCATAATTCGTGACGATCAGGTCATAGTCCGCCTCGATCGCCTCGACAAATTTCGCCGTCACTTCGGCCGAAGACATCTCGGGCTGCAGGTCATAGGTGGCCACTTTGGGCGATTTTGGCATATACCGGTCTTCGCCTTCCTCGGGCGTTTCCTTGCCACCATTGAGGAAGAACGTGACATGAGGGTATTTTTCGGTCTCGGCCAGACGGAACTGGCGCAATCCTTTCTTGGCAACCCACTCACCCAAAGTGTTCACGATTTTCCGCTTGGGGAACACGGTTGTCATATAGGCATTGTGACCGTCGGAATACTCGACCATTCCCAACAGGGCGGAAAGCTGCGGGCGCGGGCCCGTATCGAAGTCCGAAAAGCCCGGTTCGCCAATCGCACGCAAGATTTCACGGGCGCGGTCCGCTCGGAAATTCAAACAGAAAACCCCGTCACCATCCTGAATGCCGCCGTAACCTTCCAGAACAGTGGGAGCGATGAACTCATCGGTTTCAGACTGGTTATATGCGTGATCCACAGCGCCATGCGCGGTTGTGGCAGCCCGACCCTGGCCTTTGACCATCGCATCATAAGCCTCGCTGACGCGTTCCCAGCGATTGTCCCGATCCATTGCAAAATACCGACCGCAAACCGTGACGATACGCGCCCCGTCGGGCAAACGATCTTCAAGTTCCGATAGGTAGGTGAATGCCGATTTCGGAGCGACGTCGCGCCCGTCCGTCATGGCGTGCAACGCCACCGGAACGCCCGCATCGGTGATCGCCTTGGCAGCAGCGACGATGTGGTTCAAATGACCGTGGACACCACCGTCCGAGACCAAACCCATTAGATGCGCCGTTCCACCCGCTGCCTTCACCTTTGCGATGAAGGTCTGCAATGCGGCACTGTCGAAAAAGCTGCCGTCTTCAATTGCCAGGTCGATCTGCCCCAGATCCATCGCAACAACACGGCCCGCGCCAATATTGGTGTGGCCAACCTCGGAATTGCCCATCTGGCCGCTGGGCAAGCCGGCATCAGGGCCATGTGTAACTATGGTCGCGTGCGGCCCATTGGTCATGATCGCATCAAAGGTCGGCGTGTTTGCAAGATACGGCGCGTTAGACCGTGTGTCTTCGGACAGGCCCCAACCATCAAGAATGCACAGGACGACAGGTTTGGGGGCGGTCATTGCGGCTCTCCGGATTTCTGCTCTGGTCGGTCTTGTATCGCCTGCCCTCGGGCAATTGAACCTTATTTTGTGCGCGGTCGTGCAGATTTAATACTTAGGCCGCCCAACCCTTGTTTATCAATTCCGTATACGGACGCGCCGTGCGACCGCGATACTTGACGGTCAGGTCCAGCGGCGCATCTTTTTCATCATAGACCCCGACCATGATCCCCCTGCCCCGGCTTTTGCTCCGCATCTCAATCAACTGCTGTTCCGACCGCGTGGTGCGTTGCGACTGGCGGCGTGTCCAAACGAAAAGATGGTCGTACATTTTGGCAATTACATCGGCGTGATCGGCATTGTCCCCCAGATCGACAAGCTCATTAGGGTCATTTTCCAGATCGAACAGAATAGGCCGATGGCCGCCTTCGCAGTGGATCAGCTTCCATTTTTTGTTAGCTGCCATGAACATTACTGCGTCCCGGACAGAGGCATTCAGCATGTCTGCAATTGGTGATGCGGAGTAATCGTACTCACAAATCACCACATCGCGGGGTGTATCGTTCTGCTGCCCATACTGGATCGGAAGCAAGGAATGCCCTTCAAGGATATGCCCTGCGATCTCACCGCCCGCCACATCCACAAATGTCGGAGCAAGGTCGATGGATTCGACCAGCGCATCGCTGACGGTTCCGCACGTTCCATCCGCCTCAGGCGAGGGATCGTAGATGATCAGCGGCACCTTGGTCGAGGCATCCTGAAAGAACGTTTTCTCGCCCATCCAGTGATCACCCAGAAAATCGCCGTGATCGGATGTCAGCACGATCATTGTGTCCTCCATCCGGCCGGTCTTCTCCATCCAGGCAAACAGTCGCCCCATCTGGTCATCGGCCTGCTTGATCAGCCCCATATAGGCCGGGATCACCGCATCACGTACATCCTGCCGTGAGAACGCTTGCCCCACTTTTGTATCCATGAACGCCTTGAGCACCGGATGCGCATTCTGACGTTCCGCGTCGGAGCGCACAACCGGCAGAACATGTCCCGGCCCGTACATCGAGGCATAAGGTTCCGGCACGATGTATGGCCAATGCGGCTTGATAAAGCTCAGATGACAGCACCACGGGCCATCATGGGTATCCATGAATTTGATGCCTCGTCCGGTCAGATAAGGGGTTTCGCTGTCCTCTTCCGCTATGTTGGCCGCCTCGGTTGAGTTCTTCAAAAACCAGCCGGAC
The DNA here is from genome assembly GCF_059609785.1 of Ruegeria sp. YTSC003. Classification (NCBI taxonomy): domain Bacteria; kingdom Pseudomonadati; phylum Pseudomonadota; class Alphaproteobacteria; order Rhodobacterales; family Roseobacteraceae; genus Ruegeria; species Ruegeria sp. YTSC003. Next base: position 318,944 of record NZ_JBXWMK010000004.1, on the reverse strand, counting down.
AGGACATTGCCATCCTCATCCAGCCCCGAATTGGCAAAGTCGTGCCAGGGGTTGTCACTCTCATACCCTTTTGCAGCCAGATGCTTATTGTATTCCTTCGCATCATCGGGATCATAAAAACCGTCGGGCCCTTCGGGCAGCATACCGTCATCGCGTTCATATACATCAAACCCGCATTCCGCGACGCGCGCGCCGATCAGACTGTCAGGCTCCAACCCCAGCCGCTCCATGCCTTCCGCATCTGCGCGCATATGGGTCTTGCCGACCAACCAGCAGTCCATGCCTGCCTTGCGCAGGTGATCCCCCATCGTGATTTCACCAACTTTCAGCGGAATGCCATTCCATGAGGCACCGTGTGAATGCACGTAGCGGCCGGTATAAGTCGACATGCGCGAACTGCCGCAAATCGGGGACTGGATGTAGGCCCGATCAAAGCGGGCTCCGTCAGCAGCCAGCCGGTCAATGTTGGGGGTGTGCAAATGCGGATGCCCGTAACAGCTGAGGTAATTCCAGCGCAGCTGATCGAACATGATAAACAGGATGTTTTTAGCTTTGGCCAAACCCGCGCCCTCCCGCAAGATGCCTCAGGGGTTTATTTAGCCATTGCCATCACTACATCGAAGCGCAATCTGCGTTCAGGCCTGACGCTCCATCTGCTCAAGCATCTTTTTGGCACGTTTGCATTGCAACTGATCTCGCAGGGGCGAGTCCGGGTCGACATCCTTTTGGCAGACCACACATTTGTCCGCGCCCGAGATTGCGTTCAGACCACCACAGCTGCCTTTGATCGTCTTGCCCATCAGCATGACGCCCAGCGACATGCCAACCACGATGATCAAAAGCAGAAAAAAAGCTATGATAAAGGTGCTCATCGCGGTTCCTACTTGTCAGTTGGTGCCCAGTGCGTTTTTGAACGCAGTGCTGTGAACGGTAATATAGGCATCGTCGCCGCCTGTCACATCCCGCGAGATGAAATACACGGCAAGTTTATGTTCTTCGGCCAGTTCCAGGCCCTTTTCCTGACCCAACGCCAGCATTGCCGTCGCCCAGGCATCCGCCATCATCGCATTTTCGGCCAGAACCGTGACCGAGGTCGTGCGATGCGTGATCGGACGACCTGTTGTTGGATCGATGATATGCGAATACCGCACGCCGTCCTGTTCAAAGAAATTCTTGTAGTCGCCAGAGGTCGCCATACCGAGGTTGTCCAGCTCAACTACCAACTGCAGATTTTGGGCCCCCGCTTCGGGCTTTTCAATCCCGATCCGCCAAGCCTCACCCTTGTCGTTCTGGCCCATGGTGACCAAATCACCACCGATCTCGACCATATAGTTTTCGATCCCAGCGTCGCGCAGCGTCGCAGCCACCGCGTCGATGCCATATCCTTTGGCGATTGCTGACAGGTTGATGCCCACGTCAGCATCTGATTTGGCCAAAGTTCCGTTGTCTCTATTCAACGTCAGCAGGCGTTCCTGCCCAACGCTCTCCAGCGCCGCCTGTATCTCGGCATCTGATGGCACCGGATCTTCTGGCTTGCGCGGACCAAAGCCCCACAGTTCGATCAGCGGGCCAAGCGTTACGTCGAACGTGCCGCCCGATTTATCGTGCACGTCATTTGCTGCACCTAAAACCAGCGCAAATTCTTCGGAAACCTCGGTGGGTTCCGTGCTGGACGACGCCGAAAATGTCGAAACCTCTGAGTTGGGGTCCCAGTTGGACATCTTGGCGTTCACGCCTGCCAACGTCTCTTCGACGGCAGACCCCAATGCAGTCTCATCCACATCCGTGCCGATAGCGGTGATGTTGAACGTAGTACCCATGGTCTCACCCGACAGGCGCACAACCTCGGGTTCTTTGTCAAAGAGACATCCTGAAACAAGTGTTGCAACAGCCAGAACAGGCAAAAGGCGCATCGAGAGACCTCCAGAGGAAAACTGTGCCCGGCATATGCCAGCGGCCCCTTGCAGAGTCAAACCGACTTCACAGCTTTAGCGGCAGGAAGCCCAACATAAGCAGCCCGATGCCGGCAGGCACACCAAATAGCCAAGCTTTCTTTTGCCAGCCAACTGCCTGCTGTTTCCAGGCCATTCTAAAGTTATGCCCGCATACGACCACGGCAAAGAAAATCAGCACTGCGACGGGCGGGGTAAGGTACAGGTCAGACAACAGGCTGGATATCCTTGTTTAGCGGCAGTTTTCCCCGGTTTGGGCATTTGCACCCTATACAGGCCGCATTGCTGCGGTAAGGTGTAAGGGAAGCCATCTCAAAAATAAGAGGAGATTGCCAATGGCCCCAACCTCATATCAGCCCCCTACCCGCGGCGACAAGACCGATACAAGCACGCACAGCCAATCGGTTGAATCCAATCTGTCGCACTCGCAGACGACGGTGGCAAAATTGCTTGCGGGTAAAGGGGATGCTGTATTTGCGGTGCGCCCAAACGACACGATCCATTCGGTCGTGAATACCCTCAGTGAAAAGCGGATTGGTGCCGTGGTCGTGACCGACCAGAACGGCACCCTTCAGGGTATTCTGTCCGAACGTGACATCGTCCGGCGCATGGCTGATACGCCCGGCCAGACCTTGCCACAATCCGTCGAGGATCTGATGACGCGCGAGGTCAAGACATGTTCACCAGACGATCTGTTGAATGATGTCCTGAAAACCATGACCGAAGGACGTTTTCGCCACATGCCCGTTGTTGGCGACGGGAAACTGCGCGGCGTAATCACAATCGGTGACGTTGTTCATTTCCGACTAAAAGAGCTGGAGTATGAAGCGTTGCGTATGAAACAAATGATCGTAGGCTGACCCTTCCGGTAGAAAGCCCTTGACCTTGGCTGACTGACAGTATCCTTGATGCAAAAATTTGTTCGGTTGAAGGTCGAGGGTAAAATGAAGCACGTTCTGGTAACGGGTACAGCGGGTTTCATCGGGTTCCATCTTGCGAAACTGCTGCTTTCGGAAGGATTCCGGGTGCACGGCTATGACGGGATGACCGATTACTATGATGTCGCGCTAAAAAACCGCCGGCATCAGATGCTGCTGCAAAACCCTGGGTTTTCCGTCACCGAGGATCTGTTGGAAAATCACGAAAAGCTCAAGCAGGTTGGTGATGAGTTTCAACCTGACGTGATCGTGCACCTCGCTGGTCAGGCAGGCGTGCGTTACAGCTTGGAGGATCCGCGCAGCTATATCGACTCGAACATTGTCGGCACGTTCAACGTGATGGAAGTTGCACGCGAACATAATGTTGAACATCTTTTGATGGCCTCAACATCGTCGGTCTATGGCGCGAATGAGGTTATGCCCTTTACCGAGGTTGAAAAGGCCGACACGCCTCTGACCATCTATTCGGCGACCAAAAAGGCCAACGAGGCCATGGGGCATTCCTATGCGCATCTTTGGAACTTGCCCACGACGATGTTTAGGTTCTTCACTGTCTATGGGACCTGGGGACGCCCTGACCTGGCACTGTACAAGTTTGTGGATGCCATTCTGGATGACCGTCCGATCGACATCTACAATCATGGCGACATGTATCGCGATTTTACCAATGTGGATGATCTTGTCCGCGGAATCCGGCTGTTGATCGACAGCCCGCCCGCGCGCCCCGACAGCGCAGATGACATCGAAGAAGGCGACAGCCTTTCGCCCGTGGCGCCTTGGCGCGTGGTTAATATCGGTAACGGCGACAAAGTGCGCCTGTTGGATTTTGTAGAGGCGATTGAAGAAGCTGTCGGCAAGAAAGCAGTCAGAAACTATATGCCCATACAGATGGGCGATGTCCCGGCCACCTGGGCCGATACCGAACTGTTGCAGCGGTTAACCGGGTATCGTCCACAAACCGATTTCAAGGTCGGGATTGCCCAGTTCGTGGAATGGTTCCGCGACTATCATGGAAAATGAGCTGATTTCCCGAATGTTCGAAACAAACCCCAATTCCCGTAAAATTGCCGTCATCGGCCTGGGTTATGTCGGCCTGCCACTGGCAGTGGCATTTGCCGGGACTGGTCCGGTCATTGGGTTTGATATCAATGCCGAACGCATTGACGCGTTGCGCGCGGGGCTGGACAACACTCAGGAAGTAGAACGCGAAGATCTGACCGCTGCGACAGGTTTGATCTTTACTTCGGAACCTACCGATCTGGCGGGATGTGACACCTTTATTGTGACGGTTCCAACGCCAATCACGGCGGGCAAACAACCGGATTTGTCGCCCTTGCTAAGTGCGTCCGAGACGGTCGGACGTTTTTTGAAAAAGGGTGACTTGGTGATTTACGAGTCCACGGTTTATCCAGGTGCAACCGAGGAAGACTGTGTGCCTGTCCTCGAGCGGGTTTCCGGACTTACATTCAACGCGGATTTCTTTGCCGGATACAGCCCAGAGCGGATTAACCCCGGTGATAAGGGCCATCGGATCTCGGACATTTGCAAGGTGACCTCGGGTTCAACCCCCGAAGTTGCCGATTTGGTAGATGCTCTTTATGGCCGGATTATCGCGGCGGGTACGCACAAAGCGGAAAGCATCCGCGTGGCGGAAGCCGCGAAAGTTATCGAAAACACCCAACGCGATCTGAACATCGCGCTGGTCAATGAATTGGCGATGATTTTTGGACGCCTGGGCATTGATACTGATGCCGTTTTGCGCGCAGCTGGCACCAAGTGGAATTTTTTGCCCTTCCGTCCTGGCCTGGTCGGCGGACACTGCATCGGCGTCGATCCTTATTACCTGACACATAAGGCAGAGGCGGTCGGCCATCATCCACAGATCATTCTGGCCGGGCGACGCCTGAACGACAGCATGGGCGGCTATGTCGTGTCGCAACTGGTAAAGCGGATGACCCGCGTCGGGATTGATGTAGGATCGGCGCGCGTGCTGGTCATGGGGCTGACATTTAAGGAAAACTGCCCGGATCTGCGCAACACAAGGGTCGTCGATATCATAGACGAACTTAAGGATTACGGTATTGAGGTCGATGTGCACGACCCGCACGCCGATGCCGCGGAAGCGTTGGCCGAGTATGGAATTTCCCTTGTCGCCGCCCCCAATGAACGCGCCTATGACGGCGTCGTTTTAGCCGTCGCACATCAGGAATTCCTAGATGTCAAACCCGCGCAAATCAGAGCGTATGGAAAAGACACAAGCGTGGTCTTCGACGTTAAGTCGGTCCTACCGATAGAGGCCAGCGACCTCCGCCTTTGAGCACAAAAGAAAACCGGCGCTATAAGCGCCGGTTCTTTGTTTCTTACCCGCCGAAATCGTCGAGCATGATGTCTTCGCGGTCCACGCCCAGATCTAGCAGCATGTTGATGACCGACTGGTTCATGATTGGTGGGCCACACATGTAGAACTCACAGTCCTCAGGCGCAGGGTGGTTCTTGAGATATTCTTCGAACAGAACATTGTGGATAAAGCCGGTGTAGCCTTTCCAATCGTCCTCTGGCTGCGCATCCGACAGGGCAACATGCCATTCAAAGTTGTCGAATTCCTCGGCCAGAGTGTCGAAGTCATCGACAAAGAACATCTCTTTCTTCGAACGCGCGCCATACCAGAAGCTGATTTTGCGGTCTCGATTTTCCAGACGCTTGAGCTGGTCGAAGATGTGACTGCGCATGGGCGCCATACCGGCGCCACCGCCGATAAAGACCATCTCTTTCTGGGTGTCGCGGGCAAAGAATTCGCCGAACGGGCCCGAGATGGTAACCTTATCACCCGGTTTCAGGTTGAAGATGTAGGACGACATCTGACCCGCTGGGATACCCTCGGAACCAGGAGGTGGCGAGGCAACGCGGACGTTCAGCATGATCATGCCTTTTTCGTCCGGGTAGTTGGCCATTGAATACGCGCGCTCGATCGGTTCGTTCACAACCGATTCATACTGCCACAGATTGAAGCGGTCCCAATCTTCGCGGTATTCCTCTTCCACGTCGAAATCAGTGTATTTCAACGCATGCGCAGGGGCTTCGATTTGGATGTATCCGCCAGCGCGGAAATTCACGTCCTCGCCCTCGGGCAGATCCAGCGTCAGCGCCTTAATGAAGGTTGCCACGTTTTCGTTTGAGCGAACCGTGCATTCCCATTTCTTGACGCCAAAGACCTCTTCGGGAACTTCGATGTCCATGTCCTGCTTGACCGCAACCTGACAGGACAAGCGGTCGCCGCAGGAGGCTTCGCGCTTGGTGATGTGGCTTTCTTCGGTAGGAAGGATTGAACCACCGCCTGAATGCACACGCACACGGCACTGCGCACAGGTGCCACCACCACCACAAGCGGACGGCACGAACAACTTCTCAGCCGCCAATGTTTGCAGCAGTTTGCCACCTGCAGGAACGGAAATGGTTTTTTCACCGTTGATAGTGATGTTCACATCGCCGGTCGATACCAGTTTCGAACGGGCGGCCATGATGAGGGCCACCAAAGCGACAACGATCAGGGTAAAAAGGACGACGCCCAGGCTAAAAGTTTCCATTCGTCCCTCCTTACAGCTTCACGCCCGAGAAAGACATGAAGGCCATAGCCATCAGTCCCGCGGTGATGAAGGTGATGCCAAGGCCCTGCAGACCATCGGGAATGTCCGAGTACTTCAGCTTTTCACGCACACCAGCCATCGCAGTGATCGCCAGCGCCCAACCAAAGCCCGAAGACAGACCATAGGTGGCGGCTTCGGCGAAGTTATAGTCACGCTCGACCATGAACAGCGATCCACCCAGAATGGCGCAGTTCACCGTGATCAGCGGCAGGAAGATCCCCAGCGCGTTGTAGAGCGGCGGGAAATACTTATCCAAAACCATCTCGAGGATCTGCACCATCGCCGCGATCACGCCGATGTAGGAAATCAGACCAAGGAAGGTCAGGTCCACATCAGGGAAACCCGCCCAGGCCAACGCGCCGGGCTTCAGCAGATAGCTGAGCAGCAGGTTGTTCGTGGGAACGGTGATCGCCTGCACAACCATCACCGAAATACCCAGACCCAGCGCAGTCGAGATCTTCTTGGACACGGCGATGAATGTACACATCCCGAGGAAGAAGCTGAGCGCGAGGTTTTCAACAAAGATGGCCTTTACGGCCAGTGAAATCAGACCTTCCATCAGTGGGCCTCTACCTGCTGAATTTTGTATTCACGTTCTTCGACCTGGTTCGGCTTCCATGTGCGGAAGGCCCAGATGATCAGGCCGATGATAAAGAACGCGGACGGCGGCAGCAGCAGCATGCCGTTGGGCACGTACCAGCCACCATTGTTGACGGTCTCCAGAATGGTGACGCCAAACAGCGACCCGTTGCCGAACAGTTCGCGAATGAAGCCAACAAGCAGCAGGATCAGACCGTAGCCCATTCCGTTGCCCAGGCCGTCAATGAAGGACGCGACGGGCGGGTTCTTCATCGCAAATGCTTCGGCGCGGCCCATCACGATACAGTTGGTGATGATCAGGCCGACAAAAACCGACAAGGTTTTGGAAATCTCAAAGGCGTAAGCCTTGAGAACCTGATCCACCAGGATCACCAGCGAGGCGATGATCACCATCTGGACGATAATCCGGATCGAGCCCGGGATCTGGTTGCGCAGGCATGAGATGAAGAAGGACGAGAACGAGGTCACGAAGGTAACCGCCAGCGCCATCACGAAGGAAACCTGCAGCGAAGAGGTTACCGCCAGTGCCGAACAGATACCCAGCACCTGCAGTGTGATCGGGTTGTTGTCGACAAGCGGGTCGACCAGCATCTCTCTCTTGGTCTGGGACATCAGAACTCTCCTGCTTGCAGTTTGGCCAGGAACGGAGCGAAGCCCGCATCACCCATCCAGAATTTCACCAGGTTATCAACGCCAACCGAGGTCAGCGTGGCACCGGCCAGCGCATCTACATAAAAGTCGGGGCCAGCGGCAGGTTGCGACTTGGATACTGTGATCTGCAGATCACCGGCATCATCCCGCAGCTTCTTGCCGTTCCACAACGCTTTCCAACGCGGATTGTCCACTTCGGCGCCAAGACCGGGGGTTTCGCCGTGCTGGTAAAATTGCAGGCCGTAGATATCGTTGCCGTTGTTTTCCAGCGCGATAAAGCCATAGAGCGTCGACCACAGACCGTAGCCGTGCAGCGGCAGGATCACCTTGTCCAACTCGCCGGATTCGTCGCGCAGCAGGTAGACAACACGGTACAACGCCTTGCGACCGATACCAGCCGGGTCATCGTCCAGTGCGACACTCAGCTCTGGATCGCTTGCGGCGGCCAGATCGTCGAAAGTTGCGGGATCGAACCGGTCGTCGACGAACTCACCCGTCGAAAGTTCAACAACGTGCGGCTCGAATGCGGCGAACGCCTCAGACACGTCGGTGCCGGGTTCATAAACACCAGCTACCTGCAGAACGTTGATCTGCTTGTCCTTCAGCGCGTTGGCTTCCTGGACCGGGCGCAGGCTAACGGCTGCGGCTGACACGACCATCGAGGCCACCAGACAAACGGCGACGGCGATAAAGATCGTTTTACCGACCGAGTCCGGCGAGGCCGCCAGAAACTTGGCAATCGCGCCCTTGGGTTCTGGGGATTGCGTATCAGACATGGCGACGCGCCCTCCGTTTGATGTTTGCCTGAACGACGAAGTAGTCAATCAGCGGTGCAAAGACGTTACCGAACAGGATTGCCAGCATCATGCCTTCGGGGAAAGCGGGGTTCACCACACGGATCAACACAACCATGATACCGATCAGAGCACCGTAGATATACCGGCCCATGTTGGTATGGCTGGCTGAAACGGGCTCGGTCACCATGAAAGCCAGACCGAAAGCGTAACCACCGACGACGACGTGCCAGTACCATGGCATCGCGAACATCGGGTTGGTATCCGACCCAATGAGGTTAAACAGCAGCGTCAGACCTATGGTCCCAGCCAGACAGCCGACAATCAGTCGGAAATTGGCGATGCGGGTCGTTAGCAGGAATGCCAGACCGATCATACAAGCCAGCGTTGATGTTTCACCAAAGCTGCCCTGCATCTGACCAAGAAATGCATTCCACCATGTCAGCCCCTCGGTGGCCAACGCCTGATATCCTTCTGAGGCGGATACCGACAGAGCTGTCGCGCCTGAAAAGCCATCAACCGGGGTCCAAACCGTGTCACCTGACATGTTCGCCGGATAGGCAAAGTACAGGAACGCACGACCGACGAGTGCTGGGTTCAGGAAGTTCTTGCCAGTGCCACCAAAGACTTCTTTACCAATCACCACCCCGAAGATGATGCCCAACGCAACCTGCCAAAGTGGCGTAGATGCGGGCAAGATTAGCGTGTAAAGCATGGAAGTTACGAGGAAACCCTCGTTCACTTCATGGCCGCGAACAGTCGCAAAGATGACCTCGAAGATACCGCCTGCAACCAGAGTGACGATGTAAATCGGCAGGAAATACATCATCCCGTGCATCACATTGGCAAAGATGCTGGCGGGGTTCAGCGAGATACCGAACATCTGCAGAATGGCGATCCGCCAGCCAGTGGCTGAATCGGGTCCAAGCGCGGCAATGGCCGAGTTCGCCTGAAAGCCGGTATTGTACATTCCCCACAGGATACAGGGGATCGTGGCGATCACGACATAAGTCATGATCCGCTTCATATCCACGTAGGACCGCGCATGGGGTGCAACGGAGGTTACGGTTTTCGGAGTGTAGATGAAGCTTTCGACCATCTCGTAGATGGGGAAATACTTCTCGTACTTGCCGCCTTTGGTAAAGTTCGGCTCGATCCGGTCAAAGAAGTTGCGCAAACCCATTCGGATCAGCCCTCCTTTTCAATCTTTGTCAGGCAGTCGCGCAGCGCCAGCCCATATTCATATTTCGCCGGACAGGCAAAGCCGATAAGGCCAAGGTCCTCTTCGTCCAGCTCCAGCGCACCCAGCGCCTGTGCAGTATCGGTGTCCATTACCAGCAAAGCGCGTAGCAATTGCGTCGGCAAATAGTCCTGCGGCATCAACTGTTCGAACGTACCGGTCGGCACCATTGCACGGCGTCCGCCATTCAGATTGGACGTGAATGCAAACAGCTTCTTGGCAAAGGCCGAGCCGAGAACTGGCTGAACCGCGTATTTCGACGGCATCGGAAGAATCCAGCCCAACGTATGCTGATCATGGTCTTCGCGGATGATGCTGATCTGGCGCGCGAAACGGCCCAGGTAGGCTTGTGGCCCCTCTGCATGGCGGCCCGACAGGATCGAGCCTGAGATCACACGGGCAGTCCCGTCCACATTAATTTCGTCGCGGGTCAGATCATCAGTCGATGCCCCCATGACAGTGCGGATCAGGCGGGGCTGACGCGCGCCGGGGCCTGAAAGGGCAACCACGATGTTCGGATCCAGATGACCCGTTTGCATCAGACGACCAATCGCGATGACATCCTGATAGCCAATTGTCCAAACCTGCTTTTCGCCGGCCAGTGGCTCAAGGAAGTGGATGTGGGTTCCAGCCAGGCCTGCGGGGTGCGGTCCGGAAAATGCTGCGGCTTCAACACCCGGAATGTCGGCGCCCGGCAGGGCTGCGCCCTCATTTTGGCACAGATACGTCTTGCCATCGGTCAGCTTGGCAACTGCGCTCAAGCCGACAGCAAAGGCGTCACCCGCATCCTGGATAATGATCTCGGCATCAGCGGCCAGAGGCTCACTATCCATCGCGGTCACAAAAATTGCTGTGGGCTTGGTACCCGGTGCGGGCATCTTGGAATAGGGCCGCGTGCGGAAAGCGGTCCACAGGCCAGCCGCACATAGACGTTCGGTCACGCCCTCGGCGGTATCGGCGTCGCCCACAGCCGAGAAATCCAGACCTGTGTCGTTGACGTCCGAGACTTCGATCACGACGCTCTGCAACACCCGACGCGCACCACGGTTGATGGCCACGATCTTGCCGCTGAGCGGGGCGACCATCATCGCCACGGGCACGTCCTTGTGGCAAAACAACGGTGTGCCCCGCTGAACCTCTTCACCCTCTTGAACCAGCATGCGCGGTTTCAGGCCCAGATAATCAGCCCCCAAAACCCCGACAGACCTGAATTCAGGACCCGGTTGGATCGTCTGCTCTGGCGTGCCTTGCACCGGCAGCTCCAACCCTTTTTTCAGTTTGAAAGTTTGCATGTCGCTACTGTCTTCCAAGCCTCTTTCCTGCAACACATCGTTCCCACCACTGCATAGTGGCACAAAACGATCTGTATGTGGGAGCCTGTGAGCAAAAAAGGCGCATGGCACCTGTTTTCATTCCAAGCTTCGTTTTGATCACGGTCCCTTTACGCGGGGATGTTGCCAAACGCAAACCCGTTGCCGCCTAAATTGCCGATATTTTGTCAAATTAACTTGAAGGGCTGCATTTTGGACCTGTTGAAATTGCATATCGCACCCGCAACACTTCCGGTGTAAGCACCCGGGATGGAACTAAACAACGATTTTGAGATATTTCTGGTCGCAACGCCGGGTCTTGAAGCCCCGCTGCATGCTGAAGCGGTCGAACAAGGATTCGCAGATGCAAAGCCCGTACCCGGCGGCGTCACCAGTCGCGGAGGCTGGCCTGAAGTCTGGCGCGCGAACCTGTGTCTGCGTGGCGCGAACAAAGTTCTGGTGCGACTGGGCGGGTTTCCCGCAGTTCATTTGGCACAACTGGATAAACGGGCCCGAAAATTTCCCTGGGCCGATTTTTTGCGCCCCGATGTGCCGGTCAAAGTCGAAGCGACAAGTCGCAAGTCCCGAATCTACCATGCAGGGGCCGCCCGGCAACGTATCGAAGTGGCAATTTCGGAAACGCTGGGCGCACCGGTTTCATCTGATGCGGCCGTACGCGTCCTGGTGCGCATCGAAAAGGACCTGTGCACATTTTCGATCGACAGTTCCGGCGAGCCATTGCACAAGCGGGGTCACAAACCGGCTGTCGCCAAAGCGCCGATGCGCGAAACGATGGCCGCGATGTTCCTCCGAGAGTGTGAATTTGATGGGTCCGAGCCAGTTCTGGACCCGATGTGCGGCTCTGGCACCTTTGTCATTGAAGCCGCCGAAATCGCGCTGGGGCTGCGTCCCGGCCGTTCCCGCAGCTTTGCATTTGAAAATCTACCGAGTTTTGACCCCGACGTCTGGTCCTCAATGCGCCAACAGCAGCCTACGGCCAAACCGGACGTGGTTTTCCATGGCTCGGACCGCAATAGCGGAGCGATTGAGGCCTCGACCAAAAATGCTGACCGCGCCGGGGTTGCCGATCTCACCATGTTTCAAACGCGCTCGGTCAGCGACATAAAACCCCCGTCAGATTCTGCGGGTCTTGTTATTGTCAATCCACCCTATGGTGCCCGGATCGGGGATGAAAAACGCCTGCGATCCGTTTACGGCAGCTTGGGCAAGGTACTGCAAACCAAGTTCAAGGGCTGGCGTGTTGGTATCGTGACAAGCAACGCAGGCCTAGCTCGATCAACCCGTCTGCCGCTGTTGCCCCCGGGGCCAATTGTGGACCACGGCGGCACCAAAATCCGACTGTATCGAACCGGTGTGCTGGACTGACCTGATGTAGGGAAACGACGAAGGCAATTCGCACAAACGGGACGGAAACCCCCTTGCACATCCAAAAATGCGAGTATAGATCACGCGCCACGGTCGGAGTGTAGCTCAGCCTGGTAGAGCACTGTCTTCGGGAGGCAGGGGTCGGAGGTTCGAATCCTCTCACTCCGACCAACAAAACAAGGCGCCCAAGGGCGCCTTTGTTGTTTTCAGAGGAATGGCCGCAACGATATCCGCAACGTTTCGTTCGATAGATGTGCTCAGTTCGTTCACTACCGGCATCCACCAACTACCGAATTAGCACTTCATATCTTCCAGTCCATAATTCCCGCCGCGTTCTTAAGCGCATCTGGGCTGTAGGACCGATAGACGTTTTCCAGGGTTTCGCGCGAGGTCGCAAAATAGGCCGTGGCGTCCTCCAGTGTCATGCCGCGCATGAACGCCCAGGTAACCGCTGTGTGCTTTAGGGTGTGCGGCGTCACATCCTTTAGACCGGCCCGCTGGACGGCCGCACGAAAGGCCTTGTCGATCCGATCTATCGGCGCCCCCTTAAACGACACTACGTGGCTCCCCTCCTGGGCCCAGGTCTTCATCTCCGCGTGGAGCGTGCCAGGCATCTTGACCATTCCCTTGCGCTTCTTGGTCTCGGCCTCGGCCTTGCCAAGGAAATGGATCACCCCGCTGTCAAGATCGACCCAGCCGCTATCAAGGGAGGGCATCCACTTCAGCCTCGTGATCGCGGTCTTCCGACGTCCGGTGTATAGCGCGATCTTGATGAACCGCTGGACGTGAGAAGCAGAGGCTTCCAGCAGGCGCTGGAGCTCCTCCTCGGTCAGCCAGCGGTCATTGGCGACTCCCTTCTCAGGCAGGGTTACGATCGGTGCATGGCTAACCCTGCGCGACGCCAGGGCGTATTTGACAGCGGCGTTCAGTGTGTTCATCTCGCGCCGGACGGTCCATGCGGCGCACCGCCTCCAGGCCGTATAGCCCCGGCACCTGTCGATGTCGATCTGGGAAACCTTGAGGTCGCTCCAGTAGGGCGACAGTGCCTGTATCGTGTAGAGCAGGCGGTCCCTGTCGCGGACCACCTTTACCTTAGCCTCGCCGTAATGCACCAAAACCTCGCCGACGGTGATCTCGCTCGGGTCGCGGACGCGATCATCTTGCCGCTTCTTGCTGGCAATATAATTGCTCAGGACTTCTTCCGCTGCCTCATGAAATCCATCACCAAAGCCTGTCCGGATCTGTTGCCCTCCGTCGAGGATGACCCAGGCGCCATCGTCCTTACGCTGGAAGAGCCGGGCCGGTTTGCGTTTACGGGGCATGTCGTGAACCTCTTCAATTCGTCGTGAGTCATGTAGTAGCGCTTGCCGAGGCGAACGGCGTTAACCTCGCCCTGGTGAATCAGGGTCCGAACCGTTCTGGGGGTGATCGTGCGATGCAAGGCGGCCGCGAATTCCTCGACGGTGAGAAGTGCTTGGTCGCTACTCATGACGTGAGCTCCCGGAGGTTTGTATCCGTCACCCAGATGCCAGGGTGGCGTTCAGCGGTCGACGTCTCGGGCTTGGGTGTCGAATTCCTGATCTGCATGCGCATTGCCGGGAGGCTCTTTTTTGTGCAATCAATAAGTCTATAGCAAGCACGATGACGGGTGCGCGTTGGAGATCGGAGAAAAATCGTAATCTATTGAAATTTATAAAAAGAAAAAACTGATTGGAGCCTCCGTCCACCATTTTCGATAGCGATTTCTATAACACAGCGGACCAACAACTAATCCAAGCGGCCGCTCTCCAGCGAGCTTCCCGCGCCTCCCTCTGCGTCCTGCTTAAGAAATGCTGTGTCATATGGATGACTGAGAAAGAAATCGGCTCGCGTGTTCCTGTCCCCCGACAACGGGCAGATGTCCGAAATGACTATCTCGGCCGTGATGCGCCGGATCCAAGCTGCCGAGGAGAAGGAGGATCGCCCGGGTTTCCTTGACGCCCGCTCGCGTCGACCAGCAGTGCTTCATGGTCTGCGCTCCAGCTTTAGGGACTGGGCTGCCGAGCGCACTAACTACCCTCGCGACACGGCCAAGATGGCACTGGCACACAACGTCGGCAGTGATGTTGAGCGCGCTTACAGACGCGGAGACACGGTCGAGAAGCGGTGAGGGATGATGGAGGAATGGGCGCGTTTCATAAGCACAAAAAAGGAGACTGTAAAAATGTTAACGAGATGATCTCCGTAGTTGCGTGATGACTCTGAAGCAATCTTACTTTCAGGGCGGGGATCTGCCGTTCACCGAGGCAACTATGGGTGTAGGGAATGCGCTGCCCACGAACCGTCGTGGCTGATCTCACCAATGGCGGCTAGATCGCGCTCTTTCAGCCTGTCATGCGCCTTTCTTTAGCTTGGCTTTGCCATCACACTCAGGGAATCGGACACAGCCAAGAAACGCTCCATAGCGGCCGCGTCGCTCGACAAGCCATCCCGCGTCGCAACTGGGACAAGCCGGCTGGGTCTCCCCGCAATCACCACAAATAAGGACATCACTGGCCCGAGAACGGACCGGGAAACCGATGCCACAGGCGGGGCAAGCCGGCATGCGACTGCCGCACAGCTTCACATGCTCGCAGCGATACCAGTCGCGGCCATCTTTGCCTGCGATATGGAGTAGACGCCCGCCACAAGCCGGACAGGTGTGGGTGTGCTTCTGGGCCTCCGGGGGCACGACTACGCCGAACTCCGGTTCCTTTATCAGCTCCTCGACGAAGACGGAGGGGCGCGCCTCGGACGCAAGGATGGTTACGGACCGCCGGGCCCGGGTCACGGCGACATACATGACACGCCGCTCTTCGGCATTCGGAAATGGCTCGGTCTCGGGTGACACCAAGCTGAGCAGAGGGTCATCGACGATCATCGACGGAAAGCCCATCTTGGCGTTGTCGGCGCCAAGAATGATGACGTGATCAGCCTCAAGGCCCTTCGATGCATGGATGGTCTTGAAGGTGATCGTCGCCCCGGGATTCTGGCGCTGAAGCCGCCCCACATCGGGCCTCAGGAAACGATATCGCCCCAGGATCAGGATCGACGGCTTCCCGCCACCCTTGCCTTCAGTAGCGGCAAGTCCAGCTACGGCGTCGTTCAAGGCAGTCTCCCCCGTGTCGCGGCGTGTCCAGGCAATCCTGATCGAAGGTTCGTCCGTTTCGCCTGCCGGTATCACCGTCTTGGTGATCTGCGCGGGATTACGGAGAACGAAGCGACGCGCAGCCAGTGCGATCTTGTCGACTGACCGAAAGGTCCGGCCAAGATCGACGGTGCGATGGACACCAATGGCCCCTGCATAGATGCCTCCGAACTCCGCACCAAAATTACGCATGATGTGAATGTCCGATCCGGCAAAGCGGTAGATTGACTGCCAGTCGTCGCCGACGGCAAACACCTTGGCATCGGAGTGCTGGTGTTTGAGAGCCCGGATCAGCTTCGCCCGCCCCGTGGAGATATCCTGAAACTCGTCGACGAGAATATGACGGAACGGGCTCTGGTAGCGCCCACTCTCGACGAGCGCCGTCGCGCGGTTCACCATATCCTCGAAGTCGATGCGGTCGCCAAGGCGGGACTGATACTCACGAAAGACCGCGCCGAAAATCTTGAGAAAGGCGTCTGCCCGCGCGCCCATCTTCAGCGTTTGCGCCTTGTCGGAGCAATCCTCAACCTGATAGCCGCCGTTCTTGAAGTGGCGCAGGAAGGTGCCCATCAGCGAGGTGAAGCTGTCCACCACCCCCACCTCGACCACACGATCGTAAATCTCGATGTCCGGGATCGGCCGCAGCGTGACATGTGGTTCGAGCTTTTCGGCAAGCGCTTCGAGCAGTCGGCCTTCTTCACGCTCCCAGCTGTAGGTCTCGACGAGAACCGTCTCGTGTTCGGCATGCACCTGCCGTTTCCAGTGCATGCTTTCGAGGTAGGCATCGCGATCGACGTAAGGTGCCGTGATCAGCTCCTCCTCGTCGTCTCGGCCGCGTTTTTTACGCACGCCGAAATGCTCGATGTAAACGCCGCTCTCTGTCAGCCGGAAATCGGGCATGTAGGTGCGACGCCCGATCTTCTGGAGTTTGTGCTCGTAGCTTGGCTCATATTCGTAAGCGATGCCGTTCCGGAACAGCCAGTTGGCGATCAGAAGCTCTTCGAAGCTTTTCACCGTCTCGCCTTGCAGCGTCCGCAGATTGCGGCATTCGATCTGCGCATACCATTCGTGCTTTGTCTTAAAGTCCCATTCTGTCGGGAATTCGTCGAAGAAACCAGCGAACCAGCCGATCACGGTCTGGGCGATCTCGTTGGCGGTCGCCACGATGTGCCGCAAGATCTCCTTCATCAGCGACAAGAACGCCTTGTCGTCGGTCGCGGTCGGCGACAAAGGCGGCTTCTCGCCTTCCACTTCGCCGATGATCTCATAGGCCAACGAGTGGAAGGTGCGTGCCGTCACGGGGACCCCGCACCTGGCCTCTATCCGCTCCGACATCTCGGTTGCGGCATCCTTCGCGAAGGCCAGCAGCAAAAGCTCGCTCGGCTTCCGAATTCCTGCCTTCACAAGGTAGGCGGCCTTCGCGGTGATCACGCTGGTCTTGCCCGACCCCGCGCCGGCCAGAACCAGCGTCGCGTCTTCGTCGACGACGACGGACAGCCGCTGTTCCGGCGTCAGCGGCATGGACTCGACCGTGTCGAAGAAATCCTTCCAACGAAGCAATTGAGCTTCCACGAACGCCTCGATTGACGCGTCCCGGGCGGCATTCGGATCGGATGCGAACGCCATGATCGGCGCAATTCGGGAAATCACCTTGTCACCGACGGCTTCTGCATTGAGCTTGGACAGCACCCTGACGCTCAGGTCGACAGCATCGTCCGCAAGTGGGGCTACGCGGCATGCTGCGGGATAAGCATTCGGCACTTTGAGCGCATCGAGCGCATGCAGGATGCGCCGGACAGCGGCGTCCTCCTTCTCCAACTCCGCCCGATTGAAATCCGTCCATGCGTTGGCGGCGGCGTCGGCGAAGGTTCTGGCCGCCGCCATATTCACCGCCGGCAAAGTCAGGTTGCGATCGTCTCCAAGATCGAGTGATAGCGACGACGAAAGAAGGCCCTTCCTCACTGATGGGCGCGTCGCGATAGCTTCAAATCCTATCCAGGGCGAACCAGCGCCGCGTGCCGCAATACCCTTTTCACGCAGCGTCAGGGATCTTGGGTGTCGGCCCAGAGGGTCAACCAAGAACCCTAGGAAGGATTTTGAGACGAGATTCATGTGCACCGAAATGTCAGTCTTTTTCTGGGTGTAGCAAATATTGTAAAGCGGGAAACCTTAAGGAACGCATTTCTGGCGCGAATGGGCGGCTACTTTGTTCATTTTTGCACGACAATGCTCTCGAGCCGGGTGAGCGGTTGGGTGAAGAGCCGACTTTTGCTGCAATCAGCACCAGGGGCAGCTATGCGCAGGAAATCATCGTTACGGAGACCCTCACCTGGGTCGACGATGTTCATGTTCTCAGTTATTGGTTGAAGAAACAAACGCTTAGAGAAGGCTACGGATGAAACTATTTCCGCAGGATAATGACATTGTTTTGTATGACACAGGGTTCGATGATGACGTCCTTGGGCGGAAGTCCATTTCAAACCAGCTGTCCGAACTTGTTGAACGCATAGAAGACCCGATTGTCTTGGCGCTCGACGACAAGTGGGGTTCTGGAAAGACATTTTTTCTCAAACGGTGGGTTGCAGCTCACACTGCAGAAAACAATGGCACCGCCACAACCATCTATTTTGATGCATTTGAAAACGATTATCTCACCGACCCTCTCGTTTCCATCATTACTGCGGTAAATGCGCGCCTGTCAGATGAGCAAGCTACGACAGTTAATAAATGGAAATCTGTCGCTGCCAAACTTGCAAAGCCAGCATTGGGGATTGCTCTTTCGGTAGCGACGTTTGGTGCCAAACAACATTTTGATGAAATCGGAGATGTGATCGCGGACGCGGCAAGTGGCGAAGCCAAAGATGCGGCGCAAGACCTTTGGGATATTGAAGAAGACCGAAAAGAAGCAGTGCATGATTTTCGAAATCTGCTGTCAGAGCTGACTAAGAAATCAGCGGCGCCGATCGTTGTTGTCGTCGACGAACTAGACCGGTGTCGACCAGACTATGCCCTGACTGTGCTGGAAGTTATCAAGCACTTTTTCTCAGTGCCAAAAGTTCACTTCATACTCGGCATTAACGGAACAGCATTAGAGAACAGTGTTAAAGCAAGATATGGTGCTGAAATTGACGCAGAAAGCTATCTCCGGAAATTCATAAACGTCTCGTTCTCGCTACCTCGCACGATCGGTGAGCGTGGTGAAGTTAATGTTGTAGCCAAATACGCGTCAAAGCTTATCTCCGACATGAAACTTCCTGCCCGCGTTTCAGAACGTTGTGTAAGCATCCTGAAATGCGTCGCCCAAAGCCGGGATGTCTCACTTAGAGATGTAGGAAAGATCCTCTCCAAGGTCGCGTTGTTGCCCAATGCCGTTCATGAGATAGATTATATGGAAGGTTATATTGATATACTCTGCGCGCTTCTTGTCACTTCTGTCGTCGACCCTGAGCTTCACGCGAAACTTGTCTCTGGAGACGCTCAGACATCGGAGCTTCGGGATTACCTCTTCGCAGCAAAAGAAAAAACGGTGGAGCGTATCGGCGAAGACTACAATTCTGAATACGATCATGAAGTAACTATTTGGCTTGCGACAATAGTTTTTTGCTGTGGAGCTGAGGAGATAAATGATGTTGAAGGCTTACCTGACTGGTCTGGAGATATGGGAAGTCGATTTGATCGTTTTGGAGTGCGGGATAGAAAATCCATAGCGAAGGGGATTCAAAAGGATTGGGTCGACCTATTTAGAATTTAGTTTTCTCAGGTGGCGTTGCCCTGCCTGCAACGTCTGCCACTTTTTGAGGTGATACCGGCTTTCGAGGATTTCCGCTGTCATGTGGCTTGGCATATCTGAAATAGCTGAATGACATCTTGAATAGATGCTTTGATTGCACTCGACAAAAATCAAATCAAGATTGAGTGTCAGATCTATTGTTTCGCGTCATCTTTCGTAGGATGAGCTTGGTGAAATTCTCCTGACGCTACAGATCAATGGCGGCTTACCTTGCCATCAGCTAATGATTGATCGCATCTGAGTTGGTGAAATCGGTTTGCGAGAACTCCGGTGTGGACTGGTGGCAGCGCGATGATGTGCGCGCAAGGGTGCGCTTCGCCGTCAAGCGGATCCTGCGGCGATGTGGCTACCCTCCTGACCTTCAAGCCGCCGCCGTGAAACTGGTCCTCCGGCAGGCTGAAGCGCTGGCACGAACAATGTGACGGGTCGCAAAAACGAGACTCTCAGCTTGGTGTAGCACGATACCACAGCTTGAGCTCCAATGCCTGGGAGAATAGACCGCCGCGATATTGATAGATGAGAACCTCAATGTCCAAAGCGAACATCTTGGCCGAAAGTGTCATTCGCGAGCCGCGCGCGAAGCGCCTCGCTGCAGCATCGACCCTTTTCGAGGCCGGTGCTCTGTCGAACGAGATTTCAGAAGACAGCTTCGTTCTCCGTCTCAACGCCATCGTGGCTCGGCGCTTCCCGGATGCGGAGAAAAATACACCGACCGATCTCACGAATGCCATTGCCACCACGGGGAGGCTGAGCAGATATGCCGAACTGGTGGCGTTTGGGCGCTGGTTGCTTCTTGACGGGCATCCCGGGATGGCGAAGCAGGGCGGCAAGCAGCCGAACCTGCGAGTGATCGTGAAGTGCGTCGCGGTCGCCATGTATGAACTTCGCGTCCGACCGAAACTTCTGGAGCACGACCTCGTCCTGGCCGGGCGAGAAAGCCGCACGCGGGAAATCACGAAACGCGATCTAGCCGAACGATGGCTCAAGCTGCTCGGTGAGAAAAAGGAGCCCTCATTCTTCGACGCCCGCCTGCGGTCGATGAAGCGCATCCTATCCGCCTACCTAGAGCACATGAAGTCCGGTGCCTTTGTGGTTGACGGCAAGCAGATCAAGAAATCGCCAGAGATCGAGAAGGTGCTGAGAGCCATCACCGGCAAAAAGCCTCCTCGACCGGAAGCGAAGGTCTCCGCGATGGCGAAGCCAGTGACACCAGTGCCGGCAAACCTGACTCCATTCAATATAGAACTGCGTTACTCATCGCTTGCGCAGGGGGATGAATATCGCAACCTCACTGGGGTCTCGTTGCCGCCATCCCAACTGCGATACGAGCCGACTTCTGTGTCTTCTACATCAACGAGCGGCACGGTCCGCGCTGATCGGAAAGACAAGATCGTTTTGGCCCCGGATATGGCCGTGCGCGATACCTACAAGGTGGAGGCGCTGATCGACCGGATGGTGCTCTTAGTTAGCACAAAGACTTCGACCGCTCCGCGCTACCTCTACGAAAAGGTATTCAAGGCGACGAATTCAAAGATTTTCGCACATGACCTAGTGAAAAAGGTCAACACGCAGGACTGGCGCGCCTCCCTCCAGCAACTAGAAAGAACAAAACCCCTAGGTCACCATTTCGCAATCCTGATCCAAGATCCCGACCCGGAATTGCTTTCTGCCATTCTTAACGTGATCCGAGGCACCCATGGGATCGATGGTGATGTCAATTTTAATCTGATTGAGGTCACTGTCGACTTCTATCCGCGCACTCGAGGAGTGCCGGAAGAGGAATTATTGCTCCGAGAACAGATGGTTGGTCTGCTACAGCGCCATCACTGGGCAAAGCACAGCCTCTTTCATCGTCACGGTCTTCCTGTTTCACGTAGAGCAGATGCGAGGCAGTTCTATCTGGAAACCAACAATAATGCGAAGACAGATTTTTTCTTCGCGAAGAAGAAGCAAACTATATCCGGCTCTGATCACGACCTCGACGATCCGAACGTTCGAACGCGCTTGTTGACCACCCGTCCCGGACGAGATCTTTACCTGAACTCGACAATCTGGAAGGGGGCCGAAAATTCAGCCTCCCAGGTTAGTATCCAACACAAGATCGCCAACCGCCGAAACCCTGCAAAACAAACTAAAGAAGACCTGCCAGATCACGAACGCCGCGCACGGATTGAAGTTACGATCTCCGGAGATGACGCACTTCGAAAGGAAGGGCTAGACACCGTAATCGACCTGGCGTCTGCGTCGTTCCGGAAGTTGGCCATGCCCTTTCTTTCGTTCAAGCTCGCTGAGATTGAGCCCGTTCGACACTTACTTGACGACGCACAAATCCAGATGCGGACTCGCGGGGTCTACGGGATAGAGTTGAGGAACCGCGCACGAGCGCTCGAGGAACGTGAAGAGCGGCGGCGCGGCGGTCAGAAAATGGGCCGCAAGAATGATTTGGAAGGCCGAGGACTGGTAAGCTGGAAGGAGATGAATGACGTGGTTGGGAAGGCACTTGATGAACTACAGCGTCGATGGACCAGCTTCTCCTGGAAATAGGCTCGGCGCGCGAAGCGAATTAGGGGCCGATTGATCAAGTTCGACGTATTGTTCCGGCGCCGCGACCTCGACGCCTGGGCATTCTTCTTCTGCGTGATGCAAGGGGACGAGTATGCTTGGTGTCTGATGTGTAGGTAAGGTTTATAAGAAGAAGGGTTCCCCTAGTTATTAGGGCGATCCGCGGTCGCAGGCGCGGCGATGGGCGGCAAAACGCCTCAAAGTAAGCGTTTACTGAACGTTCAATGCTTTCACCCCTCGTGGGATCAGCACCTTGCCACTCCTTAATCCGATAAATTGATGTCAAATTGGTGTGCTTAGGAGCTAATCGAATGCTCGGAGATACCAGCACTAGGAGCTGATGTCGGTTCCGTTTCCCACCGAGGAAGATCACTGGGCTGGCTAGGGTGTTCTCTGGCAGCGTCCAGCGCTGTTTTCGACACAAGACAGCATTGAAGTCATAACGCGCGCCCAGAGCGCTCTCAGCGCTTAGCGTGTTCGGCCACACTACGAGCGTTAATACAGGAGGTTAGGACCGCCGCGACGCGGCGGTGCCAGAATGCATCCCCTTCACAATTAGGAGGGATACCTAGGACTTCGATGATGACAGGATCCGACGAACAGGCTTGAACGAATTGCTGAGCCATTCCTCGCCCGCTTGCGGGATTGGGCCCATTGTTTGCGACCCAGCGCCCATCAGACAGATCCTGCTGTTGCTGGTCTCCATTTTTTTGAACCCGAATTGTCCCTTCGATTCACGCTCTGGCCGACCACAACAGAGCCAATAACTATGGCTGCTCCTATAGACTGAGTAAGGCTAAGCGTTTGCCCCAAGTATACCCAGCCGAGCACAACAGCAGTAACAGGACTCATCATGCCGAGCATCGAAACTGCACTGGGCTCCAGGCGCGCTATGCCACGAAACCAAAGAGCATAAGTTGCTGCAGCACCAATCAATCCAAGCCAAATAAGGCCGGCGACATTTGTCGCGCTGAGCGCAGGGAGAGGCGGCTCAAGAAACAGTGCGACTGGCAGCAGTATCAAACCACCGGCTGTTAATTGCCACGCTGTGAAACTCAGCGCCGAGACCGGAGGTTGCCATTTCCGGCTGAGAACAGTGCCAGCTGCCATTGACGCAGCTCCTCCCAAACCCGCTGCTATACCGATCCAATCAAGTT
The DNA here is from genome assembly GCF_059609785.1 of Ruegeria sp. YTSC003. Taxonomy (NCBI): domain Bacteria; kingdom Pseudomonadati; phylum Pseudomonadota; class Alphaproteobacteria; order Rhodobacterales; family Roseobacteraceae; genus Ruegeria; species Ruegeria sp. YTSC003. The sequence continues at coordinate 295,754 of NZ_JBXWMK010000004.1, read as the reverse complement.
GTGCTTCTGGCCCGATCAGCAGCAGAGACACACCCATTACGCCAGTTGTGGCGGCACCGAGCGCACCAAGTCTGATTGGGGTTCCCAGCCATCCCCACGCCATCAGAATCACGATCATCGCTTGCAACGATCCCAGGGTGGCGGCCACACCACCAGGTAACCTATACGCAGCAACGAAGAGGAGCACCCAAAACAGGGAGAAGTTGAGGCTGCCTAAGACGAAAGTTCGACCGAGCCATTCGCGTGGTGGAACGCAGCGCGTCAGAGCAAGCAACAACAAGCCAGCAGGCAGAGCCCGTAACGCAGCCAGGGTAATCGGATAGCCAGCCGGGAGCGCTTCGGTAGTTACCAGATAAGTGCTTCCCCATACCGCTGGGGCGAGTGAGGTGAGAAGAATATCGGTTGAGCGCGACATTGTATGTCTCCCGGCTGAGGCGTTTGAGAAGTTGAGTGAGACGTCAGAGCAGCGCAGGTTAAGCTGCTTCCTCTTGCAGATTTGATCCAGCGAGGCACGCTACAATCCTTGCAACATGAGCGCCCTGGAACCGCGCTCCGGCAAGGTCAGTTTCGGTAGGCATGCGGGAACCATCAGCACCGGCGATCGTTCCGGCACCATATGGTGCGCCGCCAATGATTTCTTCTGATGTAGTCTGGCCAGAAAATGTGTAGGGCATTCCGGCAATCAGCATCCCAAAGTGTTGAAGCGGGACTTGCGTTGTCAGAAGGGTCGCCTCGTGCCCACCGTGTTGCGAGCCCGTAGATGCAAAAACCGCCCCGACTTTACCAACCAGTGCATTCCTGGCCCAAAGCCCACCAGCCTGGTCAAGGAAGGACTTCATTTGGCCAGCCATCATGCCAAATCGGGTCGGTGTTCCAATGATGATTGCATCATAGTTTTCCAGATCAGCCGGCAAGGCGATAGGCGTATCATCCACGACATAGCCAGCCTGCTGGCGGACTTCCTCAGGGACAGTTTCGGGCACACGCCGAACGTCAACTTTGGTGCCGGGAACACTTCTGGCGCCTTCAGCTTCGGCATCGGCCAATGTGCGGACGTGGCCATAGCTTGAATAATAGAGAACGAGAATACGTGACATAGGATACCTCTCAGGGCTGTGACTTGTTCCCTGAGAGAATGGAATTTGTGGCGCCGCCAATTAAGTCACGCTCTTTGACATCACTCTTTACCTGTATTGAATAATGTCAGGACCTGAGAGCCAGACGCAGATGATCAAGAAAGGCTGTAACCTTTGCGTCCATTCCCAAGCGAGATGCTGTAACGGCGAATACTTCTGGCGCGGGCAATTCGTGGTCAGGAAGAACTCTCACCAAGGCCCCGCTGGCTTCAGGAGCATCAGAAACGAACTCGGGCAGAGTTCCAATACCCTGCCCCGCTATCAGCAGATCCCGCAAAACGAGGCTGTTGCCAACCCTCACACGCGGATCAAGTTCCAATGATGTGACGCCGTCGGCGGCCGAGAGCTTCCAACTCGTCAAATGATCAGCAAGCAAAAAGCCGATGATTGCGTGGGTTTTCAGATCCGCCGGCTGGGTCGGCGTCCCACATCGCTCCAAATAGTCGGGAGACGCAAATATTCTTTGCCGCATCACGCCGATCCGTCGGGCAACAAGTGCGGAATCCGGCATGGCAGCGCGGATACGTATCGATAGATCAAACCCGCCCTCGACCATATCGATCACCTTGTCGTCCATCGAAAGAGTAAATCGCAGATCTGGATAAGTTTCCAAGAACTCTGGAAGCATCGGTGCGATAACGGTTTGGCCGAAGGAACTTGACGCATTCACCCGAAGGTGCCCACGCATCGCTTTGGAACCTTCCCTGATGGTCTGTTCCGTTTTTTCGACCGCGTCGAGAATTCCAATTGCATCTTCGTAATAAAGACTGCCGGTGTCAGTCAGTGACATGGATCGGGTCGTTCTGGTGAGGAGGACGGTTCCCAGACTTTCTTCCAGAAGCTTGATTTCTCTGCTGAGAAGCGCAGGAGAAACACCAAGGTCTTCCGCCGCACGGGCAAAACTACCGCGTTCAACGATACGGCGAAAAGCTTGCATGACTGATAGTTTGTCCAACTCCTGGCCCCCGAGCAGTTTTTGACCCGCCCAGTAGGGCGTAACGAACTGCAAGTTATACGACTGCGTCACTGGTGCGAAGGGGCGACACGCCTGTGTTGCTGGTGTTGATCTCCGGGCGGTTGCCAGAAAACAATCATCACTCTATTTTCGATGAGGTTAGGAGTTAGGGGCAATGGCAAAATCTAAGAATCCGCATAAACCAAAAAACGTTCCAAGCCGGTCGAACAATGAAAAGTCGGATCGCCCCGTCGAGAGCAGGCCTATACCGGTTAGCGACGCTGTTAGTGAGCCAACTCGACAGGAAAGACTTATGGCGATTGCAAAAGATGCGGAACGACGCCTCAAGGGTTCAATGAAGCTACTCTCCTGAAGTCGCAATACGAATTTCCAAAGGAATAACAGCACATACAATCAAAGTGCAGCCTTCAATACGCTTCACAGCAAGTTACCGGCTTCCCAATTAGCACTTAGAAGCAACGGAGCATACAAAGGGTCTGGTAAACACAAGCGCAAATTGGGCTCCGCCCATGGATACTCCCTCCTACGTTTCCCCTGCGATCGATCTATCACTTTACCTATGCGTGTTCTCTCTAGGGGCTTTCTCTCACACCTCTTCTCTCTAGGCACATACGCTCTCTTAGGTTTGTTCTCTCTAGGTGCATCTATTTCCTGTCTATGAGCAATCGTCGGTATTTCGTCTCCGGAGTAGCTCGAAATACTGCCTGGCCTGATCGAGTGTGTTTGCTCTCTATGAGGTTCTCTCTCAGGCTTACTGTGCGCTGGCCTGAGTTGCATCCGTGTTCTTCTGTGTGTCACGTGTTAGCTGGCCTGTGTTTCGTCGCTATGCGCGCTTTTCTGGCCTGTCTTCGGATATGTGTTGTCTGAGAACCTTTGTTTAATGAGTTTGTCTGGTTCAAAGGTTTACATTTTGGTTTGAAAAATTGGTTTTCGGGTGAAATCTGTCAACTTAATGTAAACTTAGTGTAAACCTTTGGCCTGATTTTGGGGTGTTTTTGAGGTCGAAAGGTTTACATCCGCCGATCCCGCGAGGGGTGGATGTAAACCTTTGTCAACCTTATGCAACCATTGAGGAGTGCGAGGAATCCACATTGCGAAGAGCAATTTGAAACGCACCTTCTCTTTTGTCTGTAATCCGGTAGCTATCAAGAAGACACTAAAAGAGAAAATTTGGCGAGCAATGATAACGAACGGTCAGGTGGACATTTCGCGCTTTCTTGAGCGCTGTGTATCGATTGACCTGGAAGTGGATCCTAAATCCGCTCGGATATTCGCATTGGCTGCCACAACGAACGATGACTCCCGACCAGCCCTCGTCGAAAAAAGCAGCTCCGCCTCAGCACTGTCGCAACTCGACACATATTGTAAAGGTTTCGACAGTGTCATCGGCCACAACATCTTGCACCACGACCTGCCCCACCTGGTCGCTGCTGCGCCCCGCTTTGCCGCCTTGGCAGAGGCACCAGTCGACACACTCTGGCTCAATCCTTTGGCCTTCCCGCGCAACCCCTATCACCATTTAGTCAAACACTATCAAGACGGACGGTTGCAAACGGGTCATGTCAACGATCCCGAAAAGGATGCACGTCTGGTCTTCGAGGTTCTGCAAAACCAGATCGAGGCGTTCGCCAAGCTAAACACCACGACCCCAGATGCGCTGACAGCCTATCATTTCCTTGCCACACGCCCCCCACGCAGCGGAGGGTTTGACGCTCTTTTTACTGCTGTGCGAGGCACTAGCAGACCCAATAAACAAGAAGCTTTTGACGCCGTTCGCCACCTTTTGGCTGGACAAGTCTGCTTGCATCGGCTCGAACAGACTCTTAGCCGGATGGAAAACCCGAACCTTGCCTGGCCTTTGGCCTATGCCTTGTCGTGGATTTCTGTTGCTGGCGGCGACAGCGTCATGCCTCCCTGGGTTCGCATGCAATTCCGCGAAGCTTCTCTGATTGTGCGTCACTTGCGAGAGGCTGCTTGTAACGATGACTCTTGCCAATGGTGTGTCGAACACAACGATCCTAAAAGGGCGCTAGATCGCTGGTTCGGCTTTCCGTCCTTCAGACCCGAACCCGTGGACGAATTCGGTCAACCCTTGCAGGAACGCATTGTAGCTGAGGCGATGGCAGGCAAAAGCGTTCTGGGCATCCTTCCAACCGGAACTGGCAAGTCAGTCTGCTATCAGATTCCAGCCCTTTCACGGTTCGACAAGACCGGTGCGCTAACCGTCGTTATCTCACCGCTAGTCGCACTCATGGCCGATCAGGTGCAGGGCCTGGCGAGAGCCGGTATATCTTCCGCCGTCACGATCAACGGCCTTCTGTCGCTGCCTGAACGGCACGACGCTCTGGACAAAGTGCGCATGGGTGATGCTGCGATCTTGATGATTTCACCCGAACAGCTTCGCAACAAGTCAGTTCGCAGCGCTCTGGCACAACGCGAAATTGGCCTTTGGGTGCTAGACGAAGCACATTGCATCTCAAAATGGGGCCATGATTTCAGGCCCGACTACCGCTACGTCAGCCGGTTCATCAAAGAAAACTCCGGCGACGCCCCCGCTCCGATACTTTGCCTTACCGCCACTGCCAAACCCGAGGTAGTGCGCGATATAAGAGAGCATTTCAAAACACGACTGGATCAGGATCTGATCCTGCTGGACGGTGGTGCGTCGCGCACGAACCTTTCTTTTTCGGTGCGTGAAACCCAGCGCACGACGAAACTCGCAGATATTCTGAACGCGATCGAGCAGGGCTTGCCCGCCTCTGGCGTCTCCGGAGCCGTGGTCTATTGCGCGACCCGAGGTGCGACAGAACGCGTGGCCGAATTCCTGAAACAACAGGGTGTCAGCGCCGAACGTTTCCACGCTGGCCTACCTCCCGAAGAAAAGCACGAGATCCAAGAACAATTCCGGACCGGCGAATTGCGCGTGATTGCTGCAACCAACGCTTTTGGCATGGGCATCGACAAACCTGACATCCGCCTAGTAGTCCACGGCGACGTGCCAGGCTCGTTGGAGAACTACTTACAAGAGGCAGGACGCGCGGGACGCGACCGCGACCCCGCTAGCTGCGTGTTATTGTTCAACACCGAGGATGTTGAACGCCAATTCAGCCTTTCGGCCCGTTCCCGCCTTGCGCGGCATGAAATAGGTGCCATCCTTAAAGCGCTACGTCGATTGGATGTGCGCACTCGAGACGAAGGTAAGATCGTCGCCACTCCGGGCGAGATCGTGAGAGAAGAAAAAGACTTTGAATTCCAGCGTGACAACAACACTGAAGACACGCGCGTAAAGACCGCCGTTGCTTGGCTGGAGGAAGCGAGTCTGTTGCGGCGTGAAGAAAACAGCGTGCAGGTCTTCCCCGCCTCCCTACTCGTGCGCGATGTGGATACCGCCGCCACCTTGTTGGATAAGGCAGACATCACGGGCGCTCGGCGCAAGCAACTGCTGGCGATAGTGCGCCATATCGTAAACACACCAGTGGGAGAAGGTGTTTCCACCGACGAATTAGCAGGAACTAGCGGGCTCTCCTCCGCTGAGTTGCGCAAGGCGCTGACCGATCTGGAGGCGATTGGAATTGCCAGCGACGACACCAATATAACCATTTTTGTGCACTATGGCGTGACCGACGCATCGCAAGCTCGGCTGGATCGGGCAGCGCGACTAGAAGAAGACCTAATCGCCGTGATGCGCGAAATGGCCCCAGATGCCGATCAGGCTGAACCGATTCCGTTCAACCTTTCCATTGCCTGTCAGGAGTTGCAACAGCGCGGCCATGGCGAGGTGCGTCCGTATCTGGTGGAGACCCTTCTGCGCGGTATGGCACAGGATGGACGTGATACGGAGGGAGGGCGTGGCAACCTTTCTCTGCGTAAATCAGTGCGCGGTAGCATCCTTGTGCGACTTCAACAGTCTTGGCGCTTTGTCGCTCAAACCGCCGAGTTGCGCCATCAGGGCGCACAACGCCTACTGGCGCATCTTCTGACCCTCGTGCCGAAAGGCACACACGGCAAGGACATTCAGGTCGAGACCACTCTGGGAGCGATGCTGTCCACGATTACCGGCGACACGCTTTTGCGCACCAGTATCAAAGACCCAAACCGCTTAATGGACCGATCACTTTTGTGGATGCATGAACAGCAGGTGGTTACGCTGGGACGCGGACTGTCCATCTTTCGCCCTGCCATAACGGTGCATCTTGGCTCCAAAGGAGGTGGTTTCACCGTCCAGCATTTCGCACCACTCGAGGAACACTATGACGAACAAACCATCCAAACCCATGTGATGGCAGCCTACGCGGAAAAAGGACTGGAAAACATTGAGACAGCGCAGCGCTTGTCCGACGACTATTTCGTGCTGGAGCAAGACGCCTTCATGCGCCGATGGATGCCGGGGCGCGGGACCGAATTCCGGCGTCAGGCCACTGGCGCCACCTATAAGGCAATTGTCGAAAACCTGGGCAATCCGGTGCAGCAAAAAATTGTGCGTGACAACCGGGAACAAACCAACGTCCTTGTGCTGGCAGGACCAGGCTCGGGCAAAACACGAGTCCTGGTTCATCGCATCGCTTATCTGCTGCGCATCAAACGCGAGGATCCCCGCGGTATCCTCGTGCTGGCCTACAACCGTCACGCAGCCGCTGAAATACGTGAACGCCTTCGCCGGTTAGTTGGAGATGACTCAACCTTAGTAACCGTCTCAACGGTGCATTCACTGGCTATGCGCCTGGTCGGAGCTAGTTTCGCGGGCATTCAAACAGCCGACATCCCCGATTTCAAAGGTCTATTGCAAAAGGCTGCGGCACTGCTTCGGGGTGACGGTCTAAGCAAGCAAGAGGCCGAAGCGCTACGTGAAACACTGATACAGGGGTATCGCTGGATTTTAGTGGATGAATATCAGGATATCGGTCCAGATGAATACGCGCTGATCGCTGCTGTGGCAGGAAGAACTCTGGACGATCCCGATCTGCGACTCAGTCTCTTTGCCGTGGGTGATGACGACCAGAATATTTATGCCTTCTCCGGTGCATCGATCCGCTACATCCGCCAGTTTGAACAGGACTACGCCGCAAAACCGGTTTTCTTAACCGAGAACTACCGCTCTACCGGTCATATCGTCGCCACCGCCAACGCCGTGATCGCAGGGGCCGCCGCGCGTATGAAACTTGGCCATGATATTGCCGTAGATCAGGCCCGGACGAAGGCTGACGCCGGTGGATCTCTGGCCAAATTGGATCCAGTAGCTCAGGGCCGTGTGCAGATCCTTGAGTGCCCCGCTGGTAATGAAGAGCAGGCTATGGCCGCACTAGACGAGTTGATCCGCCTCTCTCGTCTCGACCCCGATTGGACATGGTCACGCGCCGCGATTATCTCGCGCGATTGGCGAAAGCTGATACCAGTGCGCGATTTCGCCGAAAACCTCGGAATACCGGTTGAAATGGCTAACGAGAACATGCCTAGCCTATGGCGGATGCGCGAGATGCAGACGTTTGTCAAAGCCCTACGCGAGACACCCTCAAAGCTTTACTCGATCAAACAGTTGACCGAAGTGCTGAACACACTCTCGCATTCGCGCTGGACCGATCGTATTGGCGAAGGATTAGGCCTACTGGCACGCGAGGTTGGGTCGCGCAGCCTGCCCGTCCCAGACATTGTCGAATGGTTCGCGGAATGGTCCCGTGATAGCTGGGATGAACAAAGAGGGCTAAAACTGCTGACGGCCCACCGCGCAAAAGGTCTGGAATTTGACGATGTGGTTATTCTCGATGGCGGGTGGGAGCGGCCCTCGCGGTCCGAAGATCAGGACGCACCCCGTAGACTGTTCTATGTCGCTATGACGCGTGCCCGCCGCAGCCTTGTAGTAATGAGCAACGACAACCATGAATACCTGCCAACAGGTGCACCTTCAGTTCTGACCCGTAGCGTGACGCCTGACATGAACGCGTTGCCTGGTCCCCGTCGCTTTTTTCAAGCGGCTGAGGCGCGGATGGTTGATCTTTCCTATGCTGGACGCCTGAATCCAGGCCACTCCTCTCTGAGTGCTGTTAATGAGGCACGCGTCGGTGATGCAGTGTTATTGGTAAAGGACGGCGACCGCTGGTTGCTACACAATGAAAAAGGGCAAGTGCTGAGCCGGATGTCCAAATCCTTCGCACCACCGCCAAATACCAGGTTTGATCGGGGTGAAGTCGCCGCTATCCTTACATGGCGGAAGGAAGACTCAGGTGAAGCCTTCCAGCACACTCTCCGCCGCGATGCATGGGAGGTGGTTTTGCCAGAGCTCGTTTTCGTGTCCGTCAACTAGGACATCACTTACAATTTTTTTGTTTCCAGAGGGATCCGACGAAGCCCAGCACTTCAACCATCCCCACCACAGTAATGCTACGCATTTTCATCGAGCCGCCTGAGGCCTGCATAGACGCCGAAGTAACTGCACTTGGCGCAAAGTAATGCCGGGATCACTTTCATTGCTAACATCGCGCAGGAAGCGCAGCCAGGCGCGTTCATTAGGAGTCAAATCGTCATTCTTTTCACACATGGTTTTTATTTCCGGAAGATTGCGTTGATCGCAGCCAGGGACCTGCTCGTCAGCCTTGGATCGGTATTATTGGAAGCCTCACGGATCGCTTGCAGCCAGCCAACTTCATTTGCCGTGACGGGCTCCCCGAATACCTCCACGACTGCTTCAGCGGCCGTCCGACCAATTGCTTGCTCCAGAGCGAGCTGCATCACGAAAGCAGGGTCCGCCTCAAGCGCAACCGCCAGCGCCGGGACGCGATCGAGCGCCACTTTGGAGCTACCCTGTTTGATCATCGTGATCATGTTCTGGTTCACATAGCCGGCCAGGGCGGCAATCTCAGCCTGGCTCTTGGTCGGTTTCAATTCGAGCACCCTGCGCTCGACGTATTTTGCCAACCTTGTTTTTTCGTGTGGTTTCTTGATCATCGCAATCTTCTCAAAAGTGACGCAGCACATGCTGCATGTCTTCTCTATAGCGATGCTGACAATGGGAATTTGAGGCGGGAATAAATAAGTCAGCTAAATTGTTTTGTCGTGTCCGCAAATCGTGTTGGGAAAATTTCCGAGTGGCCTTCGGATCTTCACAATTGGCCAATATAGCTCCTAAAAAACGGCGGAGCGGATCGTGCAGGCACACGACTTTCGGCAATTCCTCGACCAGGTTCATGACTTGAACCCGGCGCAGGTCGAGGACGCCAGAACAAAGATTAGGGATGTTCGGAGAAAAACCGAAGCCCTGGCTGAGATTGAATAACGAACAGAACAAGAACACAAGTGTCCGCATTGCGGCGATGACCGACGCCAGAAATGGGGCCGAACTCGAACCAAGGTTCAACGCTACCGCTGTCCGGGTTGCAAGAAGACCTTCTGCGGCGGGAAAACTTCCAGGATCAGGCACATTCATCGGCCAGATCTGTTTCTCGAAGTTATCCGGGATATGCTGGGAACGCGGACACCTTCTTCAATTAGGCAGTTGGCCAATCGTCTCAGCTTGGACAAGCACACAATCTGGTGCTGGCGCCTGATCATCATGCAGGGTCTAAGTGATTCATCCGACGATCATTTTTCCGGCATCGTCGAAGTGGATGAAACCTAAAAGAAGGAGTCCCGGAAGGGTTCCCGTGAATGGGTAAGATACAAGCGAGACCCAGACAACAACCCGAAACCTCCGCGTCTGCGCTGGTATGAATACAACAAGCTGGGCGTGAAGATGCAGAGGGGCCTCAGCCAATGGCAATTGCCGATCCTGACGGTTGTTGATCGCAGTGGGGCCCAGAGGATCGCGGACCGGGCCAATTTGACAATCCAGAAGGTTCTGGATCCCGTAATTCCATCCGATGCCGTTCTGTGCAGCGATGCTCTGCGCGCGTATGGAAATGTCACCGGGGTGAAAGAGTTGGAACATTTCGTGGTCGGTGGCGCCAAGGCAACCGCTTCACACCACATCCAGAACATCAATTCCCTTCATTCGAAATACGAGGACTTCATCCGGCAGTTCAAAGGGACGGCGTCAAAGTATCTGTCGGGATAAATGGATTGGTTCATCGCCCGAACAACGGGAACCAATCACACAGCTGCGTTTGCCAGCCTCTGAGTCAAGTCTTGGCGGCCTTGATCGCCTTTTCCAGGGCAACCTCGGATACAAAGCGAAGTTTCTGTCCTTCCTCAATCAATTCTCGGGCACGCTCGATTTTTGTGCCGAAGTGAGTGGTGCGCCAGTGTCGTGATGCTGTTGCGGAGATCACGACATAGTCAGTTTTCTTCGTAGTTCGGGGCGCACAGGTTCCGCCGGCGCTTTCGATCTCGGAAATGATGAAAGACCTCGGTCCCATTCGCATTGGGCCAGTCAGGACGAATACTGATCCCTCAAGTGCGATTTCGCTCGGATCTGTAATCGGCTCATCCAGCTTTGCAACTGTCCCAATGTTCGGGATACCAGTGTCGATAAAGCCATCTCCCACCAGTTGGGCAATCCACTCCTGGATTTCCTCAGCCTCATCGTCCGTCAGGATGTCATCGTCCATCGCCGTTTCAACCGCTGCTTTCAGGGTTGAGAATGGACCTGCGTTCATCAGGATGGGTGAAGATTTGAAGCGCCGGAGAATGGCGCGGACTTCGGCTTCAATAACCTTGCCGTCGCAGATGATTCCAGCGCAAAACCCAAGAAATTCGTTAATTTCGTCGGTTTCAACGGAAGTTGAACCTGAGCCGAGCTCCGCCCGTTTGTCCTCGATCACCTGCTTCAGCTGCCCCATCAAGTCTTCTGCAGACGTGAAGCACTTCGCCCGAATGTCTTCCGCCAGATCGGAGGCATCCGGGTCGTTGAAAAACTCAGCAAACTTTCCTGCTTCTGCCAGGAGGGCGTCTTCTTCACCCTCCTCGATACGGTGCGAAGACAGGGCACCGTCGAGAAAGCCAATCCAATAAACGACCCGTTTCCGGGTATTGGCAGATTTGTTGAAGGCGTTGTAGCGTTCTTCGAGTTCGCGTTCGTGAATGTTGAGTATTGCTTTGTCAGAAATTTTCATTTTTACACCGGTTTTTCTATGCTTCGAATATAGGAGCGCGAAGCAAGCAAAGGCAAAGATGATTTCAGGTTGAGTGCAGGAGACTCATCCCAACACGACTTCCGGACACGACAAATGTTTAGCCAGTTGGGAACAACTCATTCTGAACCGATCATTCTATCCGGGCGGAAAAACAGCTGTCTTTTTTACTGTTCCATAGACAAAGCTAGTATCGATTGAGGCTATCCCACCGATCGGATGAATTCGGTGACGAATAAATTCCTCGTAGGCCTCGAGATCCGAAACCAAAACCCGCAACTGGTAGTCCATTGCACCGGTAAGAACATGGCATTCAAGAACTTCATCGATCATCCGAACGCGTTTCTCGAAGTTCAGAACGTCCGTTTCGTTGTGTCGCTCCAACCTAATGCGCACGAAGACGGTAATAGCCATCCCATACGCGGCAGCGTCAACTTCGGCGCTGTATCCCTTTATCACTCCGTTGGCTTCTAGGTTTTTGACCCGGCGCAAACACGGTGATGGCGACAAGTTCACCTCGTCGGCAAGATCCTGATTCGTCATGCGCCCGTCCCGCTGCAGCGCTCGAATGATCTGCCTGTCCTTAGCGTCCATTTCACCCTCTTGCTTAGCAGAATATGCCAACATAGCTACATATGTTGGCATATTTCGCAACCAATAGCCCAAAGTAAAGGCGCAAACTAGCTTCAGCATGATTCAGGAGCTTCTAATGACTCGTCCAACCGGATTTGCCACCCGCGCCATTCACCACGCTTATAAGCCTCTGGAAAATGAAGGAGCGCTGACACCGCCGCTGCATTTGACGTCCACGTTTACCTTTGAAACCGCAGAGGCTGGTGGAGAGATGTTCGCCGGCGAGCGTGATGGTCATATCTACAGCCGGATTTCAAACCCTACATGCGACCTTCTTGAGCAACGCATTGCCGTGCTTGAGGGGGCCGAGGCCGGTCTAGCTCTCTCAAGCGGCATGGGGGCGATCACGGCAGTGCTCTGGACCCTGCTGTCGCCAGGTGACGAAGTTATTGTGGACAAAACACTCTATGGCTGCACCTTCGCCTTCATGCGTCACGGTTTGGCGAAATGGGGGGTTACGATCACGCATGTGGACATGACAGACCCTGAGAACCTGAAAGCGGCCGTTTCTGACAAAACCCGCGTTGTCTATTTCGAAACTCCGGCCAATCCGAACATGCGCTTGGTGGACATCGCCGCAAGCGCCGCAATTGCGCATTCGGTCGGTGCAACGGTCGTCGTCGATAACACTTATGCCAGCCCGTATCTGACCCGCCCGATCGAGCACGGCGCAGATATCGTTCTACACTCCGCTACCAAATATCTCGGGGGACATGGCGATGTAGTCGCTGGTCTGGTTGTAGGAACCGCCGAACAAATTGCTGAGATCCGACTTGTCGGGATGAAGGACATGACCGGCGCGGTAATGGCCCCTTTCAACGCGATGCTGATCCTGCGTGGCCTGAAAACACTAAACCTGCGTCTGGATCGTCACTGCGCGTCTGCCAAGGTCGTCGCGGCCTTCCTCGAAACACATCCTGCCGTGGGCGAGGTTTATTTCCCAGGTCTTGAGAGTTTCGCCCAGCATGATGTCGCGCAACGCCAGATGTCTCAACCTGGCGCGATGATAGCGTTTGAGGTCAAGTCCGGCCTGTCTGGTGGGATTGAATTCATGAACCGTCTGAATATGATCCAGCGTGCGGTGTCGTTGGGCGACACAGAAACACTGATCCAACACCCAGCCTCCATGACTCATTCGACGTATACCCCAGAAGAGCGGGCCGAGCATGGGATAAGCGATGGCCTGATCCGTCTGTCTGTCGGGCTAGAGGATGTCGAAGATATCCTTGCAGACCTAGAGCAGGCTTTTCCCTACTCTGCTCGCAGCGCCGCCTGAACCCGGAGACCACTATGCACATTGATCCCACCCAACTGAAGATCGTCGAACAGCGCCTGCTGTGGTTGTCTCATTGGATGATCCACCATGCCAACCATGTCCGACCAAAGGTGGATGGGATCAAGATCGGTGGCCATCAGGCTTCGTCTGCTTCGATGGTGTCGATCATGACCGCGCTCTACTTCTCGGCCTTACGCCCTGAGGACCGGGTTGCAGTCAAACCCCATGCGTCGCCGGTGTTTCATGCGATGCAGTATCTCATGGGTAATCAGACCCGCGAAAAGATGGAGAACTTCCGCGGGTTTGGGGGTGTGCAAAGTTATCCCAGCAGGACGAAGGACATTGACGATGTTGATTTCTCGACCGGGTCTGTAGGTTTAGGTGTCGCGATCACCTCGTTTGCCTCGATCATTCAGGACTACATCAAGGCCAAAAGCTGGGGTTCAGACGCCCCGATGGGGCGTATGGTGGCACTTGTTGGCGATGCCGAACTGGACGAAGGCAACGTCTATGAGGCGTTGCAGGAAGGCTGGAAAAACGACCTACGAAACACGTGGTGGATCATTGATTACAACCGACAGTCGCTGGACGGTATCGTCCGGGAAGGACTGTTTGAACGGATCGAGAAAATCTTCGATGCTTTCAGCTGGGATGTCGTTCGCGTGAAATATGGCGTCTTGCAACGCGCTGCCTTCGACGAGCCCGGCGGAGACCGCCTGCGTGATTGGATCGACGCTTGCCCCAACCAGGACTACTCGGCGTTGACTTTCATGGGTGGTGCGAATTGGCGACACCGCCTCATGGACGATCTGGGGGATCAGGGGGATGTGACCGCTCTGATCGAACGGCGCACGGATGCAGACCTCGCAGCCCTTATGGAGAACCTCGGCGGCAACTGCGTCGAGACCATGGCCCAAACATTTGCCGACATCGATCATGATCGCCCAACATGTTTCCTGGCCTACACAGTCAAAGGATGGGGCACCCCCATTGCAGGCCACAAGGACAACCACGGCGGGCTGATGAACAATAGCCAGTTCGCCGCGTGGCAATCGCATATGGGTGTGCCAGAAGGCAAAGAATGGGAGCCGCTTGTGAAGGTGCAAGACCCAGACGCGCTCGAGGATTTTCTGGCCAGCACCCCGTTCTTTGCCAAAGGTCCGCGCCGCTATTTCGATGACAAGCTGCATGTTCCGACCATCGAGATCGACACCAGTCGCGAAATCTCGACACAGATGGCGTTTGGCAAGATCCTAGACGATCTATCAAAAGGCGACAGCCCATTGGCTGAACGCATAGTGACAACCTCTCCGGATGTGACAGGCACGACAAGCCTTGGTCCTTGGGTGAACCGGCGCAAACTGTTCGCCCGATCGGAGCAAGCCGACGCCTTCATAGAACACCGGATCCCTTCGACGGCGAAATGGGAATTCACGCCGGAAGGGCAGCATATCGAGCTTGGTATCGCCGAAATGAACCTCATGTTGCTTCTTGGAGCGGCGGGTCTGTCGCATTCGCTGTTCGGTAAGCGGCTGATCCCAATTGGCACCGTCTACGATCCATTCGTCAGTCGCGGCCTCGATGCGCTAAACTACGCCTGCTATCAGGACGCGCGCTTCTTGCTTGTTGGCACACCATCGGGCGTCACTCTCGCACCCGAAGGTGGAGCACACCAGTCCGTTGGAACACCGCTCATCGGGATGAGCCAAGACGGGTTGGCCGCTTTTGAACCCGCCTTTGCCGACGAGCTAGCGGTGATTATGGAATGGGCCTTCGACTACCTACAGCGCGATGGTGAAGGGCAGCCCGATGAGCGCACATGGCTGCGCGATGAAACCGGAGGCTCCGTCTATATGCGCCTGACCACCAACCCGATTGAACAGCCCGGAAAACGTGTCGACCAAGAGTTCCGCCAAGGTGCCATTGATGGGGCCTATTGGTTGCGAAAACCCGGACCCAATTGCGAAGTTGTAGTCGCCTATCAAGGAGCAGTCGCGCCGGAGGCAATCAAGGCTGCCGGTATGATTGGTGAAGGCCGTCGCGACATAGGGGTATTGGCCGTGACGTCCGCAGATCGCCTGAATGCCGGATGGACGGCCGCTCAACGAGCACGTTCTCGCGGCAACCTAGCGGCGCGCTCTCACATCGAAACCCTGATGTCCGACCTTCCGCCACACTGCAAGCTTGTCACCGTTATCGATGGTCATCCTGCTACTCTATCCTGGCTCGGGGCAGTGCTTGGACATCAGACAATCTCCATGGGCGTCGAGCATTTTGGTCAGACCGGAACAATCGGCGATCTGTATCGCCACCACTGCATTGACGCAGACGCTATCCTGGAGAAAGTGAATGGCCTGACCCATGGCAAAACTCTTCACCGTGTATAAGTGGATTGGAGTTGGGCAATAATGCAGAGACCAAACTAGCACTGAGCATAAGGTGCTGGATGACCTACTGAAAAACAAGAGCTTGCCAACATACGACAGAGGCCGGGTTTGCTCGCAATGAAACCGCAACGTTATCGCAGCGCTATCTGCCACTGAAGTGCAATGGTTGGCATTCAAGGCCCTTATTTTGTTTATTTCCACCCCGGGAACTCGCCTTCGGGAGGCAGGGGTCGGAGGTTCGAATCCTCTCACTCCGACCAATAAAACAAGGCGTCAAATGCAGGGATAATTGGCCTTTTGACCAGTTAACTTACCGTTTCGCCAACTAAAGTTACCTCTGGTGGTCTGATTTTTTTGCAAGTTCCAGCTCTCGTTCTGAAAAATCGGCTCTGCCCGGATCTTCGACTACCTGACAATTGCTGCTGTGGGGCCGACCAATCCGGCCATTCGCGACGCATGGAAAATCTTAAACTGGCAAACTCACGTTCAGCGGACCAAATCGGAGTCTTCAAAGCGGCTCTGGTAAACAGGTTTATACGCGTCGTACTCAATAATTCCTTTTAGGCAAATATTTTCGGCAGGGTCGCGACTGATCCAGCAACTGAGTTACTTACGGCGGCCAGGAAAAACAGTCGCCGGATAGCCAAAAAGCAAAGATAGTTTTTTCGGACCTTTCATAGCGCTACATAAACTGCGGCTCTTGGAATCGTCACATCACAATTTTCGCAAATAGGCCCAAGACACATATCCCTTAAGTTGACGTGCGCGATCAAGCGACACTCGGCACCAACGCGTGCCGCCAGTTTGTTCGCAACTGTGAACCCGCAGAGCGGTTCCATTTGGAAGCCCAACGATAACGATATAGCCTGTCCCCGGCCCAGCACGCATTTTCAGCATGTCACCCTCTTCGACCGCAAAAACCTCGTATCGTCCAAGTGAGGCCGCTGTTGCAGTCTCAGTGGTCATAAAAATCCCTAGAACAAATGCCGCCAAGGGGAAGAAGATTGTGTTACGCATCGGGTTTTCCTGCTTGTTGCCTCGGGCACCATCTTAGCGAACCGGATCGACAAGCGGAACAATTCCCAGCAATTACTTTAGACGCCGTTCGGCATCCAAAGTGTGGTCAGCCCGAAATAGCGCTTCGCAAAGGCAAACGGATGTTTGGTTTGTCGATGCTCCTCCAGCGCAAGGCACTTCGACTGCATCCTGCAGTTGCAGCGTTGTGACCTCATCCCAATGATCTGAATTGTTAGACACCATCGGGGTCCGGAAGGTGACGCCATCCTAGTCACCGTAGCTGAGAGCGTTTTCCACCAGAACCGCGTCCACGTTCTATTGTACGTGGGTATTCGGCACTTGAATGGCAATCCACAGACCAGTCTCGGGAGTGAACCTTTCGTTATTGAGCTTGGGAAAGATCATGGTTATCTCCAACAGCTTTTCCGATCAGAAAACCCAAGTTGGCGGCAATTCGGGAAAAGACGGTTCGTTATCGGCCGTACGATCACTCTCGTTCCCGGCAGCTGATTGTTTCTCGGCTCAGAGCAACCCGGCGTTCCAGGCCGTTAGACCCGTCATCGGCTACTGGTCGTGACCTGCCGGGAATGAACGACGACATGCAAGTCGAAAAACAAGCCGACCAGACCGGTGTATAACGTTACGAGTATCCATGCTGTTCGCTGTACCCAACTTGTTACGCCGTTGCTGATCGAATCCCAAATGACAGAACCCACGCTGACGCTAGTTACAAGAAACCAGACGAGCATCGCCCCATTCAGCAAACTAATCCCCTATGTTCGGCGGAATAATCGCTGTGGATTGGATTGCGCCCGCCAGACTTTGTCAATCAACCGACAGCCCGGTTTGTCCCGAGTAACTCTCTATTTGCATCGATTTGGCCGACCGTTGTTTCGCGCGACCTGATTGCCCCACCGCAACAGGTTGACGTTGCAATCGTCCCGATCAATCAGAACCTCGATCAGGCAAAGACCATCATGGTCCAATGCTGTTTTGATGGCCAAGTCCAACTCGCCTTCTGTTTTCACCTTGCATCCCCAGGCGTTACCCTCTCCGGCGCCAAACACGTCAATCA
Source organism: Ruegeria sp. YTSC003 (assembly GCF_059609785.1). Classification (NCBI taxonomy): domain Bacteria; kingdom Pseudomonadati; phylum Pseudomonadota; class Alphaproteobacteria; order Rhodobacterales; family Roseobacteraceae; genus Ruegeria; species Ruegeria sp. YTSC003. The sequence continues at coordinate 278,195 of NZ_JBXWMK010000004.1, read as the reverse complement.
AACTGGCGTAGTCCCAATTCTTGATGGTGTTATAAGGGCCATCGTGGATTTCAACTTCGATCGTGTAGCCGCCGTTGTTGATGAGGAAAATAACCGGCTTTGCGTCATACCGGATCATGGTCGAAATCTCTTGGGCGGTCAGTTGGAACGAACCGTCGCCAATGCATGAGATCAACCGGCGCTTCCTGTTGCCTAACGCGTATCCCAGCGACGCACCGACAGACCAGCCAATGGATCCATACTGCATTTGTATCTCGAACCGCGTGCCTTCGGGCAGTTTGGTCTCAATGCCGTTGAACCATGAATCACCCGTCTCCACGAGTAACGTGCTGTCCTCATCCAGCATCTTCTGCACACGGGCGAATAGTTGGCGAACCGTCACCGGTGTTTCGGCATCACCAGGCTTGGGCGGGATTTGTTCGGTTCTGACACGTTCGAAGGCCGCGACAGCACCGCTGTTCGGCGTAAGTTTGTCAGTCAACGCATCCAGAAACTCATCCATGCGGACATTGCTGAAATGTGTGTCATCCAGCTGTATGGACGTCGGATGCACCATAACCGCTTTGCCGGGATCAAAACCAAGCTGATGACCCGTCGTGGTGTAATCCGTGAAAACAGGCCCAACAAACAGCAGCCCGTCCGCGGCATCGACAATTTCCCCACAGCCCGGTGTGCTGACTGGCCCCCAATAAATCCCAATGAAACTTTCGTTTGTCTCAGACAGAAAACTCTTAGCGTTGGGCATTGATGCCTGGGCGTATTCGCAGGCCGCGGCAAGGCTTCGCAAGGGGCGTTCGGCCTGACCCGCGCGCACTTTGCTTCCGGCGACAAGTACTGGCCGCTCTGCCGCATTCAGGAATTCAGAAACTTGTGCGACCGCAGTCGCTAATGTGTTCGGATCACTGCTGGACTGCCTGGCGAAACTACGCGGAACGGGCGCGGACGTAGGTGCACCCGCAATGTTCGAGGCGATTTCGATATAGACCGGTTTGCGTCGAAGCATTGCGGTGTCTATCGCCCTGTCGATTGCTACAGGCGCAAGGGACGGATGATGAATCGTGACAGCCTCTGCAGTGACGCGGGCGAATATCTCGCGCTGGTAATCGTAATCAACTTCGCCAAGCGTGTGGTGCAGGTATTCCCACTCGGCTTCTGAATTTGTGTTCGGCCCACCGGAAATCGCGATCAATGGAAGATCTTCGGCATAGGCGCCTGCGACGGCATTTAAAAGGCTCAACCCTCCGACCGAATAAGTGACGACGGCCGCTGACGGCCCCCCGGTTGCGCGGGCATACCCGTCCGCGGCGTAGCCTGCGTTGAGCTCGTTACAGCAACTGATCATTCGCAGATCCCGATTGCCAAGCAGCTCATCCAGCAGCACCAAATTGTAATCGCCGGGAACCACAAAATAATCCGCCATTCCAGCTTCTTGCAGTCTCTTCGCCAGATATGATCCGACAGTCCAGCGCTCTGTTGCCATACCATTGCTCCAATACAATTTATCAAGAAGATCTGGGCACATCCTATTCACGAAAGCCGGATTCGCAAAACCAAGAGAGTTGCGCTTGGCTCTGTCACAGAGGTGTTGGAAGCGGAAATCTGTATTAGATTAGTGGCTGCTGTTTGCGCAAAGGCTCTACTATCGGTCTGCGCGGCCAACCTGCCCAATGACATTGCGCGATCAAATCAACAGAAAGGAATCTGAGCCTGAGGGGGCTTTGGTGGCAACTCGAACCACGGATTGGGCAAATTCGCGTTCTGCAGGCGTTCCTGCCGCTCCCTATAGGAAGTGGAAAACAATGCAGTATGCTCGATCCACCGACCAACCGATTGAGAGGTTGGTTTCCGCTCGTTGAGTGTCCACTGAGGAAAGTTGGTGGCCCTTCGGAAGCGGGTTGATTTGGAGAGAAAAGCATGCCGGTAACCGGGCCGCCGCTGGCCGCTCCTGCGGATTTGGCGAACCTTTTTCGCCGGGGATTGTCGGCGGACCCCAAGGCGATTGCGCTTTACGCTTTGGACGGGGCTTTGACCTGGCAGGAGCTGGATACCGCCTGTACGCGGCTGGCGCTTCGGTATCTGAGCCTGGGGCTTAATCCGGGGGACCGAATAGCTTCGATTATGCCGAACCGGGCGGTGTTGGTGATCCATTATCTGGCCTGCATGCGGGCCGGTTTGGTGGCGATGCCGCTGAACTATCGCTACACGGCCGCGGATATCGACCATGCGCTGGGGTTGGCGACGCCGGCGGCGCTGTTGGTGCATGGCGAACGCGCCAAGGATGTAGCCGCAGTACCAGGCATAGGGCGACTTCCTTTGAGGTTGATATCCTGTGCAGGCGAAGTGGACGGGGCACTCGCCTTGAAGGACCTGATGGATGGTAAGGCTGAGGGGACACTGCCGACGATTGGGGCGGACGCGCCAGCGTTTATATTTTTTACTTCCGGGACCACGGGCAAGCCGAAGGGCGTGACGCATAGCCATGCCAGCATGGGGGCTATGGTGGCAAGCAATGCTCAAGGATTGGGGCTGGGACCCGGGGATGTGGTGCTTCCGGAGTCGTGGATTTCCCATACTGCCGGGTTGCGGCTGACGTTCGCAGGGCTTTGGGCCGGTGCCAGAACGAACGTAGTGCGGCAGTTTTCGCCCGACGAACTCCTGGGGCTCCTGCGACAGACAAAGCCGACAGTGGCGCAGATATTGCCCGCGCCTTTGGCTGCATTGGTAACGGGGCACGGTGCAGTGCGCGAAGACTTTGGTTCATTAAGAACGATGATGGCAGGTGGCGACAAACCCTCGCAGACACTGGTCGACGCCTTTGGCGCGTTGGCGGGTGTGCCGATCGGGGCGTTTTATGGGATGACGGAAATGGGGACGTCACATTCGAACACCCATGGAGGAGTTGAGAAAGTCGGTTCCATTGGATTGAACAATCCAGGGTATGTTTCGGCGCTTCGTGATGAGGCTGGGGTGGAGGTGCCAGTGGGAGTGGACGGCAGGCACTGGGTCAAGAGCCTGACTATGATGACGGGGTATTGGGACGACCCGGGTGCGACAGCGGCAGCGTTTCGGGATGGCTGGCTCGATACAGGCGATTTGATGCGACGGGATGAGGATGACTATTTCTGGTTCCGGGGGCGGCAAAAACAGATCATCGTGCATGACGGCTCGAACATCAGCCCGGCAGAGGTGGAAGATGTCCTGACAGCGCACCCCGCCATTGCAGCGGCGGTTGTGGTTGGGGTGCGAGACGAGATGCACGGTGAAGATGTATGGGGATTTGTGAGCTTGGTCGAAGGGGCGAAACCGGTACGCCCCGGAGATATTATCGACTTCGCGCGGAAACAGATCGGATACAAGGCGCCGGATGTGGTTCGGATAGTTAATGCATTGCCGTTGACCATGGGAGGCAAATTGGACCGAATGGCGTTGAAACGGATGGCAGCGAAAGAAAGCGGTGCTGCGCACGTTCTGTGAAGCCTTTGGCGGTTGGATCCCATTGGCCGACGGCTTGTACATATGACGTACGCAAACACTGCAGACAGATCGACCGGAAGCAACCCTTCAACTCACATCAAAATAGTACAATCTCAAATTTTCCAAGCAGAGCTGCAATGCGCTGGGGCCGATCAGGTAGGATTGCACGACCAAGCGCATTGGGGCACGGTGACCGTTCAACCTGGAAGAATGTTCATGGCCACCGCAAAACCTACCAACCCGTGGCTCATATTGCTGGGCCTTGCGCTTGGGGTCAGCATATCCAACGCATTTGGTCGCTTTGCATACGGACTAATCCTGCCATCCATGAAAAGTAGCCTTGGCTGGAGCCTCACTCAATCCGGTTGGCTCAATACGGCCAATTCGATTGGCTACATAGTGGGTTCGATTTTAACGCTTTTGCTGATCCGGCATTTTTCTCCGTCGCGGTTGTTTGCAAGTGGAACTGTGGCGACCGCACTGTGCCTTTTGACGACCGGGTTTGATGAAAGCCTCGTGTTTCAAACTGCCTGTCGTACTTTGGTGGGACTGTTTGGCGCTCTTTCCTTTGTGTCAGGCGGCGTGCTGGCAGCATCGCTGTTCCAGAGCAGCGCCCGAAAGAATGCGCTGGCCATCGCCTTATACTTTGGCGGTGGCGGCGGATTTGGTATCGCGTTATGCGGCGCAACCCTTCCGAGTATGTTGGACGTATTCGGACCACAAAATTGGGACTGGGCGTGGATCGGGGTCGGGTTGGTGGCCCTAGTCATTTGCCCATTTTCGGTTTGGGCTTCCACAAAATTGAACGAAACCGAACACGACACCGCGCTTCCTTCCATCCCACCGGTGCGCAAAATGCTTGGCCAACTCGGGGGGTATGCGCTGTTCGGATTGGGTTACATTGTCTACGTCACTTTCATCTCTGTCTGGATGAAAGAGCAGCATTCCAGTGTCCTGTTGACTACGGCAACATGGATGGTTCTTGGGGTCAGTATTATGGCGTCTCCTTTTGTTTGGCGCGGGGTCTTGGCCCGCTTTTCATCCGGAACGCCGTTGGCGCTGATCCTTACCGGGGTTGCATTTGGATCAGCCCTGCCAATCCTGGTTCCATCCGGATATGGATTGATTTTGTCGGCACTCGTGTTCGGACTGTCGGTCTTTATGCCACCCACTGCTGTCACCAGCTTTGTCCGTCAGAATGTGGATCAGCAGGATTGGGGCGCAACCGTTAGCTTTTTCACAGTCGTTTTCGCCATTTCACAGACGCTGGGACCTATCGGGGCTGGTATCATTGGCGACTTGACCGGAGAAATTGGAGATAGCCTTGTCGTGGCCTCTGCGGTCCTGCTGATGGGTGCCCTTTGTGCTGCGATGCAAAAGCCACTCAGGCGGGAGGCGGCGTAGCCGCCGTATTCAGAACCATGCTGGTTCATTCCCTACTTGGACGCCGTGGGCTCTGGATGCGCAATGAGAAACCTTCCGGTCACTCCAGCCTGATCTGCTTTAGGCAATCTCCTCATAGTGCGGAGTCCAGAACTTCGCATCTATCGCCGCTTTCAAATCGTCCCCTGTGGATTTAGGCGCAACCCCATCCAACTGCGCCTGTTGCCCAACGGCAAATGCGATTGCTTTGCTGACCTCGCGAATGTCCCCCATATCGGGCAGCAAGCTGGCTGCGCGATCGGACTTCGCAGGTGACAGCGTGGCGAGCGCCTCGGCGGCGGCCATGAACATTCCGTCGGTGACGCGACGCGCTCCTGCCGCCAGCACGCCCAACCCCATGCCGGGGAAAATGTAGGAGTTATTGCATTGCGCCACATGGTGCGTCTTACCGTTGTAGACAACAGGATCAAATGGGCTTCCGGTGGCGACCAGGGCATGACCATTTGACCAGCGGATAATATCCGCAGGCACAGCCTCAATTCGCGATGTCGGGTTTGACAGCGGCAATACAACAGGATGATCAGTGTGAGCTGCCATCGCCCGAATGATCTCTTCAGAGAACAAGCCTGCCTGACCGCTGACACCCACCAATATGTTGGGTTCGGCGTTGTTAATCACATCCAGCAGTGAAATTTCACCATCGGACCAGCTCCCCACTTTGGTGAGAGGTTGGACAATTTGCGTTTGGAACGGCAGAAGGTCCGTCATCGCATCGGTTAACAACCCATTCCGGTCCACCATGTAGATGCGCGCGCGTGCCTCGCTCTCGGGTAATCCTTGGCGGATCATGAGTTGAACCAGTTGCTCGGCGATACCCACTCCTGCTGATCCCGCTCCAAGAAACGCGATGGTAGCGTCCTTTAGCGGAATACCGGTGACATCTGAGGCAGCCAGCAAAGTGCCCGCCGTCACCGCAGCGGTGCCTTGAATATCATCATTGAATGTACAGAGTTGATCACGATACCGCGCAAGCAGAGGTGCCGCGTGTTGCTGCGCGAAATCCTCGAACTGCAGCAACACATTCGGCCACTTGCGCTTTACCGCCTGCACAAAAAGATCGACGAATTCGAAGTATTCATCCCCGCTGACGCGCTCATGCCGCCAGCCGATATAGAGGGGATCTTCCAGCCGTTCCTGATTGTTGGTGCCGACGTCCAGTACCACCGGAAGCGTTACAGACGGGCTTATTCCGCCCGCAGCGGTATAAAGTGAGAGCTTTCCGATCGGAATTCCCATGCCGCCCGCGCCTTGATCGCCCAAACCCAAAATCCGCTCTCCATCGGTGACGACTATGGCCTCGACAGAGGGCAGGACGGCGTTCTCAAGTATGTCATCAATCCGGTCACGCTCGGGGTACGAAATGATCAATCCGCGTGGGTGATCGTAGATCTCACTGAACCTCTTGCAGGCGTCACCCACAACGGGTGTGTAAATTATCGGCATCATCTCGGTTAGATGCCGCACCAATAGAGCGTAAAACAGAACCTCGTTGTCATCCTGTAGGCCGCGCAGATAAACATGCTTATCCAGCGGCGTCTCCTCACGTTCAAAGGCGGCATAGACACGGTCAACCTGGGTTTCGAGCGTTTCGATGTGTGGCGGAAGAAGACCCAGCAATCCAAGTTTTTCTCGTTCGTGTAGAGAAAAGGCAGTACCTTTGTTCAGCAGCGGGTTTGTCACATAGTGCAAATTTGCAGGATCAGTATCGGCCATTGGATGCCCTTTCGGATCGGCATGCACAGGTTGCACGCATCTGTCCGGTAAGGTCAGCATTATACGACAAAAAATGCAACGAACTTGCGACTGGAACTTTCCCGCATTGGGCCAAAACACTCGCGCGCGATCGCGTGCCCGAGTAATTCGCGGCCCAGAGCCACCATTCGTCGCGTTACTGCATATTGGTCAAAGCCGCCCGTCGATCTCGCTGAATTTAGGGTACGCCAGCTAAAAAACTTCAACTTTGCTCGCCTCGCGTGCCTTCAATCGATGTGGCGCGAGGGTTTGCCATCACCGCTTCCAACTTCCTCAACACTTCGGCTTTCCAACCTGCTTTGATCTGTATTGCCAATTGGGACGGTGGCCTGTGGTCGGGTTCGAGGAGAGCGTATTCATATCTTAATGGTTTCTCGAAAGGTAAAAACACAAGCTTTCCATTGGATAGATTAAGCTCTTTTTCGGTCGCAACAGTTAGCGGGTCAACGATGCTGCAACACTGCCCCGAACTGACAAAGGGGATAAGAGGTAGAAAATACTGGCAGGTAACAGTCTGATTGTACTCGGCGGCAACGTCCTCAAACTCCTGCCGGACTTTCCGTTGGAACGGGTGTGAAGGATGCAGGCCGCCCATTGGCGTTCCGTCAAGATCCGATAGTTTCAGGATCTTGCGCGACGCAAGAGGATGTTCACAGTCAATAGCACAGAAGCAATCAGCCCGGATAAGTTCAGCGGAATACTGGGGTTCTTTGCCGGCTGAATGCTCGAAGTCAGCAAAGCCGAAGTCGATATTTTGCGTCCCCGCAAGCTCCATAATCTGCGGTGAACTGCGTGTCGAAAGCGTGATGCGAATATCGGGGTTTTCACCAACTGATTGGCTTATGAAACGTGGGAACAAAAAGGCAGATGGACCCGGCATCGTTGCAATATTCAAGCTTCCGGCATGCCCTTTGATAAGTCCTTCCATCGTGCTGGAGATTGTCGCCAAGCGGTCCAAAATACCCGTAGTTTCGGCTAAGAGATAGTGCGCCTCGGGGACTGGCACCAATCTTCTTCCCTTACGTTCGAACAACGTCAGGCCCAATGTCTTTTCAAGGTTTTTCAACGCTAGGCTAATCGCAGGCTGCGTGCGATTTAGTTTCTTGGCGGTTTGAGAGATGGATCCGGTCTCCATCACCTCACGAAATACGGTTAGCTGAGTTAGGTTCATATTCTTATATATAAGCAAAACTTTAGTTTAGTTAAATATAACAAATTTGTATTTATGCAGTTTGCCTCTACGCTTGCAGGATCGAAGTTTGGGAAAACCAAAACCGAAATTCCAACAAGGGAGATGATAATGAAATTTGTGAAATGCTTGACTGGTCTTGCATTGGCGGGCGCGCTGGCAGCACCCGCGCTGGCGCAGGACCCAACGTTCTTCCGTATTGGCACTGGTGGCGCTGGCGGAACCTATTTCCCCATCGGTGGCACCATCGCAAACGGAATCTCCGCCCCTCCGGGATCGCGCCCGTGTGAAGAAGGCGGTCAGTGCGGTGTTCCGGGCCTGATCGCGATCGCGCAATCCACCACCGCTTCGGTCTTCAACAATGCCGCTGTGCAGAACGGAGAACTTGAGGCCGGGCTGGCTGCAGCCGACGTCACCCGTTCGATGTATTTGGGTGAAGGTAAGTTCGAAGGCAAACCCCATCCCAAACTGCGCATCGTAGCCAATCTGTTCCCAGAAGACCTGCATCTGGTGCTTCCGGCCGGCTCGACGATTAACGATCTGAGTGACCTGGAAGGCAAGCGTGTTGGTATTGCTCAGGCTGGTTCCGGCACGCAGGTAGCCGTTTTGCAGATGCTGGATGCTTGGGGTGTCAACCGTGACAACATGGATGAGGCCGAGCTGAACAACAGTCAGAGTGCCGAACGTCTGGCCGATGGTCAGCTTGACGCCTATTTCTATGCCGCAGGCTGGCCGGTTGCTGCGATGGTGCAGCTATCTTCGACCAAAGGTATGAACCTGCACTCTTTCTCCGACGAAGATCTGGGCAAGATCAACGAGATCATTCCAGCCTATATCCCTTCTGCCATTCCAGGTGGCGTTTATGAAGGCATCGACGGCGAAACCAAGACCCCTGCGGTCAGCGCGATGCTGGTTGTGTCGTCGGACCTGTCTGACGACCTGGTCTATGAGCTGACCAAGGCGATGTGGAACGACAACACCCGCAAGCTGCTGGATAACGGTCATGCCAAGGGCAAGCAGATCACCCCTGATACCGCTCTGGATGGTGTCGAAGCACTGGGCGTTCCGCTGCATCCGGGTGCTGAGAAGTTCTACAAAGAAGCCGGGCTTCTTCAGTAACCTGATCTCAACTTAACTCATCGTCCGGTGCCCTTAGTCGGGGCACCGCACACTCGAAATACGCGAAATCAGGGGGCCATCATGTCCACGACTAAAAATCTTGATGACCACGAACTCACAGCCGAAGAACTAGCGGCTATCGAAGAACAGTTCGACGAGGGTGCCGCCGTCCGGCAGGTTACGCCGACAACTGGCAAGGTCCTGCGTGTTGTGGCCCTGATTTTTGCGTTTTACGAATTCTTCACGGCCGGTTTTGGCCTGCCGGCAGATCACTGGCACATGGGCATCTATCTGGCACTGCTGTTCATTCTAGTCTACGCGACGATCCCGATTATCGGGGCCAAAAGCCTTTACGCGCTAAAGGTCAGTAGGTTCCGGATTGGCAACATCCCTCTTTACGATCTGGTCTTCATGGCCCTTGGGATCATTGCGGCGCTGTATGTGGGCGTCGCCTGGCGTGGCATTCCGTTTCTTGGGATTGAGGAACAGACCTTCCGTATGGGTAACCCCAACAGTTATGACGTGATTTTGGGTGTGATCATCATCCTGCTGGTGCTGGACATCGCACGCCGCACGCTTGGTTGGGTTCTGCCGCTGATCATCTGCGTATTTATCTCATACGCTTTGCTTGGGCCGTATTTCCCCGGATTGTTGCAGCATCCTGGCGTGAACTTCAAAACCTTCGTTTCGTCGATGTACTTCCCGCAGGAGGGCATCTACGGCGTCACGTTGTGGGTCGTCTCGACAATCGTTTTCCACTTTGTGCTGTTTGGCGTGATCGCGCAACGCACCGGGTTGGGGCAACTTTTCATCGATAACGCCACCATTTTGGCGGGCCGCTATACTGGCGGTCCGGCAAAAGTGTCGGTGGTATCCTCGGCCTTCTTCGGCACGATCTCGGGTTCTTCGGTGGCCAACACCGTATCAACCGGCGCGCTGACAATTCCCAACATGAAGCGCCTTGGATACCCCGGCCATTTTGCGGGTGGGGTCGAGGCTGCTTCCTCGGCGGGTGGTCAGATCACTCCGCCGATCATGGGTGCCGCTGCCTTTATCATGGCAGAGTTTCTTGAGGTTCCCTACACCACCATCGTTATTGCTGCGATCTTCCCAGCATTCCTGCACTATGTTGGCGTCTTTGCTGTCGTGCACCTGATGGCACGCAAGCTAAATCTCAAAGGTCTGACCAAAGAGCAACTGCCGCAGCTCAAAGCCGTCTGGGCGGAAGGCTGGGCCAACATAGTGCCCCTGATCGGCCTGCTAGTGGTTCTGTTCACGGGTTACACGCCCTTCATGTCGGCCTTCTGCGGCATATCACTTGCGGTAATCGCTGGCATGTCGCGCTTGAGGCTGCCTCCGACGCTGATCTATGCGGCAGCGTTCCTCAGTTTTGTACTGTGGAAGTTCTCAGACGGCGGCTTTGACCTGACCATGACAACAATCCTGTGCGGATTGACGGTGGTCGCAACTATGAACCCTCAGAAACGCATCGAAGTGCCCGAGATGCTACAGGCGGTAGAATTGGGTGTGAAATACTCGCTGGCCGTGGGCGCCGCCGCTGCTGCGGTCGGTATCGTGGTAGGCGTGATCAACACCACTGGCATCGGGTTCCGCATCGGTTTCATGGTTACACAGGGCGCAGGCAACCTGGCATCGGATCTGTACAACATGATCTCGTTCGGCAGCTTCCAGTTCTTTGCGATGGAAGACTTACAATTGTTCATCTCATTGGTGTTCATCGCCGTCGTCTGTATCCTGATGGGCGCGGGCATTCCGACCACCGCGCTGTATATCATGCTGGTGTCAGTGGCGCAGCCTGCGCTGGCGCAACTGGGTGTTCCACCCATCGCCAGCCACCTTTTCGTGCTCTACTACGGTGTGGTGTCCGAGATTACACCACCGGTCTGTACTTCAGCCTATGCCGCGGCTGCCATTGCGAACTCAAACCCGTTCCGAACTGGTCTTTCTGCTTTCACCCTTGGATTGGGCAAAGTGATCGCGCCCATGGCCTTTGTCTATGCGCCGGTGCTGCTATTCGTGTCTTCAACCGGGTTTGACCTGTGGGAGTTCACCTATACTGCGACCAGTTGCATCGCCGGGGTTATTGCCCTGTCAGCAGCCGTGGTCGGGTATTGGTTGAGCCCGCTGAATATCGCATCACGCATTCTGATGGCCATCGCTGGGATAATCTTTGTCGCGCCCAGCCTGACTGCTGATCTTATCGCGCTGGCCGTGGCATCACCTGTCATCGTCACCCAACTTATTGCCCGCAACCGCAGTCACTCTCCGGCGTGAAACCATGACAGATCAAGTGACCATCATCGGCGCAGGGATCGTCGGCATTTGTTGCGCTTTGTCGCTACAAGAGCGCGGAATTTCTGTTCGGCTGATTGACCGCGGTCTACCGGGGCAGGAAACCTCTTTCGGGAATGCAGGTGTAGTGTCGCCGTGGTCAATCATTCCGCAAGCGATGCCAGGCATTTGGAAATCTCTGCCCCAGATGCTACTGGACCCTAAAAGCGCGCTTTCGGTCAGAACCAGTTACTGGCCAAAAATGATCCCCTGGGGCCTGCGGTTTTTGGGAAACTCCGGCGAAAGGTCAGTGCGTGAAATCTCGGACGCGATGGAGCTTTTGTGCCGCCCTTCCATCGACCTTTATCGTCGTCATCTTCAAGGCACCGGGCACGAAAATCTGATCACCGACAGCTACTATATTCACGCATTTCGCCATCGGAAGCAGGCTGATCTGAATGGGCTTGGATATCTGATCCGCCAGGAGAAAGGAGGCGATCTGGAGCTGATCGATGGTGCCGAGTTGCGCCGCCTGGAACCCGCACTGTCAGAGGAATTCAAAGCCGCGATCGTGATCAAAGGTCAGGCACGCGTAACCTCACCAGGACGTGTGGGGGCAGTTCTGGCTGAAAAAGCGCGCGCGCAAGGCGCCGAAATAGTACAAACCGAAGTCACCAAACTGACACCGGCTGAAGATGATGGTTGGCAGATTACAACCTCGCAGGGCACGATGCGTGCTGCCAGCATCATCCTCGCGGCCGGTGTGTGGTCCGCCGACCTGCTGAAACCATTGGGGATGCCTGTGCCGCTTGTGGCCGAACGGGGCTACCATGTCGAATTCCCTAAGCCCTCGGCCCAATTGAACAATTCGGTCATGGATGTAGACGCAAAGGTGGTCGCAAGTTCGATGCAGGACGGTCTGAGAGTCGCTGGCACGGCCGAATTTGGTAGCGTCGACGCGCCCGCTGATCCACGCAAGAAAAAAATCCTGACCGAACAAGCCAAGGCCATGGTGCCCGGCCTCAATACAGGCGAGGCACAATTTTGGATGGGTCGACGCCCGTCCTTTCCGGACAGTTTGCCGGCGATCGGACCAGTTAACGGGCGGGAAGGGCTCTATACCGCGTTCGGACATTCTCACTATGGGCTGATGATGGCCCCAAAGACCGGCGAGCTTGTGGCCGATCTGGTTTCCGGTAGCAGCCCAAACATCGATCTGGCTCCGTTTTCTCTGGCCCGGTTTTAAAGTTTCAAATCAGAAGGATCCGATGACTATGCCAATCTACAACGGTGGTCAGAACATTTGCGGGGCGTCAATTGGTGTTCTGTGCCTTGAAAGCTATTTTCCAAAACCACCGGGCCATATCAAGAACCCTTCCAGCCTGCCATTTCCGGTTCTGTATGAGATGATCGACGGTGTGACGGTACCAACCTTGCTGAACAACCCTTCGCCCGAGTTACTGGCACCGTTCGTCGAAGGCGCCAAGCGGCTTGAGGCTGAAGGCGTGCGAGCCATCACAGGCAGTTGCGGCTTTCTAGCCTTGTTTCAAAAAGAATTGGCAGCTGCGGTTTCAGTGCCTGTCTTTGCCTCCAGCCTGATCCAGGTGCCGCTGGCCTTTCACATGACCGGGACCAACGCGCCAGTGGGCGTGCTAACCGCAGATGCATCCGCATTGACGCCCCGGCATTTCGAAGGTGTCGGTGCATCAGGTGTTCCTGTGGCCGTGAAGGGATTGGAAGATACCACAGAATTCGCCGAAGTGATCTTGCGGAACACACGGACCCGGATGGACACGGATCTGATCGAGACGGAGGTCTTGGATGCGGCCCGTAATCTGGTTCTTGAAGCTCCGTACATTCGGTCGTTGGTTTTGGAATGCACGGACTTGCCGCCTTACGCATCGCGGCTTCAGGAAGAACTGCAGCTTCCTGTCTTTGACCTGACCACACTGGCGCAAATGGCGCACGCTGTGACGACCCGGGTGCCATACTCGGGACTGATGCCGTGGCAGCGCTGACCGTACCAAAGCGGTTACTGAAAGAGAAAAAGAATGGACGCTGGCGGGGACCTCGGAATATCTGAGGCCTTGCGACATTGCCTTGATCCATAGGAGTTTTGAGTGTCCGTCGACCTGTCATTCCTAATGATTGCCATCTGCCTTGGCGCAATGCTGCAAGTCGGAGTTGGTATCGGGTTCAGCATCATCGCTGGACCGCCCATGATGATTTTGCTTGGCACGTCGACGGCAGTTCCAGTCTTACTCTTGTTGAATACGTTTGTTTCATTGGTAGCGACAGACCGGCATATTCTAAAAAACAACCGTCAACTAATCCGCACCGCGGTCATTGGATGCTGCGTCGGAGTGGCCGCTGGCCTTGTCGTGTATCCTTTTTTGAGCGAAGCATTTGTTCTTGCCCTGACGGCGTGTCTACTGCTGATCGGGTTGATTACGACCTTGCTTCCCTTGCGGGGATCCATTGGCAACGCAGGGTTTTCAGTCGTTACAGGACTGTCTGGGCTTGCGACTGTTTGGGCGGCGACACCGGGCCCTCTAATGGTGTTCGGTTTGATAGCAAAGGGTCGTTCCGCCAAAGAGGTGGCCAAGTTGGTTCAACCGATAGCGCTGGTGGCATATGGCATCGCATTTTTGTTGCACAGCTTGTCCAAAGCGCAGGCAATCTCATATGAACCGCAAATACTGGGGTTCGTTGCGATAACTCTGATCGGCAGCCTACTTGGTCGTTCGGCAGGCCCTTACTTACCACAGTCGGTGGTCATAACAGTGATCCGCGTGGTATCCCTGATTGCCTGCTGTGTTTTGTTCTATCGCGCGCATTTATTGGCTTGGTCTTGAAGGTTACACAATGACACGAAACGATAATCTGCACAGGTTTCCACGCGCGCAACTCATGTCCGGCCCAACTCCTTTGGAGCGTCTGGACAACTTGTCGGCAGAACTGGGTATCGATCTCTGGCTGAAACGTGATGATCTGACTGGGCTTAGTTTTGGTGGCAACAAAACACGGCAGCTTGAATTTTATCTCGGAGATGCGCGTCAACAAGGTGCTGATACCATTCTGATCACCGGCGCCGTTCAATCCAATTTCGTTCGTTCTGCGGCCGCTGCCGCAGCCAAACTGGGCATGCAATCCGTGCTTCAGTTGGAAGAGCGTGTCTCTGACATGGGGGCGGAGTACTATTCGTCCGGGAACGTGCTGCTGGCGCAAATCCTGGGTGCCGAGCATATGAGTTACCCAGTAGGAGAAGACGAAGCGGGAGCTGACGCAGCGCTGCATGCGCGCGCAGTTGAATTGAAAGCCAAAGGTCACAAACCGTACGTTATTCATCTGGGGCTGGGCCATCCGCCCTTGGGTGCCTTGGGCTACGTTGTGGCCGGGCAGGAATTGTGTCAACAGATGCCGGATTTCGACGCGGTCGTCGTCCCCTCGGGTAGCGGTGCCACGCATGGCGGACTGCTGACCGGTCTGGCGTTAGAAGAAAGCACTGCTTCGGTGTATGGGATTTGTGTGCGCAGAGATCGTGAAAAGCAGCAGGCCCGAATGAAGGTCGTTCTGCAAAAACTTGCGGACTTGCTGGATATCGACGCAGGACTTCTACAGGACAAGATCGATGTTTTTGATGAGGCCTTGCCGCCGGGATATGGCAAAGTAAATGCAACCACGCGCGCTGCATTGAAAAAGATGGCCCAGGTCGAGGGGGTTTTCCTTGACCCCGTTTATTCTGCAAAGACATTCGCTGGCTTGCTGGACCTCGTAGAAAGCGGAAAGATCAAGTCGGCGGAGAAAGTCATTCTGCTGCACACAGGCGGGCTGCCTGCACTCTTCGGATATCAAAGTGAATTGATGGACAGCCCGACCTGAAGCATTCGTAGCCCATATACGTTTCAGTAACTTGCTTGCCTGCATCTTTGGTGCCCAAACAAAAGCTACAGGTGCTGAAACCTGAGCCGCCCGCAAAACGGTCCAACTACTGAGGAATATCGCAGGCGTCAAAAATCTGCCCCCCGAAATCGGGGGCAAATTGCTAAGCAATATTCACAAGTAGAGTGAAAAACGACGCGGTGGGTTCATCAGTTTTTAGCCCAACAGTAGCGGCGTCAGGGTGCGCAACCCTCACGCTCTTCTTGCTTGGCTTTCGCGGCAAGCACCTCCGCTCGTATTCCTTGTCGAAAGAAAAACAGCATGAGCATTGCAACTATCAAGAAGACTGGGAAAATCATCAACTGCGTCGCATTCAGGCCCAAATAAATCGGTTTTTCTTCCACGACTTCAAATAGCCGACGATGCAAGTAGACGTAGTACCCATCGTTATTGTCCACGTAATCTTCGGCTTCTCGCCATGCCTCTTCGTCACCTGGCTTAAGCGTTGTTTGTTTTGTTTTGAGATTCCACTGGTATGTCCAGGTTGCCCCCGCCTCATCCCACTCGCCGCCGGTCTCGAATTTAATAAAGTCATTTTCGAACTCAAGCGAACTGGGCTTTTTGATTGGGGCGGGAACATTGCGCATCACGATCTTATGGACGTTGTGCATCGGAGCGTTTACGCGAGATTGCCCTTCAAGCACCTCATCGTCATCAAATTCATAAAGCTCGTCCGAAATAGCGTAGCCATAATGGTTCAGTTTGTTCCAAAGTTCCTTTTCTTCAAACCCCTCGCGCGGCAACGTGTAGCGCTGGACGAGCTGAAAAACATTGGCGTCCAGATCATCCTCAATGATCATTACCTCTGAGTGCGTGGCTCCGGGAAACCGTTTGGCGTACCACTTTTCATATTGCTTGCGCCGGTCTTCCATGTCCTCGCCGTCATAGCGCCAGCGCATGTTGTCCGCTTCGACACCCCGCCATGTGTCTGTAACATTGAGTACGGCGGCAATCGGGCCTTCATCCAAGAACACATATTCCTGTACAGCCTCTCGGGCCGGTTCATTAGAAAGATTCGTTACGACTTCAACAAGTCCGGTGCTGTCCTCTGCCAGTGGCAGGCCCCAGGCAAAATCCTTCAATGGGATCGCCCGACCTACGCCGCCTTGCAGTAGATCGGTTGCATCAACAAACCAGTCACCTTGCGGATCGCGAACACGTACTATGGCGTGATCAAAGATAAACGGTGAAGGTAACATGCGCGGCAAAGCAGGCCCGATGTCGTGGTCGACGAGAACGACATCGGCCTCAATCTGCAAATAGGCCAGCATGGAAATCAGAAGAAGCGCCTTGTCTTTGCAATCGCCATATGCGCTCAGCCAGACTTCGTCGGGGGATCGAGGTATCCAGCCGCCTTCACCAATTGAAACGCTGAAATACCGGACCCGGTCCTGTACCAAACGCAAAGCTTGCGTCGCGCGCCATTGCGGATCTTCGGACTGCTCCAGCATTTCATCAAGCAGTTTGATCAGGTCACCGGGCAATAAGTCCGGTCTGGGTTTGTAGTCGCCGGTTAGTCCCTGAACGATCTGAAACCAATCCTGAAAGGTCGAGAGCTGCAACCCATCGTTGGAGACATCCCAATCATCCGCAGAGCGTGTGTTTCTGTCATCTTCTTCAGCCTTTTCCAAGGACCAACTCAAGATCGTCCTGCCGGCAGCCTCTTCGCGCTGAACATCGAACTCATCCGTATGGTTCAGCTCGAAACGCGTTGCAGCGGGCAAGTCAATGGACGTGCGCCTCTTTTCCCAACCCCAGTCTCTGAGCCCGTCTGATCGATAGTGAAACTGGTTTGGGAAAACGGGTGTGGTGGCAGTGATCGACCAGATCATTTCGACGGTGTCACCAACACGAAGATCCGCGATCTGACCGAAATACTCGATGTCGCCCAGCATCACACCTGAGCTGAGCTCTGGTTCGCGCCGGAGTTCTTCGAACGGCAAGTCGAGTTGATCTATCACTAAACCATCTCGGTGGATCTGCAATCGATGAAGAGTGGCACGCTCAAAATTCGGGTCCACCAGCAATTGGACCTCGCCATAAAGTTCCAGAGTTGAACGATCATGCACGGCAAAGAAGCTCTGCCTGACTCTTTGATATCCGTTGTTTTCGACTCGGATTTTTTCGTCGTGAATTGGGAGACTTACAGATGTATCAGCATGCAATGCCGCTTCTCGATCCCGCTGCGAAACCTCCTCGTGCCACTCAGGTAGGTTTTTGTCGCGTAGCAATTCTGCTGATGCAGGTTTGGCTCCAGCCAAATTAAACAAGCCCAGTATGACAAGAAAGACGATGACCCAAATTGCAATGTTGGCGAATGTGGATTGCCACCACTTCTTTTTCTCAACTTTCGGCGCAGCCGTTCGTTTGTTGTCTGACCATGGACCCGGCCCCTGAGACACTCTGTAGGCGGAAAGAAGATTTACCGCGGTGGGTATTTCTGGAACAACATGCAACTGATCATCCTTCGTTTCGACAATGGTCAGGTCATTTTCAATATGAACGGCACGAACCGCAGACCAATCGAGGCGCAATCGTTTACCTTCGCGCCAGATTTCAATGGCCGCCTTGTCGCAACTCACTGCCGTCGGCCCCCAATCGAAGCCTCGTAAAAGCCCGTGACGGTAATAGTGAAGATGGCGCAGTTTTGGCAGATAGGGCCAATCATTTACCGCTGCTGTGGTCATCGCGACAAACAGCAATATGACACCGATTTGATTAAACAACGGAAAACCCGCATCCAATGACTTCCCGGTCAACAAAACAATAAAGAGAAAAATAGAGAGACCCGAAATCCATGCATACGCCAAATAGTTGAAGACTGAGTCCAACCAGGCGGGACAGGGTGTCCCCAGTTTTTTGGATAGCCCTTCCAAGGCATGAAAGGCTGCGGTCGCGGATATATACTGGTGTTTGGCTTCTATCGGAGCGTTTTTTGGGTCAAAACCGCTGGAATTCTTCGCCCTGCTTTCCTCTTTCACCTTCTTCACGAGCTCTCTAGCGTCTTCATCCGAAGGCATTGGAAGAAAAAACAATCCGTAGCTCGCTCTTTTCCAGATCACAAACCGCCCAACGTGAATTGGTTTTGATACATGTGAAAAATGCCAAGCCTCTGTCTGGTGGGCTTCAAATGCTTCGACGTAGTCTTTCTTGACAGTGTACTGCGTTTTGCCACCATGGAGTTCAGCCGCCCTGAGAATTACAGTCGCGCGGCCCCTCCAAACCGCCCATAGACTTCCAGCACTCAATGCGTGTGACCGCGCGAGAAAAAAACAAAATAGACCAAGCGGGATTGGAGCCCAGAGTTTGGCTCCAGCGGTGCTCAGGTCAAGCCCGGAATTCCAGGCCGCGACAAAGCCCCCCAGAAGCTCGGCTAGAAATATTACTGCCAGACATCCCACCGCTATTGCCAATAGAAGAAACTGCTTGAACCCTCTTCGCGCATCTAGCCGACACCGCTCAGAACGAACTTCGCTCGTCAGTTCGGTTTCAAGGGTCAGTATTGACGAATTGCTTGGTGCTGGCACCAGCTCCGAATGAATCGCGTTCACAATAGTATTTCCCAACAAATTCAATACTCGCCAAAAGATTGAACATTCATGGCAAAAATATGGTTCTGGTGTAGTGTCAGGCGTTGTTTTGACCTCTTGCAGCCCGCCATCAATTGCGGTTTCTCTCTCCACTCCAATTTGGTTGATCGCCGTAAAAATATAGAGCCAGCTGAAGTTCGCCCCCCCTTTTTCAGTTCCCGGTCGGTAACGTGGAAGGCGCGGACTCAGACAGTACGCATTCGTGCGTCGAGCGGCGAAGCTGTATGGAGAGCCCATTTCGACCAATGCTGTGCACTGTAAGAACGACATTTATTGGTGAAATCGAACGTAATCGCTTTGTGAAGGCTCAATGATCGACCGTACGGGAGTTTGCCGCTAGTTGCGACTGGCGTGACTGTACGCACCGTTGCATGCAGTCAACAACGCGGTTCCGAGCATCGCCCAAATGCTGACCCGCGCACCGACTACGACGAACCTGATGCCAACGCTTATGCCACGCTAACCACACCATCAAAGTTGAGTTAATGGAAACAGCCGAATTACTGATGAACAACGTGAACGTTCGTGTTGAGGTACATGTTATTCCGATGCAGGATACGGATCGCTTCGGCGGCTTTACGGAAGCCTTTGCCCGTTCGTAGGAAGGTGCATCGAAGGATCACATACAGCCGCGTGGCTCCACCCATCCGTTCTTCAAACCGCGAGCTTTCGACCAAAACGTCGAGATTGTGCAGGGATCAACGTGTGATCCATGCCGTCGTCGCGAATGAAATTTTGGTGGCCCGCAGGCGCTCTATCAAACGGCACAATTGAAAGCACCAAGCCCCGGCCCTTAGGTTCCAGCGAGTTTAGGAAAAGGCTAGGTTTGTATTTGCGACCATTGGTCAAGGTTGGAACCAAGCATAGAAGTATACAGTACCTGCAAATTTCCACGGTGGCACCTTGAAACCTCCGCAACAAATGTATACCGGTGCATACAAATACGATCGAGCGAATTGCCCCACGCCTCTCAACAGCAGCAGATTCACACAAAGCGGAAACAGCCATGAGCCAGTATTCAGATTACTTGGATGAAATTGAAACGCGCAAAGAACAAGGGCTTAGCCCAAAACCCATCGACGATGGTGCGCTGGTCGAGGAAATCATCGAACAAATCAAGGATACCGGTCATCCGCATCGTGCAGATTCGTTGCACTACCTGATTTACAACACGTTGCCTGGCACAACCAGTGCTGCGGGTGCGAAGGCAACGTTCCTGAAGTCCGTCATCGTCGGCGAGGTAACTGTTGAGGAAATCTCGCCCGAATTCGCGTTCGAACTGCTGTCCCACATGAAGGGCGGACCTTCGGTTGACGTGCTTCTGGATGTTGCACTGGGCGACAAGCAAGACATAGCGGTTCAGGCGGGCGAGGTTCTGAAAACTCAGGTCTTTCTGTATGAGGCGGACACGGACCGTCTGAAAGCTGCCTATGAGGCGGGCAACAAGATCGCTGCGGATCTCCTTGAGAGCTACTCCAAGGCTGAATTTTTCACCAAGCTGCCTGATGTGGACGAGGAAATCCAAGTTGTCACATATATTGCAGCCGAGGGTGACATCTCCACTGACCTTCTGTCGCCGGGTAATCAGGCGCATTCGCGTTCCGACCGCGAGTTGCATGGCAAATGCCTGATTTCCGAGGCCGCACAAAAAGAGATTGAAGCGCTGAAGCTGCAGCACCCCGACAAGCGCGTGATGCTGGTTGCGGAAAAAGGCACTATGGGTGTTGGTTCGTCGCGGATGTCGGGTGTCAACAACGTGGCGCTTTGGACCGGCAAGCAAGCCAGCCCGTACGTACCTTTCGTCAATTTTGCACCGGTCGTGGCCGGCACAAACGGCATTTCGCCCATCTTTTTGACAACCGTGGGCGTTACCGGTGGTATTGGTGTCGACCTGAAGAACTGGGTCAAGAAAGTGGACGAGGATGGCAAGGCGATCCTCAACAACGATGGCAACCCGATTCTGGAACAGCGCTATTCGGTTGAGACCGGCACCGTGCTGACCATCAACACGAAAAAGAAAAAGCTCTATAGCGCGGATGGCAGTGAAGAATTGGTCGACATGGCCGGCTCATTCACCCCGCAAAAGATGGAGTTCATGAAAGCCGGCGGCTCTTATGCCATCGTTTTTGGCAAAAAACTGCAGACATTTGCATGTGAGACACTGGGCATCGAGCTGAAATCGGCCTTCGCCCCGGCGAAGGAAGTCAGCCATGAAGGTCAGGGACTGACGGCCGTCGAAAAGATCTTTAATGCCAATGCGCGCGGTGCGACCCCGGGCAAAGTGTTACATGCCGGCTCTGACGTGCGCGCCAAAGTCAATATCGTGGGCTCTCAGGACACCACCGGTCTGATGACCAGTCAGGAGCTTGAGGCTATGGCTGCCACCGTCCTGTCACCCAGTGTCGATGGTGCCTATCAGTCCGGCTGTCACACAGCTTCGGTCTGGGACCTCAAGGCGCAGGCCAACACCCCGCGCCTGATGGCGTTCATGCACAAATTCGGCCTGATTACTGCGCGTGATCCCAAGGACGTGTACCACGCGATGACAGACGTCATTCACAAGGTGCTCAACGACATCACCGTGGATGACTGGGCCATCATCATCGGCGGCGACAGCCATACGCGGATGTCCAAAGGCGTGGCCTTTGGTGCGGACTCGGGCACGGTTGCACTGGCGCTGGCCACGGGTGAGGCGACAATGCCTATCCCGGAATCCGTCAAGGTGACGTTCAAGGGCGAAATGGCACCGCACATGGATTTCCGTGACGTGGTGCACGCGACGCAAGCTCAGATGCTGGCGCAGCACGGCGACAACGTTTTCCAGGGCCGGATCATCGAAGTTCATATAGGTACGCTGCTGGCGGATCAGGCCTTTACCTTCACCGACTGGACGGCCGAGATGAAGGCCAAAGCGTCGATCTGTATCTCGAACGACGATACGCTGATTGAATCGCTGGAAATCGCCAAGTCGCGGATCAAGATCATGATCGAGAAAGGCATGGATAACGATGTTCAGATGCTGCAGGGCCTGATCGACATCGCGGACAAACGTATCGACGAAATTCGCTCGGGTGAAAAACCGGCCCTGCGCCCTGATGACAACGCCAAATACTTTGCCGAAGTCGTCGTGGATCTGGATCAGATCGTCGAACCGATGATCGCCGACCCGGATGTGAACAATGCCGATGTGTCCAAGCGTTATACCCACGACACGATCCGCCCGATCTCGTACTACGCTGCTGAAAAGAAGGTTGATCTGGGCTTTGTGGGCTCCTGCATGGTGCACAAGGGCGACATCAAGATCGTGGCCCAGATGTTGCGTAATCTCGAAGACGAGTATGGCAAAGTCGAATTCAAGGCCCCGCTTGTTGTTGCTGCACCGACGTACAACATCGTTGATGAGCTGAAGGAAGAAGGTGATTGGGCAATTCTGCAGAAGTATTCGGGCTTTGAATTCGATGACCTGTTCCCCAAGCAAACCGCTCGGACCGAGTACGAGAATATCCTCTATCTTGAGCGCCCGGGCTGTAACCTTTGCATGGGCAACCAGGAAAAAGCAGCCAAAGGCGACACCGTTCTGGCAACGTCCACCCGTCTGTTCCAAGGCCGTGTTGTAGCGGACAGTGAGACAAAGAAGGGTGAATCCCTTCTGGGTTCAACCCCGGTTGTTGTTCTGTCAGCCATTCTGGGTCGTACGCCGACGCTGGAGGAATATAAGGTCGCGGTCGAAGGCATCGACCTGACCAAGTTTGCACCACCGATGGAAGTTCCCGGTACTGCCCGCTCGGTGCATTTCTAATACAATAGCGGGCTCGGCGAATGTTGCCGCGCCCGCTTTACCCCAAACTGCCCGACGCTTGGTAAAAACGGCGCATTACAATGGGGGTCAGGTACATCGGGATCTGATAGGCCCCGATGAACACCAAAAGTGGCGCCGTTACCTCGGGTGGCAACGCAATCAGGAAAATCGCGACATTCCGGTTTCCGGCGACAATGGACAAAGCGGTGGCTTTGTCGGCAGCCACTCGGTTGCGTGTCAGAAAATACATCACCAGTTGCGCGCCGAAATTGGCCAGACATGCGAACCCCACCCAAAAGGCCGCAAGCCCGGGATCAACAAGCGCAGTCGCGGTCACCGACGGCATCAAGCCGATCACAAAGACAGCGAGGGTGATCGTTGCCAACCCTTCAAGATTTTTGAGGGTAGTTTGTGACGGGTTTCTCAGAAACGCGAGGCGCAACAACACGGCTGCAACAGTCGCCCCCGCAATTGTCAAAAACAGGCGCAAGACGGTGATCAGAACGGATTGAAAGTCTCCCAACTCGGGCATCAGAACGAAGATGGGAAACACCGTCAGCGGCAATACGGCGGTCCCTATCACCATCAGGCGCATAGCGTGCTCCGCCGGATGTCCCATCATCAGGCACATGTTGGCACTTCCCGAGATGGACGGAGCCGCGGCCATGATCAGCAGAGACAAAAAGACCGGCGTACCGGTCCACCCACCGATTATGCCAATAGTCACAACTAGTAGCGGTAAAACCAGCTGGAATGCGATCACTGTGTTTGCCACCTGGCGTAAATCGACCAAGGAACCCAACAACAAAGCAGGCTCAATTCTAAGGACCGTCAGAAACAGCAGTAGTGCGACAAGCGGCGGCAATACTGCCCGCATCGGCTCGGCCAGCGCGGGCAGCAGCAATCCGGCGGCCAGCCCTGCGACCAAAACATAAGGACCGTTACGCGCCGCCAGATGAAGTGGGTTCAAAGCCCCCTACCCGCCCGGGCTTTGCCTTAGGTTTTCCGGCAGCCAGGTGGCCAGATCCGGAAACCAGATCAAGACGAAGACCATCACCACCATGATCAGGAACATAGGGATTGCCGCGCGGGCGATATAGCTCATCTCATGGTTCGTCATGCCTTGCATCACGAACAGGTTGAAGCCGATTGGTGGTGTGATCTGCGCCATTTCAACGACAACCACGATAAAGATACCGAACCAGATCAAATCGATACCCGCGTCCCGGATCATCGGTTCCACCACGGCCATGGTCAATACAACCGAGGAAATGCCGTCAAGAAAACAGCCCAGAATGATGTAGAAGACCAGCAGAACCATCAGCAACTCAAACCGCGTCAGCTCCCACCCGGCGATTAGATCAGCCAGGCCGCGCGGCAGACCCGTGAAACCCATGGACAGCGATAGGAACGCAGCCCCTGCCAAGATCAGAGCGATCATCGCACTGGTCCGGGTGGCACCCATCAGGCTTTCAGTGAATGTTTTCCAAGTCAGGGACCCCTGCCCTGCGGCCAGCAACAGACCACCGATCACGCCAAAGGCGGCGGCTTCGGTTGCAGTGGCATAGCCCAGATACATTGACCCGATCACCACCATGATCAGCAGGATTACCGGCAGCAAAAAGCGTGAGTTCTTGAGTTTTTCAGAAAAGCTCAGCTTATTTTCGCTGTTTGGGTTCCAGTCTTTCCCGAATTTCGAATAAATTGCGACGTATCCCATGAACATCGTCGCAAGCACCAATCCGGGCAGAATGCCTGCAAAGAACAGCTTGGTGATCGATTCATTGATAGTCACACCATAGACGATCAACGTCAAAGAGGGCGGGATCATCAGGCCCAGTGTCGCAGCGCCGGTCAGCGTACCAATTATCATCCGTTCGGGGTAGTTGCGTTTCCTCAGTTCCGGGATCGACATTTTACCCACAGTCGTCAGGGTGGCGGCTGACGACCCAGAAACAGCGGCAAACACCGTGCAGCCGACAATGTTGGTGTGCACCAAACCACCGGGCAAAGGTGCCATCCAAGGCGAAAGTCCCTTGAACATATCCTCGGATAATCGCGTTCGATACAGGATTTCGCCCATCCAGATGAACATCGGCAGCGCGGTCAGTGTCCATGACGATGAGGCCGACCAGATGGTCGTGATCATCACGTCTCCGACAGGGCGTGTCGTGAAAAGCTCCATCCCGACCCACGCGACGCCCATAAGGGCAAGGCCAACCCAGACACCGGTGCCAAGCAGAGTGAAAAGAACAAAGAGGAAGAGGATGATGACTGATACGTTTTCCATGCTCTCACTCCCCGTGGCTCTGATCGGCCAGATCACGGACGATGCGGTGATCGCCCTTAAAAACGACGTGGATCAGATGATCGGTCAGGGCGATTGCAAGGATGACTGCGCCAATCAGCATTGTTGACTGCGGAATCCAAAGCGCGGTTTTGTCCTGTCCCTGGCTAACATCGTTGAATTTCCAGCTCCAGTAAACAAAGCGGTAGGCGTACCAGCAAAAGTACCACATTACCGCCGCGCCCACTGTAAAACACCATATTTCAAGGATGCGGCGCACCCGGTCGGGGACCGCATTCAGCAGGATCGACACGCGAATGTGGCTGCCTCGGTTCAGCGCATTGGCAAAGGCCAGAAAGGACGCGGCAGCCATGGCATAGCCCGCATAGTCGGGCGCGCCCGGGAAAACCTCTCCGGTCCAGCGGGCCAGCATTTGCACAACGATCAGCACCAAAATAGCAATCAGGCTAAGTGCTGCCAGAACCCCTGCTGCCTGATAAATGAAATCCAATACGGACCTGAGCCCTCGTAGTGCCGCCATGCTGTCCCCACTATTAGTTATTCTATGGAAACGGGCGGCAGGTTGATCCGCCGCCCATCTTTGGCCAATTACTGAGACGAATTGAACGCATCGACGATGGCCTTGCCTTCGTCGCCTGCGGCTTCAAGCCACTCATTGGTCATAGTGACACCGATCTCTTTCAACTCGTTGGTCATCTGCTCGGACGCCGGACCGACTGTCATGCCGCCGTCACGTAGGCCTTGCAGGGTAAATCCGGTGTATTCCTTGGCGCGCCAATTGCCGGCATATTCAGCAAGCTCTGCACAGCCCTTGATGACGTTCTTGTTGGCATCAGAAACACCAGCCCAGATGTCTGAGTTGACCATGACGTAGTTGCGTGGCAGCCACGCGTCCACTTCGTAGAAATAATTCAGGCTTTCCCATACTTTGCGGTCATACCCGGTCGAACCCGACGACACCATCGAGTCCGCGACACCAGTGGCAAAAGCCTGGCTGATTTCAGCGGCTTCGATTGTCACAGGCAGCATGCCGGTCAGTTCCGCCAAACGCGACGTGGCATTGTTGTAAGACCGGAACTTGATGCCTTCCATGTCGGCGACCGAGTTCACCTCGTCTTTAAAGTACAGTCCTTGCGGCGGCCATGGCACGGCGTAAAGCAACGTCAGGTTCTGTTCGGCCAGCAGACTTTCAATCGAAGGTCTTGCGGCCTCCCAAAGCTTGGCGCTGTCATCGAATGACGTTGCCAGGAATGGGATTGAGTCGAACCCAAACAGCGCGTTTTCATTCTGGTGACCGGACAACAGACGCTCGCCAATCGGTGCTTGACCGGTCTGAATGGCACGTTTGATGTCGGCGCCTTTGAACAGCGACCCGGACGGATGCGTGACGATTTCAACCTCGCCCCCGGTGCCTGTGGTCACGCATTTGGCAAATTCGGCACCCGTGGCCGAGTGGAAGTTCGATGCCGAATACGCCATCGGCATATCCCATTTCTCGGCCATCGCCGGTGCGGTTGCTGCGGCTGTCAAAGCGGTTGCCGCCAGAAGGCTTGTCAATTTCTTCATCTTTTTCTCCCTGTTTAATTTTGTTTTGCCGGCTTGTGTTACCGGACATTTCTTAAGTCGCGTAGCGAGACGGCGCATAGACGCTCATGTCTGCGTTTGGGGTCCTGCCCGCGATCATCTGCGCCAGCAGACGTCCTGTTTTTGGCCCGCCTGTCAGACCGATATGATGGTGGCCAAACCCCATAAATGCTCCGTCAATTCCCGGCACTTCGCCGATGATCGGGATCGAGTCTGCCGGTGCGGGTCGGTGCCCCATCCATTCTACTTCGTCCTTCCATGTCACGCCCGGAAAGGCCGCCCGGGCATTCTTGCGCATCAGTTCGAACGGCGCCCTCGAAGGCGGCGCGTCCAGCCCGCCGAATTCGACAATCCCGGCCAGCCGAATGCGGCCATCCATCGGCGTGGCGACGAACTTGCCCGAAGCAACCATAACCGGACTTTTTGGCATCGCGGAAGGTTCCACCAATTCAAGATGATAACCACGTTCTGTCTCCAGAGGAACAGAAACGCCCAATTTGCTGGCCAAAGGCCCGGACCAGACGCCCGCAGTGACAATGGCAGTGTCACAAGCAATTGTCTCACCAGCGGTGCGCACGCCGGTGACCTTGCCGTTATCGTGTACGACATCTTCAACAGCAGCACGGATGACCCTGCCGCCGTTGGCCTCGACATGTGCGGCGAGGTCTTTCACGTACCGCCCAGGATCGGTGATGTGTCCGTGATCAGAAAGTTTGGCAGCAAACCCGATATCTTTGCTGTAGATCGGGTCGTAGGCGTGGAATGCGGCCCCCTCTAGTTCTTCCCATTTGAAACCGAGCTTGCGCCGAACACCCCAACCAAAGGCATCGCCTTCGAAATGCTTGCGGTTTTCGTAGAGGAACAGGTAGTCGGATGGCACAATCCATTTCTCGGCGGCCGTACCCTGAGCCAGGGCCTGATGATCGTTCAGGCTGTCTCCGACTATGGGGGTTAGTGCGGCCGCGATACGTTCGACGTCATCTGCGTTTGCGTGTTTCAGATAGCGCGTCAACCACGGCAACAGCTTGGGTACATAGCCCCATTTCATGAACAAAGGCTGCGACGGGTCAAACAGCATCCTGGGCGCTTTTTTCAAAAGCCCCGGCACCGTGACCGGAATAATCGAGCAAGAGGCCAGCACACCCCCATTGCCATGCGAGGTGCCCTCTCCGGGGCCGGCCTTGTCGATCAGGATGACGTTATGTCCGTCACGTTGCAGCCAGACGGCGGTCGAGACACCAACGATACCAGCACCGATAATGGCAATGGTCTTTTTCTCGCTCATGCCGCCACCGCTTTGGAAACAGCATAGTGGTTCAGCTTTGCCTCGTCCGGCTTCCCTCCAAGACCCGGTGTGTCAGGGACTATGACCTGGCCCCTTTTCACCTCGAAAGGCTCCTCAAGAATGTCTTCTGCCAAGAAATAAGAGGCCTGATAAAACTCGCAGCCCAGCGTGACTTCCGGTGTGGCGGCGATCATGTGAGTGCCTGCCAAATGTGCCAGACCTGCCTCGAACATATCTCCGCCATAAGCACTCAGGCCGTGTGCGGCGGCCATGCGAGCGACCGTTTGCCCGCGCGTCAATCCTCCGGATTTCATGATTTTGACCGAGACACCGTCGCAGATCCCTTCCCTTGCAGCGCGTTCCATATCCTCGGGGCCAAAGACGCTTTCATCAGCGAGTAGCGGCACATCCGTCATTTGCCGCAGCTTCGCCATCATGCCGTAATGATGTGCGCGGACCGGTTGTTCGATGAAATCCGGATCAAACTGCGCGACGTCCCGCACCTGTGCTGGTGCGTCCTCAATCGACAGACCCTGATTATAGTCCACACGCACCGAGAACTGTGGGTAGTGCTTCGCCAAATACTCGAGCCGCATGATATCGAAAGCATGGTCCTTGAACCCAGTCTTCAACTTCACGATCCTCACGCCGTCGTCCTGCAAACGGATCAAGAGATCGGTATCCTGAGCAAAATCAGGGTTGGCGACAGAGCAACTGAGCGGGATCGCGTCGCGGCATTTGCCCCCCAGCAGCGCCCAGACCGGAACGGCGCTGATCCTGCCCGTCAAATCAAGTAGAGCAGCTTCCAGTGCCGCTTTAGCCTCGGTGCAATGCGCAACCGCATATGCAGCACGCGCCATGATAGCGGCTCTGTCAGCAACCCTCGCCCCCATCACCAACGGACGCAGATACCTATTCAATGCAGCGTAAGTTGCTTCGGGCGTTCCGGTGAATACGGACCAGGGTGAGGCTTCGCCGTATCCCTGGCTGCCATCCTCGGACGTCAGGCGCAGGACAACGACCTCGCACACACCTTCGACAGATCCGATACCGTGGTCCCGGCGAGATGTGACGGGCAGTTCAAGATGCCACAGGTCGTAACCTATGATTTGTTGTGTCAGATCGCCCATTCGTTCTCCCCAGCGATAGGCGGAAGCCTGCCTTGACCGGCATATCATTTCAAATACTATGTTTTCGTAAGTCCATCATAAGAAATGATAGGGTAAGCTATGTCTCTGCGCTTTCGTCAGTTGCAGGCGTTCCACGCCATCATGGAAACGGGTACCGTAACTGGGGCCGCGTCGGTTCTGGGAATCTCGCAACCGGGTATCAGCAATCTGTTGGCCCAGCTGGAACGCGAGGCCCGGCTGCCCTTGTTCGAACGCAACAAAGGACGTCTTTTGCCGACGCCAGAGGCAGAGCTTTTGTATCGAGAGGTCGATACCGTGGTCCGCGGGCTGGACCATGTCGCGCAGGCCGTATCGGACCTGCAGAACAAGCATCCCGGGCAATTGCAGGTTGCTGCTCCCCATCTTCTTTCATTTGGTTTCATGCCGCGAGAGATTGCCCGTTTTGCCAAATCGCGCCCCAATCTGTCCGTCAGCTTTCAGTCTCAGTATTCTTCGAAAATACAGGAGTGGGTAACCTCGGGCTTGTTCGAGATCGGCATCGTCGAGATGCCAATACTCCATGACACGCTGAACTTTCAGGTCTTCCAATTTGAAACGATGGCTACGTTCCCCGAGGGTAGCCATTTGGCGACCTATGACGTTCTGACACCAGAGCTGTTGGAGAATGAGCCGTTCATCGTCATGGGCCCCGAACACCAAACCCATCGCAGAACCCGTGACATTTTTCAGACTGCAGAGCGTACCTGGCAGACGCGAATACACACGCATTTGTCGGAAAACCTGCTGAGCTTTGTCAAACAGGGTATGGGCGTCGCGATGATTGATCCGTTCACAGTGACCTTCGATGAAGAGGGCGGATATCAAACCCGCCCTTTCACACCGGCAGTCACGCTGGATCTTGCAATAATCACCGCCAAAGGACGCCCTTTATCGATGATTGCGCAAGAGTTTCTGGCCCAACTGACCCCGTCCATCGCGTCCTATGCCACCCATTCCGACACCGGTGCCGCAGCTTCGTGAAGCTGTTGTGAGTGAATGTCGACCAGCGTTGGGCCATCATACTCGACAGCCTGCTTCAACACTTTGCGCAAATCGTCCGGGTCCTTCACCGTCCACGATTTGACCCCAAACGCCGAAGCAACAGCGGCGTGATCGGTCCGATTGAAGTCGACGTTGTAGTAACGCTGCCCAAAGCCTGCATCCTGACCCGCTTTGATCCAGCCAAATACCGAGTTCGAGAATACGATCGAGGTAATCGGCATCTTGTGCCGCACCATCGTTTCAAACTCACCGCAAGTGAATCCAAACGACCCATCCCCCATAACGGACAGTGTCTTGACCGATGGCCTACCCACATGCGCCCCCATGGCGGCACCCAATGAATATCCTAGCGCGCCATGCGCCCGGTTGGTGATGAAGTGCCGCCCCGGTTTGCGCCAGCGGTAATGGGCGCTGAAGTAGGGGCATGGGGTGCCCGGATCGGCGACGACAATCGCATCATCGTCCAGAATGTCTGCAAGAGCCGCCATAACGGCTTCGGGCCGGATCGGAGTTTCGCGACTTGCTGCGAGCGGAGCGAACGCTTGCAACTTGGCCTCCCAGGCGGCACGGGCTTGGGCCGCTCCGCCAAAGTCTGGCAGATCGTGCCGCGTCTCAAGCGACCGCGCCAAAGCCTCTAACGCCAAACGGGCATCGGCACAAATGGCGACTTCGGTCTGATAATTTGCACCGATCACCATCGGGTCGCTGTCTATATGGATGATGGTGGCATCCCGCCCGGGGCTGCGCCAGCGTTCGGTCGTGACCGACCCCGCGCGGCATCCGACAAATATGACCACATCGGCCTGATTCACAATGGCGCGCGTGGCCGGAACACCACCGTTCGAGCCAACGACGCCCAAGGCCAGCGGGTCCGTTTCGGCAATGGAGCCCTGACCGGAAACTGTTGTGGCAACTGGGATATCCAACAGGTTGGCAACACGGTGCAATGCCTCTTCGGCCCCGGACAGAACCGGCCCGCCGCCGCAAACGATAACTGCTGATTTGGCTTTGGCCAGGATATCCGCGGCCGCTTCAATGGCATCCAGATCCGGTCCAGCCCGTTCGGCGGGATAGCTGCGGTGGCGTGCATCTGCCCAAACCTCAGCTTCGTCCACTGGCCCTTTTTGCGTATCAAAGGGCAGAGCCAGATGTGTGGCGCCCGGTGTTCCGGTCGTCATTGCACGAAACGCAGCCCTCACCATCGCAGGCAAACGAGAGGCGTCGTCCAGTGACGCGTTCCACTTTGCCAACGGCTTGAACAGTGCAGCCTGATCCAATTCGGTCAACGGGTATTTCCCGCGGCTTGTGGTTGCCACGTCAGAGGTGATCGCCAGAATGGGAACCGAGCTTTCGCTGGCCTCAATCACCCCCGGCAGTATGTAAGTCGCTCCGCCTCCGGACGGGCCTTCGCAGACGCCCGGCTTGCCAGTGACGCGTGCGTATCCATCCGCCATATAGGCCGCGTGACGTTCATCCCGGGTCAGTATGTGCTGAATACCATGATCCATCCGCGCTAACGCGTCATAGAAGGGCAGCGTTGTATCACCGCACAGGCCGAACATGTGTTTCACGCCGTGTGCTTCCAACATGCGCACCATTGCTTCGGCTCCTGTCAGATAATTCGTCCCGGTCATGGCTGGGTTTCCTTTGATTTCATTCTGCACACAGAACTGTATACAGTTTTGTATATTGATTTCAAGAACGACCTGTGGCACGCCTTGGAAAACGAAAAAGGCAGTACTTATGGCGGGTCCACGCGTTGACGACATCTATGAACAGGTAAAGGCGATGGCCGTCTCGTTTCGCCTGCGGCCGGGTGATCGATTGAATGAAGTGGCACTATCGAAAGAATTGGGTGTCAGCCGAACCCCCCTGCGCGAAGCTTTAAACCGATTGGTGGCGGAGCGCTTATTCGACTTTCGCCCCGGTCAGGGCTTTTTCTGCCGCCCGCTCGACGCCCAGAGCGTGTTTGATCTGTTCGAATTGCGCCAAATCATCGAATCTGCTGCCGCGCGCAGTGCCTGCGAAAAAGCGTCAGACGCTGACCTTCAATCACTTCGCAATGAACTTTACGCCACCGGCATCGACATCACCGGCCTGACCGTCGAAGAAGCCGTCGGCAAGGACGAGGCCTTTCATCTGGGCATTGCCAGGCTATCGGGCAACTGCGAACTGGTGCAAACCCTGACCCGGATCAACGAACGCATCCGATATATCCGCTGGGTTTCCATGAGCTTGGATCGGGTTCAACGCTCGAAAGATGAACATAAACGGGTCATGCAGGCCTTGCTGGATCGCGACGCGGATGAGGCCGCGCGCGTACTGGGTGCCCATATTTCCAAACGAATGGATCAGGTGCAGGACGCCGTGCGCCACGGGATATCCAGCATCTACATGGAACGGTCCGAAGACATCTCGGCCCGCATTATCGAGGAGGCGCACGGATGATCGCCCAAGGTGGTAAATCCATTTACGGAGCGTCGGTGGGCATACTGATGCTGGACGCCCAATTCCCACGCATCCCCGGTGATATGGGAAATGCGCTGACATGGCCTTTTCCGGTGCTCTATCGCATTGTTCGGGATGCCTCGCCGGACCTGGTCGTTCGGCACCGGGCCGAGGGCATGTTGGACGCGTTCATTGATGCCGCGCGAGAACTGGTCAAGGACGGCGCAGACGGCATTACTACCAATTGCGGGTTTCTGTCCCTGTTTCAGAAAGAGCTGTCCGAGGCTGTACCGGTTCCGGTTGTGACCTCATCTTTGATGCAGGTGCAGATGGTGAACGGTATCCTTCCGGCCGGAAAACGCGCAGGGGTTCTGACCATTTCCGCCTCCACTTTGACCCGTGAACATCTGCGCACCGCTCAGGTTCCGGACGATACACCTATCGGTTCCACCGAAGGCGGGCGCGAATTTACCCGTGCGATACTGGGGAACGAACTTAGCCTGGATGTCGACAAGGCCCGTGCCGATAACGTTGATGCCGCGCTTGCGTTGCAGTCTGAAAATCCGAACCTTGGCGCGATCGTGCTGGAATGCACGAATATGTGCCCATACGCGGCAGATATTCAGCGCGCAACCGGTTTGCCCGTCTTTTCCATTGTGACATTGGTCAGTTGGTTTCAAGCCGGACTTGTGCCGCCGCGCTTTCCCAATCCCTAAAGGGCGCGGCGGTCAGGCCTAAGGTCTCTTTTGCCCACCAATTCGTGCATTGCGCTTACCGGAAAAAGACCGTAAGCGTCCCGCCCGCCGGTCGCAGCCTACCCGGTTATCAAAACAAGGACTGAAAACATGAAAACTACATTGGTCTGCTCCGGCGGACTGGATTCCGTGTCGCTTGCCCATGTGCTGGCCGCGGAAGGAAACCTCTCGCGGCTTGTGTCTTTCGACTATGGCCAACGCCACACCAAAGAACTGACCTTCGCTGCCCTCTGCGCGCAGAGGCTGGACGTGCCCCATCACGTTATTGACCTGCGTTCTGTCGGCGCGTCGCTGACGGGCTCGGCCTTAACCGACGACGTGGACGTGCCTGACGGGCATTACGCGGAAGAGACGATGAAGGTCACGGTTGTCCCCAACCGTAATGCGATCATGCTGACCATCGCTTATGGTGTGGCAGCAGCGCAGGGGGATGATGCGGTTGCTACTGCTGTGCATGGCGGCGACCATTTCATCTATCCCGATTGCCGCCCGGCATTCACAGATGCGTTTGACACCATGCAGCGCGCGGCGTTGGACGGCTACGCGGATGTGGTGCTGCATGTGCCATTCGTGCACCGCAGCAAAGCCGATATTGTCCGCGAAGGCGCGCGCGTGGACACCCCGTTCGATCAGACGTGGTCCTGCTACAAAGGCGGCGATTTGCATTGTGGCCGATGCGGAACATGTGTTGAACGGCGCGAGGCGTTCGAGCTGGCCGGAGTGCCCGATCCAACCAAGTACGACGACGCCGAGTTCTGGAAATCTGCCATCGCAGGAGCAAGTGTCTGATGTACCGGATTACTAAGGAGTTCCACTTTTCCGCCTCACATCAGTTGACCCACTTGGCCGATGATCACCAATGTGCCCGGATGCACGGCCATAACTATATTGTCGTGGTCGAATTGGCCGGGCGCGATTTGAATACGGATGGGTTCGTGCGGGACTACCACGAACTGAAACCGCTTAAGACCTATATCGACGATGAATTCGACCACCGGCACCTGAACAATGTGCTGAACGTCGTATCGACCGCAGAGAACCTTGCGCGGCACTTCTTTGACTGGTGCGCGGTCCGCTGGCCCGAAACCGCAGCGGTGAAAGTGTCCGAAACGCCCAAGACATGGGCCGAGTATCGCCCATGACCCTTAGAATATCTGAAATATTCG
This sequence comes from Ruegeria sp. YTSC003, assembly GCF_059609785.1. Taxonomy (NCBI): domain Bacteria; kingdom Pseudomonadati; phylum Pseudomonadota; class Alphaproteobacteria; order Rhodobacterales; family Roseobacteraceae; genus Ruegeria; species Ruegeria sp. YTSC003. Next base: position 243,878 of record NZ_JBXWMK010000004.1, on the reverse strand, counting down.
GCCCCACGGTACAGGGCGAAGGCGCGCTGATCGGTCAGCCGACGGTATTTGTACGCTCGGGCGGGTGCGATTTCCGGTGCAGCTGGTGCGACAGCCTCCATGCTGTCGACAGCGCCCATCGCCACGATTGGGCAGCAATGGACACGCAGGCCGTCTGGTCCGAGGTTCAGCGTTTGTCAGGCGGGCGGCCTCTGACTGTTTCCCTGTCTGGCGGCAATCCTGCCATTCAGGATTTTGGCCCTTTGATCCAGCAAGGCAAAGCGGAAGGCTATACCTTTGCATGCGAAACCCAAGGGTCAATCGCAAAGCCGTGGTTTGCCGACCTTGCTATGCTGGTTCTCAGCCCGAAACCACCCAGCAGTGGGGAGGATATGGATTGGACGGCGTTTGACGCCTGCCTCAACGTGCGCCCTGCGCAGACTGTCCTCAAGATCGTGATCTTTGACGACACGGATTTCAGCTGGGCACGCAGCGTAGCCGACCGGTATCCGGATCTTCCGCTGTACCTTCAACCCGGTAACCCGGAAACCGATCCGGCCAGCCCGGTTGATTTGACCAATGCCACCGGCCGTATGGAATGGCTGATCGACAAGACTTTGAATGCCGGTTGGTTCGCGCCTCGCATTCTGCCCCAGCTACACGTGCTGATCTGGGGCAACAAACGCGGCGTCTGACCGCAGGAGAGATAACATGACCGATAGTATCTACAGCAACCTCACCCAGTTGGGCGGAGACACCAAAATGCCAGCCAGCCCGGAAGAGGCGGTTCTGGAACGCGTGCAGAACCCACAGGCTGATGTGGATTACAACGTGCGCTTTACCGCGCCCGAGTTCACCTCGCTTTGCCCGATGACAGGCCAGCCGGATTTTGCCCATCTGGTGATAGATTACGTACCCGATCAATGGTTGGTGGAAAGCAAAGCGCTCAAGTTGTTTCTGGGCTCGTTCCGCAATCATGGCGCCTTTCACGAAGATTGCACCATCTCGATTGCCCGCCGGCTGCAAGAGTTTCTGGAGCCAAGGTGGCTGCGTATCGGAGGCTATTGGTATCCGCGCGGGGGCATTCCGATCGACGTGTTCTGGCAAACTGGCCCAATGCCCGAAGGCGTCTGGATCCCGGATCAGGGTGTTCCGCCTTACCGCGGGCGTGGCTGACCCCGATGATTTGAGAGGCGTGAAGGCCCCAGCCTGACAAGCAATCAAAGGGCCCCCACGCGCCGGTTCGAAACATGACGTTTTGGCAGTGGTAGTAATTTTGTTTCGCTCAAGCTTGCGGTTTTGAAACATCATGACAATCCAACATTGATGGGTTAGATGTTTTTTTAATGTAAGAACAAATTCCTGGTGACGATTGTGGAACAGGTGGCCTTCAATTTTGAGATGGGTGTCGTTTGCGCCCTTCTTGCCTTCACCGTATTTCTCTTTGTATCCGAAATCGTCAGGATTGACCTTTCTGCCATACTTGTTCTGGTCATTATCGGCCTCCTCAGTTACGCGCCCGGGCTCGAAAAACTAGCTGACGTGCCGCACCTGTTTGATGGATTTGCATCCAATGCGGTGATTTCCATTATAGCAGTCATGATCGTTGGCGCGGGGCTCGACAAGACCGGCATAATGAACAAAGTCGCCGCTGTTATTCTGAAATATGGCGGAACGTCCGAGAAACGCGTGCTGCCGATTATTTCGGGCACCGTAGGGGTCATTTCCTCGTTCATGCAGAACGTTGGAGCCGCCGCGCTGTTTCTTCCGGTCGTCAGCCGAATATCTTCCCGATCAGGCATCCCATTGTCGCGCTTGCTGATGCCCATGGGGTTCTGCGCCATCCTTGGTGGCACAATGACGATGGTCGGATCTTCGCCTCTTATCCTGCTGAACGACCTGATCCAGTCGGCCAACAACGGCCTGCCCGAAGGTCAGAAAATGGAGCAGTTCGGCCTTTTCTCTGTGACGCCGATAGGGATTGTTCTGATCCTGACCGGCATCGCCTACTTTCTGCTGCTGGGTCGGTGGGTTTTGCCGGGTGATGAGGGATCGGAAAACACCGGGACCGGACAGGGAACGCAAGAGTATCTGCAACGTGTCTACGGCCTGAAAGCCGATGTTTTCGAAGTAATCGTTCCAGCCGAAAGCCCTTTGGTCGGGCAGATTTTGGCCGACATAAACCACGAAAATCACCTGTACATCATTTCGACATTCTATCGTGGAAAAACCTCAATGGTTCAGGTCCTGACGGCCGAAATTGCCGCGCCTTGCCGATTGGCGATCATCGGCAGGCGCTGGGTCGTAGAGGAGTTCGCGCAGAAGTACGGGCTGACCGTCCTGCCGACGTTGGACATCTTTGTCGAAGAATTCGCACCAACCAACGCAGGCATCGCTGAAGTTGTCATAACACCCGACAGCAAGCTGATCGGGAAATGCCCACGCGAGCTATTGTTCCGCAAGACATACGGCATGTCGTTGCTTGCCATCCATCGCGGCGAGGAAACGCTCAGCCATGTTGAATCCGAAACGCACGAGTCTACTCAAATCGGACTTGAGGAGTTTCACGCAGGCGACATGTTGGTCGCCCATACCCGCTGGGACAACCTGATGCGGATCAAGCGCGACCCCGATTTTGTGGTGGTGACCACCGACTTCCCCCAAGACGAGCTTCGCCCGCAAAAGGTCGGTTGGGCGCTGGCGTTTTTTGCCATTTCCCTGTCGATGATCCTGTTCACCGACATTCGGCTCTCTCTCTGCCTTTTGACGGGAGCCGCGGGAATGATGTTGTCTCGAGTGCTGAGCGTTGACGAAGCCTACCGGGCCGTTGGGTGGAATACAGTCTTTCTGCTCGCATGTCTTATTCCATTAGGTCAGGCCGTTCAGAATACCGGCACGGCAGCGTGGATCGCGCAGCAAATCATGATCATTCTGGATGGATGGCCGACCTGGTCCCTTCAGGCAGGCGTTGCGGTTCTGGCTACGGCGTTTTCGTTGGTGATGTCCAATGTCGGCGCCACCGTTCTGCTAGTGCCATTGGCCGTTTCAATTGCAGTGGCAGCAGGCGGAAATCCGGCTGTATTTGCCCTGACAGTTGCCATATCAACATCGAACAGCTTCATAATCCCAACCCATCAGGTAAACGCCCTGATCATGGGTCCTGCAGGGTACAAAGTTATGGACTTTGTACGCTCAGGTGGGGTCATGACCATACTGTTTCTTGTTGTGTCACTCCTTATGCTCAATTTGCTGTACTGATCGTTTCGATAAACAGGAATTGCTACATGATTACAAGATCTTACATCTGCAAGCTAACGCTCTCTGAATGCGCGTTCCATCGTCATCTGCACCGGCTTTAACAGGTAGGAAAGCAGGGTCTGTTCGCCGGTCGTCATTTCCGCAACAACGGTCATCCCAGCTTGAAGTGGACGCTCCCACGGGCCCGTGCCAACCTTGGCTTCGGTCAGTTTAAACGAGGCCCTGAAATAGGTTTCACCGGTTTGTTCATCCGTCAGAGGCACAGGATAGATGGATTGCAGGCGTCCTTCGACCTTACCGAAACGTCGGGCATCGAATGTGTCTACGCTTACTGAAACCGGCTGTTCCAACTCAACATGGCCGACCTCGGAATTTGCGATACGTGCTTCTACGACCAAAGCGCGACGGGTCGGCAAAATCTCAAAAATCACTTCGCCCGGCGCGATGACTTCCCCTGGGTTAGGATATGTTATCGCCTGAATAATTCCACGTGCTGGGGCAGAAATACGCAGTGCCGACAATTTTGAGTTTACGACGTCCAGCGATATCTCCAACTCCACGCGCTTTTGCTCAAGTTCGGCCCATCGAGTTAGCACCTCATCTCGCAACGCCAGGGTTTCTTCAACTTTGGCTGCACGGGCCAGCATCAATGCGCTCTGGGCTTCGGCAAGGCGCACCCGGGCGTCCGATGCAGCCGCGCGAACCGCGTCCACTTCATCCTCTTCCTCAAGGAAATCGCTCAGGGATTTTAGACCCTGCGTCCGCAGCTGCGCATATCTCTCCAGAATCTCCTCTTTCTTTCGAACGCGGGCCTGAGCGAACTGCGTGGCCCGTGTCAGGATATCCAATGTCCCCTCTTGCTGCTTGATCGTGGCCAGCTGAATGCGTTGGCCTTCAGCATAAAGGTCCAACCTTGCCGCTGCAGAAATCAGGCCCTTGCCTTTGAGCGCATCAATTTCCGCCTTGTCAGGCACAGCTTCGCGATCCAATACCGCCAGTACAGCGGACGCTGTGGCCAAGTCTCGCTGAACCGCAGCAAGCTGGCCCGACGTGACGTCTCTTTCCCGCGTCAGATCCGGGTGATGCAGTTCAACCAGTAAATCCCCCGCCTCAACCAACTGGCCTTCGCGGACATGAACAGCCCGGACAATGCCGCCAGGCATCGTTTCGATTTGTGGATACGCGCCAACTGGCAGGATCGTCCCTGGGGCGCGGGTTACCTGGGGAACAGTAGTTTGCCCTGCCAGAACCACCAAGCATCCAACCATGGCCGAAACCGCAAGCGAGAGGAAGGCCGCAAATCTAGGCCGCCGCATTCGGCGCCTCCAATTTGCACGTTGCATTGGACCGGACGTGTCACGTTTCTTTGGACCTGATTTCACTGTGCCCTCCCAAGCGTTTTCAATACGGCCTGAAGTCTCTTGCGCCCCGCATCACCAGCGCTGTTCACGACAACCTTGTCGCCATTCAGAAAGATGAAACGGTCGGCGATCTGCATGAATGAGCGATCCGCCGTTGCGATTATCACAGTCCTGCGCCCTTGCTGCGCGCGAATCCAGTTTCTGAAACACATCCGTCGATGATCAGACAGGCCGTTGGTTGGCTCGGAAAACAGATAGACCGAAGAAGGGCGCGCCATGCTGCGTGCAAGAACCAGCGACTTTAAGGTTGCCGATGGCATCTGCGCCAGGTCACTGTCGGTCAAACGAGTGTCGATGCCGTCTGGCAGAAGACCTTGGTCATCCAGCAAATCCATATCAGTCAAAGCAGCTATAATATTGTCATCATTGAGAGACGGCGAGGCCAATCGAAAATTCTGGGCGACGGTGCCGTAGAACATCGACATGTCGTAAGTGGCGTAGGTTATGGATTTACGCAATTCGTCCCTAGCAATTTGACGAATGTCGATGCCGTCATGTTCAATCGTACCTGCCAGAGGCGCGTAAAGGCCGTCGATCAGATCCAGCACCGCTGTGCGACCGGCCGCATCGCTGCCCATGACCAGCACCACTTCGCCCGGATCACAGTTGAAACTGGCTTGCGAAAGGACAGGCGCGTTCAAAGGGTCCGGCCGGTACGTGACCGAAGAAAACGCAATCGCGCCGCTTAATGTTTTTTGATGCGTTTGTTCCAGCCCCACCTCGATCTCCACGCCAAGACTAAGGACACGATCCGCCTGATTTCGACTGCTTCGGAAGGAAAGGATCTGGGGGAAGCTGGAATACAGAGACTGAATCGGCGCCAGAATTTTGGACACCAACGCAATCGAGGCGATCAACGCGCCAAAGCTGATATCACCGCGCAACGCGCCATGCGCACACAAGATGATGGCCCCCATCGTCGCAAGTGCCGTAACGGATTGAACCAATGATTGCGCAAGCGCCTGAAACTGACGGCTGCGGCGCGCGGCCGCTTCTGCGCGCTCTGCAAGCGGCATGCAGCGGTCCAACCATTGGTTTTGCATCCCCAGATTTGCAATGGCCCGCTGGTGAAGAATAGCGTCCTGAACGCCCGTCTGGCTAGCGGCGGCGGCCTCTGTCGTTTTTTGATCCAACCGTTTTTGATGTGGGATGATGATTGCGCCAAGCAAGACAAGAAAGACCGCCAAGCCGAGCGTCAGCAGCGCGACCTGCGGTGCGAGATATGCAAGGACCGCAAAGGAAATCACCACGAATGGCAGATCCAGAAGGGTCGTCATGACCTGCCCGGTAAATGCATCGCGCAACGATTCGAATTGGCGAAAACGCGATAGCTGTTGGTTTACATCCGTTTTCCCGAGCTGGCTCAGCGGCAGTGACATCAGTTTGCGAAACAGCGCAATCATCAACTGACGCTCTCCACGCCAGCCAACATATGCCAACGCCCGCGTGCGCGCATGGCGGAAGCACAGGTCTGACGCACCCACAATCACCACACCGATCATCAGCGAAACCAGCAAACTAACAGAACCCGACGGGATGACCCGCTCATAGATGCCCATGATCAGCAATGGCGCCATAAGCCCCAGAACGTTGGACAACAACGAGGCGATCAGCAGCCAGGGCAACATCGGGCCTAATTCTGCGAATGCCGAGCGGACAGATGTGAACCGCCTGTCTGTCTGGTGATGCGTGAAGCGGTCGATCCGGATGACGGTGCACCATCGGCGGCCGGGCTTGAGGTGGTTCAGATCTGGGTTCAGATCTTCGCTGATTTGCAGCGTGCCACCTATCCGATCCAACGCAAGGTAGCAGGCACCATTGTCCGGTATTATCAATGCCGGGCATTCGTGATCCGTGATCTCACGTTCACGACATCTGATCTGCGTGTAGGGGATATGGAGGTTTTCCAACGTCTCGAAAATGTCAACCGGGTGGAGCCGATCCAGCACGTGCGGAAACGCCTCAAGCAGCCGGTCTTCACTATTGCGCCACCCACCCGCCGAAAGCAGTCTAAATAGCATCCCGCTTGCAATCTGAGTGTTCATTACGGTCATGCAGCACCCTTTTTCCAGGCTTCCGCGGCAGTGCGTTCAAGATCTGCGTCCACCGCCCATGCCGCCAGATCTAGGGCGTTTGAAGAACTTAAGCGAACGCACTTGTCCGTTATCTTCCTCATCCGAGGGTCCGGGCTTGCAACAAATATCGTGGGCCGCGGTGACACGGATTGGAGGTAATCCGCCAAAGCTTGGCGTTCCGTTGTATCTAGAACCGCTGTTGGTTCATTCATCAAAAGCACCCGCGGCCGCAGCGCCAAGGCCCGTGTCAATGCAATGAGATGCCGGTTCACCGGGTCGGCCTCAAACCCGGTTCCGGTGTTAAGCTGGGTTGCATAACCCATGGGCAAACGGTGAATGCGTTTCTCTAGCCCAAGGGCGAGGGCAACTTGCTTGGCGCGATCAACGGTCTCTGCGTCACCAAAAGCGCTGATGTTTTCAAGCAGTGTTCCCGACAGGATCGCGGGCTCGGCTTCGAGCGCAACCAGCGCGTCCTGCCCGCGCCACCCGATCAACTGTGATGCCCGCAAGCCGCCAATGAACAATCTACCCTTATCTGGCTCTCGCTGCCCCGTCATTGCGTCAAACAAAGCTGCGACCATCCAGCTTTCTTCGGGCTCAATCAAAACGCCATGCCCTTGCTCCACCTGAAAGTTGAGGGGCAAGAAAGCTCTCCCCTTTCCTTTTAAACGGCGCATGGACAAACCGGACACCTTGATCTGACCCAAGTGATCGCAGGAAAGCCCTGCACTTTGCCCGATTTCAAGCTGTTCCATTTCGTTCAATCGTGCTTGTGAAATGGCAGAGTTTTCCGACTGAACCCACATCGCCATGAGTTTGGTCAAAGGCTGGATAATTCGGCCATTCAACAGCATGCAGGCAGCCAATTCGGCGATACCGATCAGGTTGATGATCACCAAGTAGGCCCCCAGCAGCCCCATCGCGGCAACAGTCATCTGCGAGAAAATGGCTCCAAAGCTTTGTGCGAAGCTCGAGAAATGGATCAGCTTTTTGCTGATATCGACGGTCTGATCTTCAAGCAATTCAAAGCGGCGGGCCATTTGTGGCTCCATCCGGTTTGCCTTGACCGTGGGCATGTTCGACAAAATCTCGGACAAGAACGCGTATCGGTGTGTGTCTAAGGACTTGCGGTGCTTGAACAGAGCCCACTGCCCCCGCTTCATGACCGCTGCGAAGATGATCACAACGCAGGCCGCGCCCAATGGCACCAAAATCAGCCACCCCCCGATCAATCCGATCAAAATCGCAAACAAGACCGTAAAGGGCAGATCAATCGAGAGTGTTTGCCCTTGCCCCGAATGGTAGTCCCGCAACTGGCCGATAGCTGCGTAGCGTTCCACATAATTACTGGCGGGTTCGCGCGAGAAAGCCAAAGAATTCGCGTTCAGAACTTTGGTCATAAAGCGGCGGTAATTCCAGACCGCTGCCCCCTCAGCCGTGGTTGTCAAAAGGACGGCACGGCACTGTCTCAGCATCAGCTCCATACCGGCACCGATCACCAGTGCCACCGTCAATACGCGCAGCGTGTCTGTAGACTGAAATGGGATAACCCGATCGAATATCAGCAAGATGGAAATCGGCGTCAAAAGCGACAGAACATTCATAGTCAGAGAGGCAACCCAAAGCGGGATATCAAAGTGAGGAGCCGAAATGCGACCAACAAATCCACGCGGTTCCATGATGCTTTCCACCCCCTTGGTCATTTCAGCAGGAGTGGTCGGTTTCCGTTTAAGACCCGTAAATTCCCCGGCGCATCTTGCCTAGGATTTACCTTTAAATTTAAACGCTTAGTTACCAAATATCGACGGACACGTGTTACCAAATTCGGTGAATCAGTTGTTGTTTGGGGAATTGTGCGATGGGTAAACAAGAGAACGACCTGAATTTTCACACAAGGTCCGCACAGGCGGATATGGACGAACAACACGAGATCGCCTCTCATCTTTCCCGCAATGTTGTCGGGCCAAGCGAAGATCCGACGCGCAGTTCGTTACACACAGGCCAACAGTTCTCTGGGACAATGGAACCTAGCACTCGGAGCGAAGGTGCCCCGGAAGAGTTGAACCCACGCACCGTGCATGCACAACAATCCGGCAACGTCACAAACGCTGATCCTGTCGCCCACACTTTGCATTCAACGAGCTCGTCGGCTGGGTCAATTGCACAGAACCCCAAGGCAGAGGCGACGGAAATTGACGAAAGCGCCGCCGGAATGGAAACATTCCGTGCTGCAATTTCAACGCCCCAAACAACCGAAGGTGTGGCAAAAACCCATGTAAGCGGTCCGGCCTCTCGTCCAGAGCCGCCAAGCGTACCCAATCTGGATGCAGCGCCGGCAGTTTCAACCGACACACAGACCGAAAACAACCCGCCACAAGAGGTCACTCTGGAGAACACATCTGTTGCGGAGAACGCCAATGGCGCGGTGATCGGAAACATTTCCATCGTGGACCCGGATGCATCGGACACGCACAACATTGACATCTCAGACGACCGTTTGGACATCGTTGACGGCAAGTTGCAGCTAAAGCCTGGCATTGTTCTGGACCATGAGGAAGCGGCACAGATTGAGGTCGACGTCACAGTCACAGACTCTGGCGGGGCCAACCTGACCGAGCGTTTCATCGTGGACGTTCAGGATGTGAACGAGGGTCCGACAAGCCTTGTGCTGGATAACACTTCTGTCGCCGAGAACGCCAGTGGCGCAGTGATCGGGAACATCTCCATTGTGGACCTGGATGCGTCGGACACGCACAGCATTGACATCTCAGACGACCGTTTTGACATCGTTGACGGCAAGTTACAGCTAAAGCCCGGCATTGCGCTGGATCATGAAGAAGCGGCGCAGATAGAGGTCGACGTCATCGTCACGGATGCTGGCGGGTCCACCCTGACCGAGCGTTTCACAGTAGACGTTCAGGATGTGAACGAGGGTCCGATACGTCTTGTGCTGGACAATACCTATGAAAACCTCATTCAGAATGGCAGTTTCGAAGAATTTGACTTGGATAAAGGCAGGTGGAAAGGCTTTGGCTCGGATGAAAGCGGGTCCTGGCAAGACGCGCATGGAATGGAAATCTGGGATCATTTAGGCGGTACGAGTGCATCCGATGGCGATCAGCTGCTCGAGATGGATCATGGTCGGGGCATCGACAGTATTTCCCAGGTCGTCCAGACAGAGGATGGTCAACTCTATGATCTGGGCGTTGACCTGCGTGAGCGTCTAGCAGGTGGAACCGATACGGTCGAGGTCTATTGGAACGGCAATCTGGTGGCGGAGCTGGACCCGCAATCCGCAGATTGGGAAACGTTCCAGCTGCAGGTCGTTGGGACCGGACAAGACACGCTGGAACTGCGCGAACCTGAGGGACAGAATGATACCTACGGTGCCTTGGTTGATAACATCACACTGACCGCCGCAGAGCTGACCGTAGCCGAAAATGTTGATGGGGCCGTTGTCGGGCAGCTCAGTTTTGAGGATCCGGATCAGGACGACACCCATAGGTTCGAAATCTCGGATGACCGGTTCGAAGTCATCGGTGGTCAACTGCGTCTGAAACCCGGTGTTGCGTTGGACTATGAAGAGGCATCCTCGGTCACCGTTGATGTCACGGTGATCGACGCAGGCGGGTTGCGTCACTCCGAAAGCTTTACTGTCAATGTGGCGGATACGGACGAGATGACGTTTTCGTCAGGGTTTCACGCCAAATATTTCGACGTTGATCATCGTCTTTCCAAACTGGAAGACATCAACTGGACCGCAGAACCGACCCATGAAGAGGTTACGTCCGAAATCAACTACGCTAACGGTCACGACACATTTTGGGATGGAGGCGCGAAAGACACGTTCGGCGTCCAGATCAATGGCAGCATCGAAGTTGAGCAAGGCGGAACATTCACTTTCTTTCTGGGCGCCGATGATGGGGCGATGTTGGTAATCAACGGCCAACAGGTCGTTGAAAATGACGGGCTGCACGGGTTTCGAACTCGAACAGGTGAAATTGAGCTTGAACCGGGAACACATTCGATCGAAATCCGATACTTCGAAAATTGCGGCCGGGCTGGACTGAAGCTTGAATGGGAGGGCCCAGGTCTTGACGAACGTGAGGTGGTTACAGCCCCAGACGTGTCCGCGGCCCAAACCGTTTCGGGCGTGCCACTTGCCATTGGTGTGGATATGGGAACGCTCAGCGTGACCGATGAAACCACGTTCGAACTGACAGGTCTGCCGACTGGAACAATTGTCGAGGCTGGCGGAATCGCATTCGCGGCAAATGTGGACGGGATCGCAGAGATGGAAGGCTGGCAAGGTGAGATGATCACCATAACACCGCCGCCAGAATTTGCGGGAACAGTCGAAGCAGCCCTGCATCATTCTACGCCGACCAGTGAAAACAGCAGTCACGACGGCGTACAATACCTGACTTTCGAAGTAACTCAGGCTGACCTGCCCTCACCAGATGCCAAAATTGTGGGCGGGTTCCGCGCAAGTTATTTTGACATGGACAACAGGTTGTCAAAGCTGGACGACATCGACTGGTCCGCTGACCCGACGCAACAGGAATTTGTGCCTGAAATCAATTTTGATAACAGTCGCAACTCATTCTGGGAAGGCGGTTCAAGGGATACGTTTGGGGCAAAACTCGAAGGTAAAATCACAATAGAAGAAGGCGGCTCCTACACTTTTTTTGCCGGTGCGGACGATGGCGTAGCACTCTTCGTCAACGGCGTTAGGATCGTGGACAATGATGGTCTGCATGGGTTCCGAACGCGGTCCGGAAAAATCGACCTGGAACCCGGCACTTATGATATCGAAGTTCGGTATTTTGAGAATTACGGTCGTGCAGGATTGAAATTGGAATGGGACGGGCCGGACACAACGGGGCGCGAGCTTTTGCAAGCTGACCCAGACCCATATGTCAGCGAAAACGGGACGATCGAAGTCGCAATCGAGATGGACCAAGCAAGTGATCAGGCTGCTGTATCTTTAGAAGGGCTGCCACCAAATACTTTGCTGATCAGCGGTGAGGATTCACTGATGACAGATGGCGGCTCTGCGGATCTATCTGGCTGGGATCTCGACTTTCTTGAGATTTCCCCGCCCCCAGGATTTCAAGGCGCAATCGAAGGGGAAATCTTGGTGACGGACACCGGATTTAACGGGGCGCAATTGACTTCAGTGACTTCCTTTGCTCTGGACGTCGGGCAAACAGATGAAATCGCAAAAGACCTTGCCCCTGATCTGTCCGAAACGCTTGCTGCAACAACACTGGTTGAACCGCCCGCGCCGTGGCACTTGGATTTTGCGCAAAGTGACGCGGAAACCGGCGGCGATGTTATGGCCGAAGCGGTAGTGACCAACCCGGGCTCTGAGATCTCGTGTATCCAGACCGAAGCCTATGAGCGCATTGATTGGTAACAGCACTCAGCTATGTTTGCGGGCCACGATCCAAGTTGGGTTATAGGTCAGGGGCACGCCATCATCATCGCCAAAGTGTCGGATATATTGTTCCGAGAATTGGGCAAGACTGGTTTTGGTCCAGACCTTCTGCGCGCGCCCGTTGACCCCAGTTCTTCGAAGGTGATTGAGAACGTCTCGGGGCGTATCAAAGCGCAATGCAGAGAGAATTTCGCCGCAACTGATAATCTCTAACTGGCCTTCGACCGCCGCGGCCAAATCTTCAGATCGGCACAGGCCCGGCGCTTTGGCTGTGGAGCCGACTTTCACCAGCTCCCGGTACTGTTCTGGTCCAAAGCCTGAAACCGCCAACCACCCTCCAGGAGCCAATGCGTTGGCCGCCTTTTGCAAGAAGGCTGCGGGATCAAACAGCCATTGGATCATGGATGCGGAAATGACCAAATTGGGTTGAGATGGCCATTCAACAGTTTTGGCATCACCACACAAAAAGTCCGCGCCGACCGCTGTTGCGGTCTCAGCCGCTTCGGGCGACAGGTCATTGACCGTCAACTGACCAATGTCGAATGCGCTACACACCCGATGCGTGAGGTGGCCGGTACCACACCCAAATTCCAAACCGGCCGGGAAACGGTCCGGCCCGCCGCCGGCCCGCATCTCATGGACCAGCCGATCCGCGATTTTGGCCTGCTGGCTCGCTGATCTGTGGTAGCTGCGGAAACTGCGACTGAAACTGCGCTGGACGCGGTCTGCGATCTGTACGTTCATGCGGCCCACTCCTGCCAGTTCTGACCGTCGCGAAACGGGACATGCGGGGTGGCAATACCACGCACGGCAGATTGTTGGTGCGCCCATGCCGCCTCTTGCGCCGGCGTTGGGATAATTCGGTCCCGCTGGGGGATCCAAATCCGGTCAAACGCCACCTCGGGTGCGCCACCACGGTCGATCACGGCGTGAAGCTCTGCCTGCGCAGCCTCCAGATCAATTTCGGGAACCGGCCCGTTCAATCCGGCGCGGCGACAGAACTTTGCGAAACTGGCTGCGGTCAGGTTTTCCGCCGTGGCGCGGATCATATCCGGTGCGATGCCACGCTCGGGGTCAGCCGGACATAGCGTGCCGCTGACGGCAATCAGCCGATCGGGACAAAATCCAGTTTGCGTCAGCCAGTGGCCCGCAGATGCGACACCAAAAGAAAAGGCAATCAGATTGACCCGGTCATATTGCGCAATATCAGGCAGAGGATCGTCAAGGTGGCGGAAGTCGTCGACGAATAGCACATCACCGCGCCCTGAAAGCCCAGCAAAAGGCGCAGCCCCCAGCGCCCAACCGCCAAAGATCAGGATCAATTCATCCGTTCCGGAATGCGATAACCACCGCTGTTTCATGACATGCCTTTGACGAGCGAGATCATGGCCGATGTTACACGGCTCAATTCATTCGCAGAGATGATGTAAGGCGGCATGCAATAGATGTTGCGGGCAAACGGGCGCAACCAAACGCCGGTATCGGGTGCCAGCGCATGCGCAACCGCGGGATCAGCCCATTGCTCCATTTCAATGACCCCGATCGCGCCAAGCACGCGCACATCGGCAACGCCTGGCAATTCACGTGCGGGGGCAAGTTCTTGCTTGATCTGGTCGGCGATCGCGTGCACTTCGGCGCGCCAATCTCTGACCGATAGTTGGTCCAGACTGGCCACCGCGGCAGAACAGGCCAGCGGGTTGGCCATATAGGTCGGGCCATGCATCAGAACGTTTGCTTCGCTTTCGCCAATTCGGCGCGCGACATCTTCAGTCGTGGCGGTCGCGGCCAGAGTAATATGTCCGCCTGTCAGCGCTTTGCCCATGCAGATGATGTCAGGAACCACTTCGGCATGACGCATCGCGAACAGTTCGCCCGTGCGACCAAACCCAGTCGCGATTTCGTCAAAAATCACAAGAATTCCGTACGCTTTACACAGGTCTTGCGCGCCTTTTAACCACTTGGGGTGATAGAAATACATGCCACCCGCGCCCTGCACCACAGGCTCAAGGATCAGGGCCGCGATCTGATCGGCCTTGGCTTCCAGCAGCTCAGCCAGTGCATCCAGCCCATTCAGGGTTGGATCATCCGTCCATTCCTGATCAAACGATATCGGTGGGCGGGGCAGGAAATGTTGGATCGACAGCGCGCCGCTGAACAGCCCATGCATCCCATTCTCGGGGTCGCAGACGCTCATCGCTTTCCATGTGTCCCCGTGGTATCCGCCGCGAATGGTCGCAAATTGCGTGCGCCCCGTGTGACCCAGCGCCATCTGATACTGCACAGCCATTTTCAAGGCGACTTCAATCGCGACCGATCCGCTATCGCTGTAGAAAATGCGATCCAGCCCGTCAGGCAACAGCTCGACCAGCTTGCGACCCAGTTCAATAGCGGGTCGATGCGTCAGGCCACCGAACATGACATGGGGCATTTGCCGCAGCTGTTCCTGCATCGCAGCAGTAATGGCCGGATGACGATGCCCGTGCACCGCACACCACCACGACGACATAGCATCGATCATCCGAGTGCCGTCTTCCCGGGTCAGCCATACCCCTTCGGCCTCGGTGATCAGATGCATCGGACCGGGGTTCAGAACATTCGTATAGGGATGCCACAGGTGGCGGGCATCAAACTCCAGAGCGGTCACAAAGCTCTCCGAATTGTTGCTGTGTCAATCGCATCGAAAGCATCCGACAGCGTTTCTCGCGACAGGGTTTCAAGATACGGCAAGCGTCCCAAATGGGTAACCTGACACATCTCGGCGATGGTCTGTTCAACCTCTGGCTCAGCGTCGCCTACAAACGCTACGCCGACGACGTTGCAACCTGCTCCCCGCAAAGCCATCAGGGACAGGCTTGTGTGGTTGATCGTACCCAATGCGGTCCGGGCCACCAGAACCACGGGCGCCCGCCACACCGAGATGACATCAAGGAAAAAGGTCTTGCGGTTCAGCGGCACCATGATCCCGCCTGCCCCCTCGACGACCAGGGGTCCGTTGACCTGAGGCAGCGCAAGCCGATCCGGCGAAATCTCGACGCCCATGTCTTCGGCCGACAAATGTGGTGAGGCTGGCATGTTCAGGCGATAGGCTTCCGGCAAAATTACAGCACCGGAAAGCGCCGCGACGGTTTCTGTGTCCGTTGCATCCTCAAGCCCGGATTGCACCGGCTTCCAATAGGTTGCGCCAAGCGCGGCCGTCAGGCCCGCAGCAAAAACCGTTTTTCCGACACCAGTGTCGGTGCCTGTGACGATTACAGCGCTCATGCCGCCTCCGTCTGTTGATGCGCCAGTGCTTCGAACAGGGCGCTTATGTCATCCTTGCCCACGTTGCCGGTGATCGACACGCGCAGGCGCGACGTGCCCCGTGGCACGGTCGGCGGCCGGATACCACGGACATCAAAACCTTTGGCCTGTAACGTTGCGGCCATTTCCATGGTTTTGGCGTCATCGCCCAAAATTATGGGGATAATCTGGCTGTTCAGCGCCTCTTGGGGTGTTCCGATCTGACGTGCAACGGCATGCGCGTGGCGGGTGCGGGACAGGGCGTTCAGGGGCAGCGAACTATCTGTTTGAAGATGCTGCAGAACCACGCGAACAAGGGCCGCATTGAGCGGAGATGGGGATGTCGCAAAGATAAACGGGCGCGCGCGGTTGATCAATGTTTCGATCAACACCCGCGGGCCACAAATCAGCCCTCCAGAAACCCCCAACCCTTTGCCGCATGTGTGCAAAGTCAGCAACTCAGCCTTGAGGCCATGCGCCAGACCCTTTCCGTTCGGGCCAAATACTCCGGTCGCATGAGCCTCATCCACGATCAATATGGCACCGTGTTCACAGGCCAGATCAGACAGCGCAGCCAAGGGCGCAATGTCGCCCTCCATGGAATAGATGCTTTCCACGGCGATCCAGATTTGACCAGACCCGCCTTTTGCCAGCCACGCCTCAATGGCCAGACGCGCTGCGGTCACGTCATTATGAGCAAAGGCACGTGTTTGGCCACGTCCCATCCGCATGCCTTCATGCGCGCTTGCATGAACCAAAGCATCGTAAAGGATCAGATCTTCGGCGGCAGGAAGGGTCGAGAAAATCGCCTGATTGGCCTGGAATCCTCCGCCCATGAACAAAGCAGCCTCAGCATCAAAAAAGGCGGCGGCCTCGTGTTCAAGCGCCTCATGTTCGGGATGATTGCCCCGCAAAAGACGGGAACCACCGGATCCCAGCGGCACGCCCTGCGCCAATGCCGTTTGCGCGGCAACGCGAAGGAATGCCGATTGCGCCAAACCTAGGTAATCATTGGACGCAAAGTCCAGACCGCGCCGTGATGCCAACACCCGGCGACGGTGCCGGGTGTCCAACAGTTCAAGCATCGAGTTCAATCGACTCAGTGCTATCATTCAGCAGCATCCAAACAGGATTTTTCGGCCGATGTTTCCGCCTGCAACCCAAGCTTGGCAAACAATATGGCATCAGTGTCTTCTTCGGGGTTTTCTGCCGTCAAAAGCGTTTCACCAACAAAGATCGAGTTCGCACCGGCGAAGAAGCACATGGCCTGCAATTCCTCACTCATATCGCTGCGCCCTGCGGACAGACGAACATAAGACTGCGGCATCATTATCCGCGCCACGGCTATTACCCGCACAAAGTCGATCGGGTCGATGGGCTTCGCGTCTGCCAATGGTGTGTCTTCCTGCGGCATCAGCATATTGATCGGCACTGAATCCGGCGCCGGGTTCATATTGGCCAAAGTGACAAGCATATCGACCCGGTCCTGAACCTCTTCGCCCATTCCGAGGATACCGCCGGAACAGACTTTGATACCCGCTTCCTGCACACGGTTCATCGTGTCAATCCGGTCCGCAAAGGTGCGTGTGGTGATGACTTCGGGATAATACCGCTCGGACGTGTCGATGTTGTGGTTATAGTAATCCAGCCCCGCATCGCGCAAACGGACCACCTGATTGTCGTCCAGCATGCCAAGGGTCATACATGTTTCCATCCCCATCTCGCGCACGCCTTCGACCATGGCAACAAGGGCATCCATATCCCGGTCTTTGGGTTCGCGCCACGCAGCGCCCATGCAGAACCGGGTTGCCCCACCGTCGCGAGCCTTGCGCGCTTCGGTCAGAACGCGCTGAACCTCGATCAATTTGGAGGCCGACAGCTTTGATCCGTTCCGCGCCGATTGCGAGCAATAGGCACAATCCTCGGCGCATCCACCGGTTTTGATCGACAATAGTTTGGATGTCTGAACCTTGTTGGGATCAAAGTTTTCGCGGTGCACAGTCTGAGCGCGAAACAGCAGATCCATCAACGGAAGGTCATACAACGCTTGGGCAGCTTCGCGGGACCACAGCGGGGAGGTGTTTTTCATTTTATAGATACTTTTCGAAAACTCTCATGGCTGCGCATACTTTTATAGATAAAGATCGTTATCACAACCAGATTCTACCATCTGCGTCACTCAGGCGGAAAAACGCGGATGCTTGCAATGGTCCGCTGTGCCAACGCCGCTTCAGCAAACGATGCGGAACATTCTATCCCAATGCGGCTGCCGCCATTTCCGCAATATGCACCGCGCGAAAATCAACCGTCTCAAATCGACACATGTTGCCATGATTGGGTAAGCAGATCACAATGGGCATCAGTACCAAACATTCCCGCATGCGCCGCGCCGCTGCAAACGCGTTGGATACCAGTGTCACACGGTTGTTTTGTAAGTTATGCAGAAGGCGCGTTAGCCAACATATTGAAAGGTTCCGAATGACCTCCTCCAACCATTTTTCGATGTCTCGCCGCCAGTTCCTTGCCACAACCACGGCCAGCGCCGCCGCAATCACCCTGCACCCTTTTTCGGCCGCCGCTGCCGACAATCAGGCGCATCTTCGGATCATGGAAACCACCGATATCCATGTGCATGTCTTCCCTTATGATTACTACGCAGACAAGCCGCGCGATACGGTAGGCCTGTCGCGCACCGCATCGATCATCAATGACATTCGGTCAGAGGCAACCAACTCGTTGCTGGTGGATAATGGCGACTTTTTGCAGGGCAACCCGATGGGCGATTACATCGCTTATGAGCGTGGTATGAAAGAAGGCGACAGCCATCCGATCATCGCCGCATTCAACACCGTAGGCTATGACGCCGCTACTTTGGGCAACCACGAGTTCAATTACGGTTTGGATTTTCTGGAAAAGTCACTCGCCGGCGCTGATTTCCCTGTCGTGTTGGCCAACGTCGCCAAAAAACAGGGTGCAGGGCCACGCGATGATAAGACCCTGGTCAAGCCTTACGCCATTCTGGACCGGGAAATTGAAATGGGCGACGGCAGCAAGCATCCAATCAAGGTCGGCGTCATTGGCTTTACACCACCTCAGATCATGAATTGGGATCGCAAGCATCTGGAAGGCAACGTTCAGGCCCGAGACATTGTCGATACGGCGAAAGCCTATGTACCAGAAATGCAAGAGCAAGGCTGCGACCTGATCATCGCCCTGTCGCATTCGGGTATCGGTGAGGCAGACCATGCCGACGGGATGGAGAACGCCTCAGTCGCGCTGGCTGGCGTCGATGGCATTGACGCGCTGGTCACAGGCCACAATCACCTGGTCTTCCCTTCGCCCACCTTCGCGGATCGTCCAGGTATCGACGTCGAAAAAGGTACCTTGCTGGGCAAACCAGCGGTCATGGGCGGTTTCTGGGGCTCGCATCTGGGTCTGTTGGACCTGCTGCTGGAACGCGACGGGAACGAATGGCGCGTCGTAACAACGACGTCCGAGGCGCGCCCGATCTCAAAGCGCAACGAAGATCGCTCAATCACTGCGCTGGTTGGCGACGACCAGACCGTGCTGGATTCGGTTGCCAAAGATCACGACGAAACACTGGCATATGTTCGCCGCGCCGTAGGGAAGACGTCCGCGCCTTTGCACAGCTATTTCGCGCTCGTCGCGGATGATCCGTCGGTGCAAATCGTGTCGATCGCACAAAAATGGTATGTTGAAGAGATGATGAAGGGCACCGAGCACGAGGGGCTGCCCATCCTATCAGCCGCAGCCCCGTTCAAGGCCGGTGGCCGTGGTGGGCCAGAGTATTATACCGATGTTCCAGTGGGCGATGTGGCAATCAAAAACGTGGCTGACCTGTATCTCTATCCGAACACCGTGCGGGCGGTCCGCGTGAACGGGGCACAGGTCCGGGGTTGGCTGGAGCGTTCGGCAGGTATGTTCAATCAGGTTGAGCCGGGCTCGGCCGACGCAATTCTACTGAACCCGGAATTCCCGTCCTACAACTTTGATGTTATGGACGGCGTGACCTATCAGATCGACCTGTCCCAGCCCTCGCGATTTGGACCAAAAGGCGAAGAGGTGAACCCAGATGCGGCTCGGATTGTGAACCTTTCCTTCAACGGCACGCCGGTTACGGATGATATGGAGTTCATCATCGCCACCAACAATTACCGCGCGTCTGGCGGTGGGTCCTTCCCGGGCGCATTGGGTGACACGATTGTTTTCGAGGCCCCAGACACCAACCGCGACGTCATCGTGCGTTACATTGTCGAACAGGGCACAATCGATCCAAAGGCGGACGCCAACTGGTCCTTCGCCCCGCTCGCAGATACCACGGTGCTTTTCGAAACCGGCCCCAAAGCGCGCGACTATATGAGCGACGTCAATGGAGTGGTGATCGAAGACGCCGGCGAAGGCGCCGATGGTTTCGCCGCGTTCCGCATCAAGCTTTAAACGCCAGAACTTATAAACCGACCGTCACCCCGACCAATGGGTGGCGGTCGCGCACCAAAGATGACGAATTATTCGATCACTTAAAACCGGGCTTTGGAAAAATCAGTCAAGTTCACCGCTTTCTGACATCAAAATCGCCAGCGGTCGTGTAGAATGGATTTGCGACAAGATGATCATCACCACGGCAGTCAACGGTATCGCCAATATGGTGCCTGCCAGACCCCACATCGCGGTCCAGATCGTCAGCGAAAACAGCACCATAAACCCGCTCAGGTTCACCGAATTTCCGACCAGGCGGGGTTCAAGGAAGTTTCCGACAAACAGCTGAGCGGCCATGAGCGCGATCAGCGCGACACCGGCGTGCCAGATGCCGCCGAATTGCACGAGGCTCAGCATGACGGGAAACAGAACGCCAACAATGGAACCCAGGTATGGGATATAGTTCAAAAGGCCGATCAATATGGCCCAGAACATTGCGAACTCGATGCCAAGCAACAACATGATCACATATGAGATCACAGCCAAAATGACGTTGATCAGGGTCTTTGCGCTTAGGTAGCTGCCGATTTTCTGGTTTATCTGGGCGACAATTTGCAGCGACCGGTCAGCTGTTTCAGCATCACCCAAAGCCTTTCTAACTTTTTCCGGCATATCGTCCAGATCGGACAGGATGAACACAATATAAAGGATTGTCATTAACATGACCGTCCCGAAACCCTGCACTGTGGAAAGCGTCCCCTGCACAAAACCCAAAACATCGAACTTGCCAGCAATCGTCTGCTCGATCGTGGACCAGTCTGGCAGTTTTTTGACACCCAAAATCGCCATTGCCGAGTCAACCAGCGCTTTTAGGTTGGTTTGGTAACGCGGGATATTCTGGGCGACCGCTTGCGCGTTTGCCTCAAGAAAAACCCCTATCAGAATCAGCGTTAGAAATATGGCAAGCAGTGCAAGTAAACGGCGCCCGCGGCGTGGAATGTGGCGCAACCCCGGAACACGGCCGATTGTCGAGGCGGTCGAGTCCAGAATGTATATTCCGATAATGCCCAAAAGCACCGGAAGAAAAATGCTCTTGCCCAGCACCAGCAGCCAGCCGATGACAACAGCGACGATCAGGCCAGATGCAAGTTTTGTCACATTAAACTGCAGCATATCTTCGCTTTCGGTCGAACGTGTGGGTCCTTTTGTGCCGGGTTCTAGGCTTATATTCAACGTCTTTCACGCAATCTGAGCGCCCCGAGCGCAGTGACGGCTACCCGGTGCTGGAGGCGTTTCGCGACCACCGGCAAAACACTGCGCGATTGACATCCATTCGGCAGAAACCGGCCCTTCCACCTTTAGAGATGTATCTGCGATGTTGCGGGTTTGGGCCGAGACTTGCGCAAACTCTACCGCAGGTCCTGTTATCCGATTGTCCCCCGGTTCACCGAACTCCCATAAGGCTCCGGAAGGTGCGGTCAGTTCAAGTCGCGGCATCGCCTCGGGCACAGGTTTGCCGTTGACCTGATAAGCCCAACCAAAGGTATTCACACCCAGAATGACGATGTTCTTGACTCGGTCCTGTTCGACGCGCTCGACACCAAGAACGTCAAAAATCTCTTGCCCGTGTGCCCAAGTCTCCATCTGGCGGGCCGTGATCGACGAGCGTACAGACATATCCGGACCGGCCCATTTCACCCGGTGCTTGGGATCGAGATCGGCCCAACGTGTGCCAATATCTGTGTAAAGTGTCCGCCAAGCATCGCGCAGCTCGTTCCCACGCAGCAAAATCGCTTCGTTCTCGGCTGCGCGCAGCCCTTCGGCATTGGCTTTGACAAACAATGCGCCAATGCGCGCAGCAAATGCGTCGGGGTCCTGAAGCGACAAATCGGCCATCTGGTTCCAATAGTGCAGATGCACCAGAACATCGTTCAGCGTCCATCCCTTGAACTGGGTTTGGTTTTCCCATTGGTCGCCCGAAATATCGGCTAGAATGGCAAACAATGCCTGGCTTTCTTGCAAAAAATCCATTGCCTGTTGCACTGCTTGTTCCCTCGATTTTGTGTTTGCCTGTTCGATGTCCCCGGATGCAGTGCCTGAGCGGCGGTAGCCGACACACACCCAATTCTACCTATGTTTCGTCAATCTCGATCATAACATCCCCCGCCGCCACCTGTTGTCCGATCTCAACGTGTACAGAGGTCACGACGCCCGCAACGGCGGCAGTGATTTGGTGCTGCATCTTCATGGCTTCGAGAACGGCCAGACAGTCGCCATTCGAAACGCTTTGACCAGGTCTTGCCGCCACCTCGACCAGGGCACCCGGCATGGGGGCGGTGACGCGACCGCTAGCGATCGTTCCCGCATCCAATGCACCGGGACGCAGGCGTCGAAACGTCCGGCGCTCGGCGCCGATGGCGATCTGGGCCGTGTCCCGGGTTATGTGTGCGGTGGCGTCGACGGTGTTGTCATTTATGCGTGCCCGGACCTTCCCGCTGCTGCGCTTGATGAACGAGACATCATACGCGTTGCCCTCAACCCATACGGTCCATCCTTCGGGGCGGGCGAGTGCGCGCGTTTGTATCTCTTCGTCAACATAGGCAAGCGTCACGGCGAACGGCGGCAACGCCGCGCTAGACCAACCCAACTGTTCGGCGGATACGTAGCCCGACGCCGCCCTTGCGCGGGATTGATCCGCATCCAACAACAGCGCAGCCGCCAAGGCGATGTCCGGCGCAGTTACCCGGTACGCAAGAAAGCCCCGGGGGTAGGTCCGATCCAAAAATGTTGTCGTTGCATCACCAGCAATGAAATCTCTGTGCTGCAGCACATCTGCAAGAAACCGCGAATTTGTCACCGTTCCCAGCAAAATAGATTCGTTCACAGCCTTGATCAGCCGCGCACGTGCCGTTTCGCGGGTTGGACCATGCGCAATGATCTTTGCAAGCATGGCGTCATAGAAAGGCGATACCTCCTGCCCTTGTTGAATGCCGGAGTCCACACGCACTCCGGGTCCAGTCGCAGCCTGCCAGAAATCAATTGGACCGGTTGCCGGTAGATATCCGTTAGCGGGGTCTTCGGCATAAAGCCGCGCCTCAATGGCGTGGCCGTTCATGGTGACGTCTTCCTGAGAGATCGGAAGGGCGTCACCCTGCGCGACAGCGATCTGTAGCGCCACTAGGTCGATGCCAGTGACCATCTCGGTGACAGGATGCTCAACCTGCAGTCGGGTGTTCATTTCAAGGAAATAGAAAACGCCGGACGGTTCCAATAGGAACTCCACGGTTCCGGCGCCGCGATAGTTCACCGCACGGGCCGCCTCAATCGCCACGGCTCCCATTTTTTCGCGCAATTCTGGCGTCATGGCGGGGCTTGGGGCTTCTTCGATGACTTTTTGGTGGCGACGCTGAATCGAGCATTCCCTTTCGCCCAGATGAATTACGTTCCCGTACCCATCGACAAAAATCTGAAATTCGATATGGCGCGCATCACCGATCGCTTTCTCAAGGATCAATTTGCCGGATCCAAAAGCGTTCTCGGCCTCGGATCTGGCAAGCGCAATCGCCTCAGAAAGAGCGTCGGCGGATTGGACCACGCGCATTCCGCGACCACCGCCACCAGCTGCGGCTTTAACCATAATAGGAAAGCCGATCTTGTCCGCTTCTGTGACCAGAGCGGCATCCGATTGATCATCGCCTTCATACCCCGGAACGCAGGGAACGCCCGCGCCGATCATCAGGCGTTTGGCGACGGCCTTGTCGCCCATCAGCCTGATCGCTTCGGGATCGGGTCCGATAAAAGTCAGACCCGCGGTCTCGACTGCCGCTGAAAAACCCGCATTTTCGGACAAAAACCCATAGCCCGGGTGAATTGCCCCTGCCCCGGCTTTCTGAGCGGCAGCAATGGTCTTTTCTGCGTTCAGATAGCTA
This sequence comes from Ruegeria sp. YTSC003, assembly GCF_059609785.1. Taxonomy (NCBI): domain Bacteria; kingdom Pseudomonadati; phylum Pseudomonadota; class Alphaproteobacteria; order Rhodobacterales; family Roseobacteraceae; genus Ruegeria; species Ruegeria sp. YTSC003. Next base: position 220,060 of record NZ_JBXWMK010000004.1, on the reverse strand, counting down.
TCACCAACCGGCCCTTCACCGATCCAAACCGCCTCATCAGCAAGTTCGACATGGGGTGCCCGCGCGTCAGCGGTTGTATAAACGGCCACCGTGCGCAGCCCAAGCGACCGGGCGGTTCGGATGATACGCGCGGCGATTTCCCCACGATTGGCAACAAGAAGCGTGTCGAATGTCATGCCTCAGCCTCTGCTATCTGTCTTGGATGTGGATTTGGTGAGTAATGCAGTATGATCAAAACCTGTGCACCCCGTACGAGCTGGGTTTGACCGTTCGCGCGCGACCCTCAAGGCAGGTTTCAAGGCAAAAACCCAGCACGCGCCGCGTGTCGCGGGGGTCAATGACGCCATGATCGATACACCGGCCCGAGGTATAAAACGCATTTTCCTGTCGTGTGAAATGCGCTGTGATCGCTGCCTTCTGCGCAGACAGTTTGGCTTCGTCGGGGTCGATCCCTTTGCGTTTGAACCCTGCGCGCGCGACCAGTTCCATCGTCCCGGCGGCTTGCTCGCCGCCCATCACGCCCGTTGCCGCATTGGGCCAGGCGAACAGGAAGTCCGGGTCATAGGCGTAGCCGCACATCCCGTAATTGCCCGCCCCGAAACTTGCCCCGACATAGAGCGTGATCTTGGGCACATCGACAGATGTAACGGCCTGAATCATCTTGGCCCCATGTTTGATCATGCCGCTTTGTTCATATTGGGTGCCGACCATGAAACCTGTGATATTGTTCAGAAAGATAAGGGGAGTGTCAGCCTGACCACATAGCTGAATAAACTGCGCGGCTTTGTTCGCGCCTGCAGGGTCCAGTGGCCCGTTGTTTCCAAGAATGCCCACAGCGATACCATTGATTGTGGCCTGCAAACAGACAGTCGCTGAGCAATAGTCGGGTTTGAAATCCTCAAAATCCGAGCCATCCACAATGCGGGCCACGACCTCGCGAACGTCATAGGGAACGCGATAATCGGTTGGAACAAGGCCTGCGATCTCATCCGTATCATATTTCGGAGGCTGCACGTCTTTGCAGCGACGCACAGGCAAGGATTTGTTCCAATCCAGCCGGGCCATCACGTTCCGGGCCATTTCGATACCGTGCGCATCATCCTCGGCCAGATAGTCGACCAGCCCGGATGTGGTGGCATGCATCTCGGACCCGCCCAGATCGCGGTCATTGGCCTTTTCGCCCGTCGCCGCGTGAACCAAGGCTGCACCGGCCAATGCGGCCATACCATTGTTCTTCACGCCGACAACATAGTCTGCAAGGCCTGGCATATAAGCCCCACCGGCGGTTGACGGGCCATGCAGTACCGCGATGTTGGGCAGGCCAGCGGCCGAATGGCGGGCCAGATTGCGGAACAGTTTGCCGCCATTGGCCCAGAATTCGACCTTGTACTCCATAAGATTTGCACCGGCGCTTTCGACAAGATGCACAAAAGGCAGGTTCTGTTTCAAAGCCATGTCTTGCGCACTCAGGAAGGCCGCAGCTGACATCTCGACCATCGCGCCGGCCTTGATCCCTGCATCGTCGACGATGATCATGCAGCGCACGCCCGAGATGAAACCGATGCCAATAACCAATGACGCGCCCGGAACCGATTGATCAGGATCGTCTGTATCGACGCAGTAACCCGCCAACCCGTGCAGCTGCAAAAAAGGCATTCCAGGATCCAACAGTTGGGTCAAACGGTCACGGGGTGTGATCTGCCCCCGGGCCTCCATCCGTTCACGCCGTTTCTCTGACAGGGCGACAGGACGTGCTTCAAGCGCGCGCATCTCGTCGACAAGAGCCAGCATATCGGCTCGGTTCTTGGCAAAGCTGCCAGAATCGCGGACGACTTTACTGACAAAACCCATCAGATTTCTCCTCGCTCGGTGTATGAGGATAACTCTGCAGGAATCCTGATCGGTGTGGCCAGCAATATCTGGGCATAACTCTTGCCTTGCGCGTCGTTGCGCAACGAGGCTACGCCACCGCCACCCAGCGCATTGTGCAGCAGAATGTTCATGGAATGCATTCCTGGAAGAAAGAACCGTTCGACCCTGCCAGATAGGTAGTTAGAAAAAACATCTGCCAGCGTCGCTTCGGTCAGCGCGGCCCAAATGTAGGGCAAAAAGGTAGCATGACGTACAATGACCCCAATGTTTGCGGTGTCGCCTTTGTCCCCAGATCTAGCACAGGCCAAATCTTCCAAAGGGCATGTGATCCACTCGGTCACCTTTTCATCGGCTATTTCCGGGGCTTTTGCCGGGACAGGTTCCGGGTCTTGAGTGGGCGTTTTTGGCGGATTGTATGCGATATCGTCCCCATCCATCGTTACGCAATAGGTCAGCGTGTCGTTTGGCACCAAGAAGGAAAACAGGGCAACGACTGGCGAGGGTTTTGGCCGTCCTCCTCCGGTAAAGATGTGCAACCCCGGCGGTGCGGCCAGTGCGCACCCGGTCATCTCACGCAGGAATACGCCAACCGCGCGGGGGTCGTCGTGTTTCACGGCTGCCTTGAACGAGATCTCTTCGTAATCGCCGTCGCCAGGCCGACCTCCGAAGGTTTCAAACGACACCTCGCGATAGTCGGGAGAACCGATCTGGTGGAGGACAGCGCGCGCACGATCCAACCCCGCTTGGGCAAAAGCCTTCGCCTTTTGTCGTGCCTCACGCCCGTTGATCAGAATCGTAATGCCCGCGCGATAGCCATCCGCCCAGGTGGCGGACACTTTGAGCTGCCCGGTCGGCGCGCGGCCTTTTGCACCCAAAACGGTTACATGGTCTGGCTCGGAGTGCTTAATCCTGACATTGGAAAAGTCGCAAATCACGTCAGGCAGAATATAGGACTGCGGGTCGCCGATCTCATACAGCATCTGCTCGCAGACCGAAGCCGGGGTCACACATCCAGCTGTGCCCTGCGGCTTGGTCAGGACCAGCCCGCCATCGGCGTTTACCTCGACAATTGGATAGCCGATCTTGGCGATGTCGCCTGCCAATTTCCAGTCCGTGAAATTGCCTCCGGTGGCTTGCGGACCACATTCTATCAAATGCCCTGCAAGCGACCCGGCAGCCAATAAGTCGTGGTCTTCGGGCCGCCATCCAAAATGATACATGCACGCCGCTAAAGTCAGAGCGCTGTCGACGCAGCGGCCTGTGATGACGATATCAGCACCGCCGTGCAGCGCCACCAATATCGGCCCAGCCCCAATATAAGCATTCACCGAGGCGATCTTTTCGATCGGTGGCATCGGCGCACCGGAAAACATCTCAGTCCGATCGACAAACTCAGCCACACGCGGCAGCAGGTCGTCGCCTTCGACCACTGCAACTTTCAAGTTCAATCCCAACTCTGCAGATTTGCGACGTAATTCATCAGCACAGGCAACTGGGTTGACCCCGCCTGCATTTGACAAGACCTTGACGCCTTGCTCGGCGATTTGGGTTAAATTGTTGGCCATAACGTCAGAGACGAAATCCACCGCATATCCCTTTTGGGGGTCTTTAAGACGGGCGCGGGCCATGATCGACATGGTGATTTCGGCGAGGTAATCGTAGACCAGAAAATCGAGCCCCGGGGCACGCAGCAATTGCTGTGTCGCATGAGGGGCATCCCCCCAAAAACCACTTGCTCCTCCGATCCGCAGAGAATGTGTCACGCCACGTCTCTCCCGCTTGGGTGCGATCCGCAGTTTACAGACCGACTGTTCTGTTTTTATGATTTACTGACCACCTTGGTCAACGAAGATTTACCACTGCGACGCGACGGAAGATGACGGAATCGATGCCAAAAAAACCTTCAGTCCAGGATCAAAGGTCCCGAGATATGCAGGCCAAAATCAGCAATGCGACGGTCACTTGTCTGGATCAGCTTGGGTATGCCGAGACCACTTTTGCCAAAGTACAAGCCAAGGCGGGTATCTCACGCGGGGCAATAACGCATCACTTCCCCACGAAGCAGGCATTGGTCGCAGCGACCGCGATGCGACTATTGGGCAATGCGCAAAACCCGCTCTGGCCACATGATCGCGCGCCTCAGCCCGTCTATGACCTGATTATGTCTGCCTGGGCCAATATCGTAAATTCCGCAGGTGGGCGCGCCATAGTCGAGATTCTGGTTGCTTGCCGAACCGATCCGGAACTGTTCGGCATGCTTGAACAGAGCCTGAGAGACTGGGACAAGTCGAACCTCACCCTGATCTCCGCCCGGTATGTCAGCGCAACGGGTGACCGTAACGACACTGAATTGTTGTGGAGCATCGCCCGGAATTTCCTGCGTGGTTTGTTGTTGCATGAGAAATTCGTTTCATCGCCAGAATACCTTACGCAGATGATGGATCGCTTCGCACGCATGATGGAAAGCCAGCTTCAGGTATTGCCCGAAAATGACGTTGAGGAGGTCAAATGACCCTGCCATCCCCTTTCATGGCCCCTGAACGCGAAGCTTTCCGCGGAAATTTCCAGCGTTTTGTCGATGCCGAAATCAAACCTCATATTGAGCAATGGGAGGCGGATCGCAGCGTCCCGTGGGAGCTGCATGCCGCAATTGCTGAGTTCGGCGTATTTGGCTTTGGGATCGATGAGGAATACGGCGGTCTAGGTTTCGACAACGCCTTTATGCGCCATGATTATAGTGAAATCCTGTTCGGCTGTGGGGCATCCGGTATCGGAGCCGCCGTTGGGGGACGTACGATTTCCATCAGCCCAATTGCGAAATTTGCTTCCGAGGAGTTCAAACAGAAAGTGCTGCCCGAGATCATCTCGGGGCGCATGATGTCGGCCCTTGGGATCACCGAACCAGGCGCAGGGTCGGACGTTGCCAATATTCAAACAAGTGCCGAGCGCAAAGGCGGCCGATGGATTCTGAACGGGGAAAAGACCTATATCACCGGGGGTATGGATGCCGAATGGTTTGTGATCGGCGCCCGCACTGGCGGCCCGGGCCTGACCGGTATCTCATTGTTTTTGGTCCCTCATGACGCGCCCGGGTTCAGCCGCACGCCGTTGGGTGGCAAGATGGGTTGGCACAGTTCACAGCAAGCGACGCTGCATTTCGATGATTGCGAGCTGGATTCTACTGCCCTGTTGGGGCCTGAGAACAGGGGCTTTATCGCAATCATGAACAACTTTAACTTTGAACGGCTTGGCCTGACATCCGCTTCGTTGGGTATGATGAAACTATGCTACGATAGTGCCCTGGACTGGGCACGGGAACGCAAGACATTCGGCAGGCGACTGGTCGAACATCAGGTCATTGGCCACAAGTTTGCAGAAATGTCTGCCCGGATTGATATGAATGAGGCATATATCGAACGGATCTGCTGGGCAATTGAACAGGGCCTGATGCCAGTCGCCGAAATTGCAAAGGCCAAGGTTCAGGCCACGACGTCACTGCAATTTGTTGCTTCCGAAGCGATGCAGATCTTTGGCGGTGCCGCATACATGCTGGGCAATCCGGTCGAGCGGATCTGGCGCGAAATCAAAATAATGGCAATTGGCGGCGGATCCGAAGAGATAATGCGCGACCTGGCCGTGCGCCAGATGGGATTGGCCGGGCAATAGTGGCGGCGTTGTGGGTCCGCAAGCGCGTGCTATGGACGTGAAGAGATCGCTGAAAGGCCGAAATTAACCAAATTCTTTGGTCAGCAATTGCCGAAAATGATCAATGCACAATTGCGCAATCATTTTTGACAACCTAAGTTGCGCCAAACTCATCACGCGAGGGAATTATGGATATTTGGTTCTATGTGGGGCTTGGCTTGTTGTTATGGGCTATCAGAGACTTGGTGTTTGGTTCGACCTACTTGTGGGAACGGGTAACCCGCGCTGAAAATCCGGGAACCTACTGGGTTTGCGTTTTGGTTTGGCTTGTCGTTGCATTGGCTATTTTAGCCACGTCACCAACGACCTACTACCTGTTCTCCTGACTGCGCGTTCCGAAATGCAGGCCATGTAACCTGCATTTCCAAATCATAGAGGCCGGTGTTTTCACTATGGATGCAGTCACCTAATCGTTCGCTTGGCGAGCGGACCCGACTGTTCAAACGTCAAAATCCAGTCGGCTGTCCCGTACGAAACGTTGGTCATTGCCTGAAAGCCGGCAAAGGCGGTCCGGACGGGAAAATTCTCTGAAATGGTATGGTGCGGGTGGAGGGACTTGAACCCCCACGCCTTGCGGCGCCAGAACCTAAATCTGGTGCGTCTACCAATTTCGCCACACCCGCAACCCAGGCACTCGGTGCCGGAATGTCGGGGTGAATAGCAAAGCTTGCCACGGAGTGCGAGAGGGAAAATTGAGTTGTGCGCAAGATTATTGATGACATCGGCGCAACATGCTTCTGAACTGACCGTCGTGCACATATGGTGTCTGCCGGACGCTGCCGCTAAGCGGGATGCGGGATATTCTCATGTGTTGCTGTTCGCGGCAGGAAAGCAGCCTGATTTTTGGCGTTCTACGAGTAGAGAGAAAAGATTACTTGGGCAAGTTTGACTAATTTTATTGTTTTGTATTTAGCAACACTCAGGTCCCTTTGGTGAGAAGAAGAAAACTATCTTACGTTGAGTAAAATGCCCCTCATCTAAGGGCGGGCTATGATGAGAACCCAAAGACGAATGCAACATACATATATTTTACAGACGTCCTCTGGGTAGATTTGGTGTCAGGTTGATTTCAAAAGATAGAGTAATTACTGTTTATGAACAGTGCTCTAGACGCACTACCAAAAATACAACACGTGCGCATCGTTGCAAGTTTTCTGCTCTTGAATGCTGCTAACGATAAATGGCGCTGTTCACATTGACGCCGAAAATACGCCCGTAGGTTGTGGTTGAAAAATGTTACCAAACACAATTGCGCCACAATTCAAACGCCAAAAAATCTTATTCGCGTCAAAATAAGAACGCCTTGAAAGTCACTTATGAGCAGTAGGAGTTAATGAGTCTTTTTTGCCTTCGGGCGCTGTACGAGTTTTTTCGCTCAACTCCAGTACAAGGGTCTGAAACGTGACCAATATGATGAACTCCGCTGCTGCCGAGCAAGAAGCCGTTGGCCTTGCGCGTGAAAGTTTTCTTGGTGAACTCAAATCCCTGAACCGCGACCATCCAAACACCGGGTTTGGCGTTTCGTTGCGCACCCGCTCCGGGCGGCGATATTTGCTAGCCAACTCGCGTATGCCGCTGCCCGAAACCAAATCCGAGGGCTTTCCGACCGGGCGTCGTCTTGCCCGCCTTGAAAACAGCGAGCGATTTAGCTCGATCGAAGTTCTGGCGGATTGCCACACCTTCGAATCGATTTCGCCGGGGGCCGAAGCTGCGATCCTGGGCAATGCCCTGAATCTGATCGCCCGAATCGACACCATGACCAGCACGCCGACAGACACGTTGGCCGCGACAGGAACCGGAGGCTGAACATGGCGCGCAACGACCATCTTTTGTCAGTTGGCAATGAGGCACTGACGCCCATGACGTCAGCGATGAACTCGCTGACCGCACAGATTGATCAACTGACAGAGGTGGCGGATGCACGTTCGTCCGCACGTCTTGCCACGCTCAAGACGCGGATGGAGAATTTCTCGGCCAGCGTTACAATGGTCGGGCAGGTCAAGGCTGGTAAGTCCTCGATCGTGAACATCCTGGCCGGGCGCCCTGCCCTGCTTCCATCGGATGTAAACCCGTGGACATCGGTGGTGACCACGTTGAACATCAACACCCGCACCGAAGGCGACAAACGCGCCAAGTTTACCTTCTTTGAACAGGAAGAATGGGACAATCTGATGGTCGGCGGCGGCCGCCTGGGTGAGTTGGCAAACCGCGCCGGAGCCGATGACGAGATGGATGACATTCGCCGCCAAATCGGCGAGATGAAGGCTAAATCCGAATCCAGATTGGGCCAGCATTTCGACCTGATTCTGGGGCAGAGCCATCAATATGATTACTTCGACGAAGAGCTGATCCAGCGCTATGTCTGTCTGGGTGACGAAGATGACCCGGACATCAACCCCAAGACCGGGCGGTTCGCCGATGTGACGAAGTCGGCAGAGCTGTATATGGATATCCCGCAATACCCGATTGCGCTCAAACTGTGCGACACGCCGGGTGTCAACGATACCTTTATGGTCCGCGAACAGATCACCCTGCGCAGCTTGCGCGGATCTGAGGTCTGCGTTGTTGTTCTGGCTGCCAGCCAGGCGCTGACGACAATGGACATGGCGCTGATGCGCATTATCGCGCAATTCGAAAACCGGCAGATCATCCTGTTTGTGAACCGAATTGACGAATTGGCGGATCCGGTCAATCAGGTGCCGGAAATCCGCGACCGCATTCAGGATACACTCAAACAGAACAATATCGACGCCAATACCAGTGTTGTCTTTGGCAGCGCCTTGTGGGCCGAGGCCGCGTTGACGGGCAACCCTGAGATTCTTTCCGATGAATCCCGCGAGGCGTTGAACACGTTCTATCTGGCCGCCGGTTTTGGCGATCAGGCACCCTCGCTCGACAAGATTTGGGCACTGTCCGGCTTGCCCGATTTGCTGTTGGCCATGAACGAACGCATCGCCGAAGGCGCAGGCACCCGGTTGCTGGATCGCGTCCGTCACCGCGCCCGCAATATCGCCAGTCAAATCCGCGCCACGGCCGTTGCCAAGACCCTTTCGGGCGGCGAAGGCCTTGTGCGTGATTTGGACGGGGTATCGCCAGAGGAAGCGATTGCCACACTCTCGGATCAATATGAAAAGAAAGCGGCCGAATTGACCGCATCCCTGCGTGCGAAGGTGTTGGAGCGACTGAATTCAGCGGAATCGAACTTTGTCAAACGTGCAACGGATTCGCTGATTGCCCACCTTGAGCTGAACGGCGAACAAGGCACATGGCAGTATGACCCAGCGGGGCTGCGCACCTTGCAAAAGGCCGCATATTTCAGCTTTGCGCGGTCGATGCGCAAAGAAGCAAGTGCGCTGTACAATACGGCGGCCGCAGATATTGAGACGCTTTATCAGAAGATACTGGGCAACCACCTGGGTGAGTTCAGTATCGAAGCGCCCATTGTTCCGCGTGTCCCACCCCCACTCGGAATTGGGCGAACAATCGCTTTGGACTTGCAAAGCACCTGGTGGCGTCGCTGGTGGCAGCGCCGCAAAGGGTTCGAAGCTTATGCAGCCGACTATACGCGCCTGATCGCGTCCGAGGCGAATTCGATCACCAAGGATATCGAGGAAAATCAGGTCGCAGCCGTATTGGAAAACGTACGTGCCGTCCTGTCGGATTTCATGCGCGAGCAGAAAGAGACGTTGCTTAGCATTTCGGCCTCGGCCGAGAATGACCCAAGCCGCAACGCAGCTCTGATGGCAGGACTGACACCACAGAAATCGCGTGACGATATTCTGGGCGACATCCTGAAAGATCTTAGTAACGAGGCAGCATAAGTAGCGATATGGCAAAAGACTCACAAACCCGTTTCGTCTCGCCCAAAGCATGGGAACGCATCGAGCAGTGGTCCCGCCGCAAGCCGGTCTTTGCCCTTATGGGAGAGTTCAGCGCCGGCAAATCGACGCTGATGAACTTTCTGCTTCGGTCGCACGCGCTGCCAACCCAGGTGACGGCCACACAGTTACCGCCGGTCTGGTTCAGCTGGGGTAAGCAATCAGCCTATGTGCAGCGCCATGATGGTATGCGCGAGAATATTGAACTGGATGCGTTGGAATCGATCGGCGTAAACGACGCCCAATTCATTCGTATTTTTCTTGAATCCGATATCCTCGAAGCGGTTGATCTGATCGACACGCCGGGTATCTCGGACCCCAAGATTTCAACCGATGTTTGGCGTCGCGCCGTAGGTCAGGCCAATGGCGTGCTGTGGTGCACACATGCAACCCAAGCCTGGCGCGAGACCGAGCGGGCGACTTGGGTCGCCCTGCCCGAACGGTTGCAGCACAACTCGCTGCTGTTGGTAACACGTGCGGATACACTGGGTCCGAAAGACCGCCAAAAGGTGTTGCGCCGCGTCAACCGCGAGGCAGGGCATCTGTTCAACCGGTCGATTTTGTTCTCAGCTCGCGATGCGATCACCGCCCGCGACAAGAGCGGCGATGCCGAACTGTGGGGACGCAGCGGTGGCGGCAAGATGGTAGACAGCTTTCTTGAGATCACCGAGCAGATCATGGACAATCGCGCAGACATGCTGGCGCGGTACCAGATCGACAATAGCCTTGCTGATGGGCCACGTGTCCAACCGATCCCCCCACGCAAAACCACTGAAAGCGCAGAACAGCCCACTCCACTAAAGCTGGTCAATCCCGTTCAGGACGAAAATGCGCAGGACGAAGTGGTAACAAGCTTTCCTGTACGCCCTGCCCGCGTTGAAGCACGCTCAAACGATACGGAACGTGCCCCCCGGATTGATGCGGATGAGGCTGAACGGTTGCGCGCTGAGATGACCGCGATATCGGAAGAAACCAAACCTGAGACCGAAACCGATCAGGACGAGCTGCGTTCTTTCTTCCGGGAAACGCCCAGTCAGCCTCTGAATTTGGCCGATGTTGCCGAGATCCCTTCGGAAGAAAACGCGTTTCTTGAACTGGATGACGAAGATTTCGACGAAGAAGAGACCTTGGAACTGGAAGTCGAGAGTGAAGGCGAGGCAAATCAGCCTGACACCGGCTCCGATGGTCAGGATCACCTATTGGCGTCGATTGAGGATAAGCTGGCTGACGCAGCTGAAGATGCTGTATCCGAAAACACCGAAGCAGACGCGCAACGTGCTGACACATCTGTGTCGTCAATCGTTGCATTGCTCGCCGAGCAATCGGATGGTACGGCCGATGAGTTCGAACTGGAACCCGAAACCAGCGGCCTGATCGAAACACAGGTCGTGCCTATATCAAACGGAACGTCCGAGGCCGAGCCTGAGTCTGAAACCCTTGAGAAATTGCTGAATGCGGACGCCGGATCAACACTCAGCGCATCGGCGATGTGGCGCGAGATCACCGCTGGTGAGGATCTTCCTGAAGACTCCGAAGGCCTGAAAAAAGTTTTTGTGGCCTTCCTGGAAGAGTTCGACAAGATCGCCGCTGAACACGGCGCCCGCGACGCAAAAAAAGACGTTTCAACGCTTCCGAAAGCCGGGAACAAGGGCGGGGCTGAATGGCATGTTTTATAACGTGAAATCAAGGTAGAAGGACGGGAAGCCCGATGTCTATCGAAGCCGCACTGAAATCTGCGATGGAAACGATACCCGACTGCGTCGCAGCCGGGTATATCGACATGGAAACAGGGATGTTATTGGGGACCAGTGTCCGCGATCAAGAGGACGCCGAAGTGCTGGACAGTCTCGCGCTTGCAGTGGCGAACCTGTTTCAGGGCGGCGGCGTGGGTGCTTTTGAAGCATTGCTGCGGAAATCGGGTAATGCTGATACCGAAAATCCGGGATTTGGGGAAATCGCGGTGTTTTCAAAGGATCGGTTGAACATTTTTTTGCGGACGCAGGCCTATCCGGATCATGTGGTCTGCTACATCTGTCGCAACAGCGCGAATGTAGGGTTGGCACTGACAAAATCGCATCTCAGTCTGGGGCCCGTCGCGGCCGCAGTTTAGACGGGACCAGAGGGGGTCACGGCATGATGGATACAAACATACTCGATTTGCTCGAGGACATTGGGCGATCATCGGTTGCCCGACTGGAGCCAGCCGTCGCGCTTGCTGGTGACACTGCGCTTGAGCGCCGCGAAAAGGTATTGCAGTCCATCCGTGGCACTGTTTTGCCGCGCCGGTTGGAGTTTACGGCTGCCAATGGCGATTGTCTCGCGATTGAGGTCAACAGCTCTCGGGTTACAGATGTCTTTCGTGTCCGGTCCGGCGTTGCGCCTGATTTTGAAACCGAAGAGCGCGATACGCTGGCTGGGCAATTGGCGCAACTGGTAACCGATATTGCCGCGGCGCCTGCACCGCTCAGCCTGATATCCCTACGGCCGGACGCCACGCTGGAAGCGGACGATGTCGGAATCACTTTTAGCGAAATCGCTAGTGCTTGCACGATGATCGAAATGCCCGCTGAACCCGTCATAGCAGTCGTTCCGGACACAGCCGAGCCAGCAAATTACGTGGAAGCAACAGACGATGCCAGCGATTTGGCCAATCAGTTCTATCTCGGCAGCCAGCGTTTGGCTGTTGGTCGCATCCGGGTCAAAGCTGAAGGCGGGGAAATGGTTCAGTCTGACGGCGATTGTAGTGAAGATCAGCCATTACATGCAGATGAAACTTTGCTGGCGCAGTTCGCGCATGACCTGTCGGGCTGGGATGATGACGCAGCCGCGGCGCTGGATCATCCGCAATTGATCGTCATGCGTCCGTCCGGCGGTAAAGGTTCTGGTTTGGCCGTCCTGAACGACGGCGAAGAATTTTCCATGGTCGTTCACGAGGCGCGCAAGCTAGGCGCCATTGTGAATCTGTGGACATCTCTGACGGAGCGTTCCGAATGAGCGCGCCCGTAATATTCAATTTTTCGACTAATTCAATCTGTGATTGCAAGTACCCAGGGTAACAGTATGAGTGAAAATAACCGTCGTGAGTTAATAAGAATCGCCGAAGATATGAACGGGGTCAGCAATGACGAGACCCGCCAGTTCATTTCGCGTATTGTCGGCGACCTTTCAAATCTAAAACCGTCAATTGCATTTGTCGGGCAAATCAAGGCTGGCAAGTCCCGCCTTATCAACGGGTTTACGGGGCAGGCCGAATACCTGCCCTCGGATGTTAATCCGTGGACGACCGTGATCACCGACATGCATTTCGGTCACCCCTCGGGTCGGACCCAAGGGGCCGAATTTCATTTCTTCGATAACCGTCAATGGCAGGCGCTGATCGCCGAGGGCGAAGAGCTGCGCAACATGTTCCCCGACGACGAGGACAGCTATAAGCGCGAGATGATCGAAGAGCAGGTCGACGCGATGAAAACCCGCGCACAACTGCGATTAGGCGACAGCTATGAGCAGTTGCTGGGTCAGCATCACGATCTGGAGCATCTGAACTCGGACGATCTGGCCCGTTATGTTTGTGCGGGTGACGATCCGACCGACAGCGAAGAATACGACCCCGGTTCAGATCGGGGACTGTACAGTGACATCACGCGCAAGGCCGAGGTCTACTTTGACATTGGCCATTTTCCGTTCCCGCTGACGGTCACGGATACGCCCGGCGTCAACGACCCGCTGCTGATCCGCGAAGAAATCTCGCGCCAATACCTCAAGGAATCCGATTTCTTTGTTGTTGTATTGTCCGCACATCAGGCGCTGTCCCGTGCGGATCTTAAGTTGTTCCGCCTGATGCAGGCGCTGGAACTGGGGCAGATCGTCGTCTTCATCAATCGCGTGGACGAACTGGGCGGCGGCGCTGAAGACGCTGGAAAAGTCCGGACGGACGTGTTGGATGGCCTGGAAAAAGCCCTGGGCAACTCGGACATTGATGTTCTGATGGGCAGCGCCCAATGGGCCCATTATGCCTTGACTGGTGACGATACCGGCGTGAACCACGATCACGTTCTGGCTTGGCTGCGCGCCCACCCCGAGCAGATGAAGCAATATCTGGACGGTGTAGAAGAGATCAAACAGGGCCCTGGCCCAATCAGCCGTGAGGGCGTTTTGCGCTTTGCCGCAATGATCGCCTCTGGTCTACCCGATCTGCGCCGCCACGTTACGCACGCCTTGACCCAAGGGCCCCGTGACGAACAGCTCAAGATGGCCTGGCAGCACCTTAACAGTTTTGCGCAAGGTGAGCTGGAACGGTCTAAGGCCCATCTGCGCGTAATTGACGACGAAAACTCCGCCGACATTACCGACGGCGACGAAAACGACAAAACATTGGCCGAGCTGCGCGCGCTGGTTTCGCAAAAAACCACACAGATCATTGACGATATGGATGATGTGTTGGCCAATCTTCGCGGCGTCATGGATGACACTGTATCCGAAGCCGTCTCCGCCGTTGTCCGCGGACCGAATGGCGATTCCCCTTTGTTGGCCAAGGGCGGTGACACTGAATTGAACTTTTCGCCGCTGCGGGACCGCATGCGCGAGCTGGTTCAGGGTGCGACACAGGTGGTGCGGCAGCGAATGCTCAGCGAGCTTTATGCGGTCGACATGAACAGCAATGCCGCACTTCGCGCCCTGCCCGGCTGGCAAGACCCGACCGACAGTCGGATGAATACCAGTGCGGTTCGGTGGTTCCGTCCGGATACCACCGCACTGACGCGTGGCATTACCGTGGAACTGCGCGTCAGTTGGCTGTCCCGTCTGATTTCGCGTAAAAGTGTGGTCGCTCGGGCCGAACGGATGATCGTTCAGGAATTCGAAATGATCGGGGACGATCTGGTGGACACGGCGCGCGCCGATCTGCTTGAGCGTCTGAACACCGTTCTTGATCACTATCTGGCCTTGTTGGCCGGACATCTTGAACAACGCGCCGGAACCGGCCAAACCAATGTTCGTGCAGAAGCACAGGCAGCATTCGATCAGGCACAACGTGTTGCAGATGATCTGGATGCGGTATTTGGCGGCAATAGCGCCGACAAGAAATTAGCAGAGGCTGCGGAATGATTGAATTTCCCGGAACCGAACAGGAAGTACGCAAGCTTGAACGCTTCCTGACCGCCACCGAAAACCTGCCTTCAGAGGCGGGTCTGGACAAGATGCGCGAGCGCGCCTTGTTCCATGCCGAACGGCTTTCGAATGCGGTAAACATCGGTTTTGCCGGGGAATTCGGGGCCGGAAAATCCAGCCTCGCAAACATGCTAGCCGGGGCGGACATTCTGCCAACCGGCCCTCAACACTTGAAATTGCCATTGGTTATAGTGGCCTATGCGGATGCACCGGAAACCACCGTTGGCTGGTGGGACAAAGAGCCCAAAGTCTATTCCGGCATTGCACTGGAAAAAGCCGCGGCAGACGACCCGGACTTTATCTCGATTGGGCTGAATACCCCTGCCCTGCAAGAGATCTCATTGTTCGATCTGCCGGGAACCGGCGCATTGGATGACACCTACAAGTCCACTTTGGACCTATTGTCCTATGTCGATTGTGCCATCTGGTGCACGAACGGAACCAATGCCTGGCGTGAGACTGAGCGCCACCTGTGGGCACAAGTTCCGCAAGAGTTGCGCTCGAATAGCTTGCTGGCCGTAACCCACGCGGATCTCCCCCCGGTCCGCGACGCGCTGGACCGTGTTCTGAACCGATTGGAAAAAGGAAAAGGTAAATTCTTCCGGTCTGTCGTGCCTATCGGCACACCAGTCGCGGTCAAAGCCATGGCGCAAGAACCCGAGCCTGATTTTGATCTGTGGGAGACCTGTGGCGGTCAAAATTTGGCCGAACAGGTCCTGCAAGTCGCATCCGAGCGGCGTTTGAAGGATTTGGAAGCTGCCCGAAATGACATCGAGCAAGAGTTTCTTCCGTATCTCTCCACCCTGGACATCGCAGAAGCTGAACCAGCGCAGGTCGAAGCACCGTCGATTCATGCGACGTTGGAATCCGCCCTTCCCCCGCTTGAAAACCCGATCCTTGAAGACTGGCTGGCGGCAATTGCCAGCATCTATGACGACTTGCGCGAGACATCAGATATAGAACCGGCCGCATTCCTGAACAGTTGTCAGGAAATCGTCGAAGATTTTGCGGAGCGTCTGGAGCAAGGAGGCGAAATCGCCACTGAAGCCGACTGGATCCCCGGTGAGTTTGAAAAGGCCACCGATCTTCTTTTGCTGCTGCAATTCGAAAGCGGTGACGCGCCACTGAAGGACGCAATCAGCATCCTCGCCCAGCTAAGCGACAACCTCGCCTGGGCCGGCAGCCGCGTCGATTCCGTTCAGGCAAAAACCGGAACCTGACGCCTACCCGTTTTAATTGAGCCGCAATGCAGCGATTCGAAGCCCTCAGAATCGCGCGTTTATTGTTTCGGATTTAGTGACCAATCCGCAAAAAACAGGCACTCAGTCCGCAAGTTTTACCGGTAAAAAATCAACATTTAGATTCACGCGCACGCAATGGCACCATATGTGGATTTTCTTGGCGCTGGGTTCTTAGTGAAGCCATCAGGCGGCCCCAATAAAGTCAAATTTGAAACGTCTAACGTACTTGAGTGTCCTGCGGTTGTGTTTGGTTGTGAGTTCGCGGGCTGAAAGCCCAGTTAAGTAAGCCGCAAAACGATTAGAACGGGCGGAAAGAAATGAGCCACAACCAGGCCGTCGGCGCGACGCACGACGAACCGAAAATTGAAGGTCTTCAACCAGGCGCCAAGCTGTTGCGCGGGCAGTACGAGATCCTGCGCTTTATCAGCAATGGCGGATTTGGGATCACCTATCTTGCGCGGGACAGTCTGGAACGCGAAGTTGTGATCAAAGAGTGCTATCCCGGTGCCCTTTGCCGTCGTAACGGCGATATGGTTGAACCGGTCGAGCCGGACTACAAGGACGATCTGCGCGCAATCATCGACTTGTTTATCCTCGAAGCACGCAATCACGCCCGCTTGGTACACCCCAATATCGTCGACGTTCATCAGGTGTTCGAAGACAACGAGACCGCTTATATCGCGATGGATTTCATCCGTGGCTGCGATCTGCTGGACTACGTTGAAGACTCCAAAAACAAGGCTGGTCCGGACTTTATCGTTCAGGTCACTGAAAAAATGCTGTCAGCGGTGTCTTTCATACACCAAAGCGGCATGCTGCACCGCGATATTTCGCCCGACAACATCCTGATCGACGAAAACGGTGATCCGGTGCTGATCGACTTTGGCGCCGCGCGTGAACAGGCTGCGCACCAGTCCGCCGCGCTGATGACCCTGCGGGTTATCAAGGATGGCTATTCGCCGCATGAGTTTTATGTACGCGGCGCGGAACAAGGGCCAAGCAGTGACCTCTATGTTCTTGCGGCGACCCTGTATCACGCCATCAGCGGCGAACGTCCGATCGACGGTCAGACCCGCCTGAACGCATTCAACAACGGTCAGACGGACCCCTACACACCGCTGGCAGGGCGTATCGAAGGCTACCCCGATGGGTTCCTGGAAGCCATTGACAAGGCGATGGAAGTTCACGCAACGGATCGCCTGCAGACCGCATTAGATTGGCTACGCATGTTCCGCGGCCCCGGCGTGATGTTCGACAGCTTTGACTATCGGCCGGTGTCGGTGATCGTGGCGATGGACCAAAAAGACGAAGAAGAAGAGAAAGCCAGGATCAAGGCTGAAAGCGAAAACGCCGAAGCCGTTGTCACCGCATTGCTTGCCGGAAACACTGACATTGCACTGGGCAATGAGGACAAGAACGACGACGGGCTCGCTACGTTCACATCGAAGGATGAAGCTCCGGTCGCGGTGGATACAGTGGTCAAAAGCGGATCCAGTGGTGCAGGCAAAATTGTTGCGGGTGTGGCCGTGGTCGCCGCTTTGGCGGCAGGCGGGTTCTTCCTGATGTCCGGAGAGGAAACTCCGGTCGAGGACACCGCATCGACCCAAACACCCGTGGTGGCGGAACCGGCGGAAGAAACCGCCGCAGTCGAAACATCTGAGCAGGAACCGGTCGAGCAAGTGACCGCAGCCGAAGTGGAGCCGGCACCAGAACCAACTGAGCCCACGCAGGCCGAAGTCGCATCCACTCCAGAGCCTATCGAGCAAGCGCAAGAAGACCCGGTCGCCACGGAGCAGGAAGAAGCTGCGGCGACGGAAACGGCCGAAGCCGCGACCGTTGAGCCGACGCCGCTTGTTCCGGCGGAACCGGTGAACCTGGCAGAACAGCAGATCGCATTCTCTCACTGGGACGTAGACATCCCGTTTCAGACATCACGCCGCCGGGCTTCGACCGGCAACGTGATTGCGATAACCGGTGTTGACCAGGATATGGACGCGTCGATTGTGGGTGAGTGGGTCAAGCGCGGCGCCACGATCTTTACTCTGAATGGCACACCGGTGCAGGCGGATACGACTTTTGCCGCTCAGGTGTTGAACGATCTGAAGGTGGACCCGGACGGCTACATCCGCGTTTCTGCCCGGTATCGCACATTGGGTGAAACCCGCCCTCAGAACGGATTGTTGGCACTGCCCGCGATGCGCGTGCTCGGCCTGGAAAATGGCTACGTTTTCACAATTCAGAACAAAGACGGTGCGGGATGGAAAACAGTCCTGAGCTCGGTTCCGCCCGAGGCGACAGGCAGCTTGCAGGAAGGGGATGTCCTGGTCGCAGAGACAAATTCGGGAACTGGCATTGATGGCTCGGACAGCCTTGATGTTTTGTTGGCCAAACTTGTTTCCGAAAACCAGCCGCAGGCCCGTTTCAGCGTTTTGCGCAGTGGGGTCGAAACGAATGCTGACATGCCCTTAGCGCAGGAGTGATCTGACCGGTTCGTGTGTGATCTGCCAGTAAGTGTTTGCTGAGGGTTGTGTCAAATTCGGCACCCCTGACGGGAACCGGCCCGTCGCGGAAGTAGAAAGTGACTTGTTATCGCAACTATCCATGCCGTTGTGCAACCGCGCACAGAGGTAAGAAGCAGCCCCATGGGACCGTTGTCCTGTGCCAAGAAATAAAGGTGTCGACACCATGTTCAAATACAAAAGCCCTCTTAGCCGGCTTCTCGAAGGTGCCGGCAAACCGAAAGAGAACGAAGCCGAGGAAGCTGTAACGCCAGAGGCGGAAAAGACCGAACCAATCGCCGATTTCAATGCCCTGCGCGAAGCGCTGGCAGGTGGCAATATGACCTCGGACAGCTACGAAGAAACCGATGAGTTGGTACCCGAAGAGAAAATGCCAGATTTCTCTGAGGAAGGCGCGCTGGACACAACTGAGGCTGAGGATGAAATCGTCGTCGCTGAAGTTATCGCAGAAGTTCAGGACGTGGCGGACGAGGCACCCGCGCCCGAAGCAGAGACCGTGTTGACGCTGCACTCGGCAGTTGAGGAAGAGGTCGAAGCGGTCACTGAAGAGGTTGTCGAGCACGAAGTAGTTCAAGTCGTGGACCCCGAGCCGGAACAGATTATCGAGGTTGTCGCTGACGAACCCGCCGCAGAACCGGTTGCAGAAACACCGGTCGCCGAAGAACCGTTGGTTGAGGTTGCACCGGTTCCGCAACCCGCGGCTGCCGAAGATCGTCGTGGTCGCGTCAAGACAACCTTCCTGGGTTTCGAACGCGCCGATACACATGTGCAGGACCTCATTGAGACAGCAGAACCTGCAGCCAAAACCGACAATGCCGAACAGTCTTTCCCGGTTGGTTGGCTGGTCATCACTGGCGGTCCGGGTCGGGGTGCAAGCGTAACGCTGACCGAGGGCTTGATGCAGATTGGACGCAATGACGATCAGGCCATTCAACTGGACTTTGGAGACACTGGTATTTCCCGCAGCAACCATGCGGTGATTGCCTATGATCCCGAGGACCGCAAATGTTACTTGGGACACGGCGGCAAGGCCAACCTGGTGCGCCTGAACGGCAAGCCGGTCCTCAGCACCGTCCCACTGTCCAGCGGGGACCTGATCCGCATCAGTGAAACCTCAATCCGCTTTGCCGCCTTCTGTGACGATGGCTTTGACTGGCGGGATTCCTGATAGATGCTGGCGACACCGGCATATGATATTGCGCTGATCCTGGACAAGGGCCAGCGTGACACGCAGGAGGACGCGGTTGCCTCGCGCATGTTCGATGCGGCGAACGCAAGCTATGTCGTCGTCGCTGACGGCATGGGCGGGCATGCGGCGGGCGAAGTCGCCTCTGACCTTGTGATCCAGGCCTGGCGTGACGCGTTAGATGCTGAGCTTGAAGGTACAACAACACCCGAGTCCGCATTGATCGACGCGTTGCCCCTGGCGGCGATGCAGGCCAATGCCTCCATCGCCCGCTATTCCGAGGAACAAGAGGCTGGATTCAACATGGGCTCGACCATGTTGGGCACTTTGTTGCTGGGCCAACGGCTGTTCTGGATTTCGATCGGCGACAGTCCACTATACTTATTCCGGGACGGAGAGCTGTCGCAGATCAACGAAGATCACTCGATGGCACCCATGATTGATGCGCAAATGGCCGAAGGCACTTTGACCGAAGCCGAAGCGCTGGCGCATCCTGACCGCAACCAACTGACTTCGGTCATCATGGGTGCTGCAATTCCAAAGGTCGATTGCCCGGAAACCCCGTTGGACCTGACACCTTCGGATGTTTTGGTTCTGGGAAGCGACGGCCTGCAATATCTCAGCAACGCAGAAATTCAGGCCATTCTTCAATCCAATGCCAGCGGGCTTGCACAAGACATAGCCGGGGCGCTGCAGGCCGCGCTGAACGCTAAGGGCGACCCGGATCAGGACAACATCTCAATCGGTGTTGTCAAACTTACAAAAAACTAAACAAGGCAAAGCAACAGGACCCATGAGAAACCATCTGATCATATCAAGCCTGGCACTTGCTGCCGCAGCGGGCACTGCCTCGGCGCAACAGGCGTGCTCAACCTACGAAATCCAACGCGGCGACAGCCTGCGAGAGCTTACGATCGAAGTGTATTCGACCGAAGACTTTCGTATCATTTACGATGCAAACCGGGACGTGATCGGCAACAACCCGAACATCATCCGGGTGGGTGACGTTCTGACCATGCCTTGTCTGGAAGAGATCGGCCGTGCCCCGGCCGCTCCGCAGACCGAAGCCGAGGCAATGGCCGCGGAAATGGCAGCCGAGCTGGTCAAGGCCGCCGAGGATCGCGCGGCGAAAGCCATCGCCGAGGCGGAAGCCCGCGTTGCCGATGCCGAAGCAGAAGCCAAAAAGGCAAGCGAAGATGCAGTGATCGCCGCAAAAGCGGCAGCCAAGGACGAGATCGAAGCCGCCCGGGCAGAAGCCGCAGCGCTGATCCGTAATGCAGATGCCGGCGAACGCCCGGAAATCCGTGACCGTCAGTTGTTGCTTATCACTGGCGGTGACTATGCGCCGTTCACCGACGAGGCACTGCCCAATCGCGGGCTCTACACCTACCTTGTCGAAACAGCGATGCTGCGTGCCGCGCCCGAACAGTCCTATAAAATCCAGTTCGTCAACGATTGGTCATCGCATCTGGACCTTCTGATGCCGACACTCGCGTTCGATGCCACCTTCCCCTGGTCGCGTCCAAACTGCGAAGAGGCCGGGGCGCTTTCTGAAAAAGATCGTGCGCGGTGTGATACATACAACTTCTCTAACCCGTTCTACGAAGTTGTGGACACGTTCTTTGCCCGCGACGGCTCGGGCTATGAGCAAACGCTGACCTATGCCGACTTCGCCGGGACAACCATCTGTCGCCCGGAAGGCTGGTCCTTGTCGCACATGGATACGGTCGGATTGTACGAACCGGCAATCTCGCTTTTGCGTCCGGTTTCACCCGATGACTGCTTTCACGCGCTTATGAACGGGACAGCCGATATCGTCGCAATCGAAGCTCATCTAGCTGTCGAGGCAATCGGCCGACTGGGTTATGAACACCGTATCATCGAGAACCCCAATCTGGCGGCAATCAAGTCGCTTAACGTCATGACCCACAAAGATAATCCGGATGGGGAAGCGATCCTTGAGACGCTCAATCAGGGTCTGGCGATCATGCAGCAATCCGGAGAGTGGCGAGACATCGTGGCAGCCGCTCTGCGTCATCAAATGGAAAACGGTTAAGGCCCCTTTTGGCCTAACTATAAGAAAAGTCTAGAGGAAGTGGACATGTTTGAAATCAACCTTAAGAAAGTTGTAATGTCGGCCACCGCCGTCACCGCTCTGAGCGCCGGCGCCGCCGCTGCGCAGGAAGCTTGTACCAACTATACCGTTGCCGATGGCGACACGATGGCAACCATCGCGATCGCAGCTTACGGCACATCGAACTATCAGCCGATCTTCAACGCGAACCGAAACGTCATCACCAACCCGAACGCGCTTGCGCCGGGCCTGGTTCTGGCCCTGCCGTGTGAAGACGGTAGCCTGCCGAACGGTCAGACCGCCCAGGAAATCATCGCGGCGGAAGAACAGCGGGCTGCGAGCGTGCAACGCTCCAGCGTTTATCAGCCGCCGATCAAGCTGGTCACCGGCAACGGTTGGGCACCTTTCGCTGATGAATCACTGAATGGTGGTGGCGCGATCACTCGTCTGGGCACAACCGCGCTGCAGCGTGGCGGCAACGCACGCGACTACTCGGTCAGCTTCGTGGATGACTGGAATTCGCACTTGGAAACACTGCTGCCGCTGGGGGCGTTCGACGTCTCGATGGCCTGGAACATGCCGGACTGCACCAACCGCACATACGAATGGTCCTGGGAAACCGAAGTGCGTTGCACTCAGTTCGACTCGTCGGTTCCGGTTTATGATATTGTCGTTGGCTTCTACACGCTGCCGGAAAGCCAGTACGCAAGCGCCACTACTTTCGATGAGCTTCAGGGTTCCACAATCTGCCGTATGGACGGCTGGTTCATCCATGACATGGAGCAGGAAGGCCTGCACAACGGCGATACCATGACGCTGATGCAGCCGATCACGGCGCGCGAATGCCTTGACGCGGTTCTGACCGGCACCGCAGATGTCGCTACTTTCGAAGTTCAATTGTTCTCGGACACCATGGTAGAAATGGGTCTGAACCAGAACGACCTGATCGAGAACCCCTTCGTCACCTCGCTGTCGTCGCTGCGCTTCATCAGCCACCGCAGCAATCCATTCGGCAAGCAGTATTTGGCGATGCTGAACAAAGGTCTGAACGAGATGCGTGAATCCGGTGAATGGTACGCCGTTGTCTCGGACACGTTGCGTGAGCACAACGAAAAGCTGATGGCAGCTTCCAACTGATAATTCGGAAATCCGAACGCCTTGGGCCGGTCTTCTGACCGGCCCTTTTTCATTTTTCGTCGGAATTTATGAGAAGTTTGGACCTTAAAACTCGAATAGTACGGGAATCCCCTAATTTCCAAGAATTGTGGATTGGTTAACATGAAATCAACTACACCGGTGAGGCTTCGGCCTGACCACTCACTCAAAAAAGGGTCGACTTTGGGGGTCGACCCTTCTTTCTATTGATCTCATCAATCCAAAAATACCCACGCCGCAAAGCGTGGGTACTGTTTATCAGCCGATGATCGCGTTCAGTGTTGCGCTGGGGCGCATTACCGCTGCGGTCTTCGCAGGATCGGTGTGGTAGTATCCACCGAGATCCGCCGCAGCACCCTGAGCGGTCGCCAATTCAGACAGGATCTTGCCTTCGTTGTCCGCCAGCTCTTTTGCAATCGGCGCAAATTCTGCTGCCAATTCAGCATCATCGGACTGCGCGGCAAGGGCTTCGGCCCAATAACGCGCGAACCAGTAGTGGCTGTCGCGGTTGTCCGGCTGTCCAACTTTACGGCTGGGCGATTTATTGTTGTCCAGGATGCCTTGCGTGGCCGCTTCGGCCGCAGCACCTAAAACACCCGCTTTGGCGTTGCCTTTGTTGTCGGCCAGGAAGTTCAGCGATTCACCCAAAGCACAGAATTCACCCATCGAGTCCCAGCGCAGGTGGTTTTCCTCGACCAATTGCTGCACGTGTTTCGGAGCGGACCCACCCGCACCAGTTTCGAACAGACCACCGCCATTCATCAGCTTTACAATCGACAGCATCTTGGCCGACGTGCCCAGTTCCAGAATCGGGAACAGGTCAGTCAGGTAGTCGCGCAAAACGTTGCCCGTGATTGCGATGCTGTCCTTACCTGCCGTGATGGTTTCCAACGACTGGCGGGTCGCCTCGCGCGGAGCCATAATCAGGAACTTGTCGGCAACCCCAGCCGCCTCAAGCGCCGGTTTGACGTATTTGATCAATTCCGCATCGTGAGCGCGGTTTGCGTCCAGCCAGAAGATCGCTTCGGATCCGGTCAGGCGCTGACGGTCCATGGCCAACTGGATCCAGTTTTCGATCGGAGCTTTCTTCACAGTGCAGGCACGCCAAATGTCGCCCTTTTCAACGTCGTGTGAATGCAGCCTTTCGCCATTGGCCAGAACGATACGGATGGTGCCGTCGGCCGGCGCTTGGAACGTCGTCGGGTGCGAACCGTATTCTTCCGCTTTTTGCGCCATCAGGCCGACGTTGGCGACAGCACCGACAGTGGCTGGGTTCAGCGCGCCATTGGCTTTGAAAAAGTTAATGCTCTCATCATAAACCGATGCATAGCAGCGGTCAGGGATCACACAGTTGGTGTCGCCCTTGGCACCGGCCTCGTCCCAGCCTTTGCCGCCTGCACGGATTACGGCAGGCATCGAGGCATCGATGATCACGTCCGACGGCACGTGCAGGTTGGTAATGCTTTTGTCACTGTCGACCATATACATGGACGGGCGATCAGCCTTGATCGCGTCAATTGCCGCCATGATTTCGGCATTGTCCTGAACACGTTCCAGCAAATCGCCCAGACCCGAGTTTGGGTTCACTCCCAATGCGTCCAGCTCTGCGCCAAATTTCTCGAACACCGGAGCCAGCCACGCTTTGACAGCATAGCCAAAGATGATTGGGTCCGAGACCTTCATCATCGTGGCTTTCATGTGCAGCGAGAACATCGTTCCGTCTTTCTTTGTGTCCTCAATCGCATCTGTCAGGAAGGATGACAGCGCCTTGACGGACATGAATGTGGCGTCTGCAACGGTGCCCTCGGCCAGTGGCCAGGCGTCTTTCAGGACAGTGACGCTGCCGTCTTTGCCGACAAATTCGATCTTGGCATCACCGGCCTGAGCGGCGGTAATGGTGGCGGACTTCTCGTTGGCATAGAAATCATTGCCAGACATCGACGACACTTTGGTTTTGCTGTCCGACGCCCACTCCCCCATCGAATGCGGGTTCTTCTGAGCATAGTTCTTCACCGCACGCGCCGCGCGACGATCCGAGTTACCTTCGCGCAGAACCGGGTTCACGGCCGAGCCCTTGATAGCGTCGTAACGCGCACGGATCGCCTTTTCCTCATCGGTCGACGGCTCTTCGGGGTAGCTCGGGATGTCATAGCCTTGTGACTGGAGTTCCTCGACGGCCGCCACCAGTTGCGGGACCGATGCCGAGATGTTTGGCAGTTTGATCACGTTGGCGTCCGGCGTTCTCACCAGCTCGCCTAATGCGGCCAAATCGTCGGTGATGCGCTGTGCATCAGTCAGTTTATCCGGAAAGGTCGAGAGAATACGACCGACCAATGAAATATCCTTGGTGCCAACACTGACACCTGCGGCACTAGCAAACTTGCGAATGATGGGCAGAAACGAGGCGCTGGCCAGTTCGGGCGCTTCGTCTACAATGGTATACAATATGTCGAAGTTCGAGTTATCTGCCATATTCTTTTACCTTTTTTAAACCTTTCGGGGCGTGCGATCCAAGAGTGTTCCACTTTTGCGTGGCGTAGGGGGGGGCGCGTTTCTCCTACCGCCCCGACGGTGACTCTGATTTGACAGGGCCTCCCATAAATCAGGAAGGGCCTGGGATCAATCATCTAAAGCGCGCGCATATTGCCACGGGTAGTCAGATTTACGGATTGGACCATGGGTATAACTATTGATCAGTAAGTTTGCGGGTAGTTATTGATACAGCTTTTTTGCCGGTCCAAAACGCCTTGAACCCGCCTTCGTTTGCAATTTGGTTCACGTGATCTTCAATTGCGGTGTCCAAATGCTCAACAGAACCAGCGTCCGCCTCGCGTGGAACCGAGGTTCCCGCTCCCCGCATGACTCGGGTCGAGATCCAGAACCTTCTCAAAACCATGAATAGCGGCAGATGTGTTTCCTTGATCCCTGTCGAACTGGGCCTTGTGAAACAATGCCTCAGTGCTGCTTGGTGCAAGCGACAGAGCTTTTTCATACGCTGTTTCAGCAGATTGGACATCGCCCGTCGCGTGATAGGCAATAGCACGCCACAAAGTTGAATGTGGGTCGTCGAGAGCGAGAGCCAAAGCACTGCTATAGTCCGAAATTGCTTTTTCGTACTGTTTGCCGCTGTAGTACGCCCAACCACGAGATCTCAGCAGCGTGCTCCGGTTTTTTGGGGTAACATCCACGCCATTCATCAAAGTTATGCAGGCCGCAACCACATTTGCCATGCCGCCTTTGTTGCCAAGGCATGACTGGGCCAGCTGCGTGTAGTTTGGTCCAGATTTTGATGGTGAATTGAAGGACAGCAACAACGTGGCGATCACAATAGCCAGGGCGGCAAGACGAATGTGCATTACACCTCCAATCTGTTCAAATCACTCACCTTAAAGTGGCAATCCAGAACCTATACTCAAGGAAACGGGTCGCCAAATTTGCGTAATGAAACGGAAAAGACACAAGCGCAATCGCAGAAGTTGATCAAACGCCCCAAGTGTCACTCAACCGATACCCACCCGGCCAGGGGTCGTCTGGATCAAGCATGTGCTGATGGGTTCCGGTGATCCATCCGCGCCCGCTGATTTCTGGAATGATAGCGGGTTGGGCACCAACTTGCGTTTCCCGAACAATCCGCCCGGTAAAGCGCGAGCCGATGACCGAAACAGCTTCGAAGGTTTGCCCGACCGTCATCTGCCCTTTGGCCGCCATTAGCGCCATACGCGCAGATACCGCTGTGCCAGTGGGCGAGCGGTCCACCTTTCCGGGCTGAATGGCAACGGCAGATTTACCGCGCCAACCAGTCGGGGTCTTTTCAAGCGGGCCACAAAAAGCGCAAAAGGAAATGTGGGTCCAATCCGGGTTCTCAGGATGCGAGAACCCCAATTGGGCATTGGCGGCATTCGTAATTTTAACGCCGGTCCGGGCGATTTCACGCGCTTCGTCTTGGGTTATGTCAAACCCCAGCTTGGCGGCATCTACAACCACGAAACTGTCGCCTCCAAAAGCCGTATCAACAGTCAGCGTGCCCAAACCCGGAACCTCTAACGGGACAGAGAGCTTACCCGCAAAACTGGGGAGGTTCTGCACGTGGATCCGTTCTGCCTTACCGCCCCGGCATTCAGCGCGCACGCGAACCAGGCCTCCGGGCGCTTCAAGCGTCAGAATTGTCTCGGGTTCTTGCATTGCTATGATCCCGCTATCCAGCAATACCGTCGCAACACAGATTGAGTTTGAGCCGGACATGGGTGGAGTGTCCTCGGGCTCCATAATGATAAAGGCGGCATCGGCATCCGGATGTTTGGGCGGAACCAGAAGATTGACATGACGAAACACACCGCCTCGCGGTTCGTTCAGTACGAAATTTCGTAACGTTTGATTGTTGGCGATATGCGTCCGTTGCTCCCAGATCGTGTCACCGGGCGGCGGAGAGACCCCGCCAACGATGACGTCGCCGACCTCGCCTTCGGCATGGGCCGACACAACATGAATGGTCTTAATGCTGCGCATATCCCCTCCTTAAAGTCGGGTGGCGGCGTAAGGCGACAATGATATTGGTGGGTCTTGCCCATCGACCAGCGCCCCGACGAGTTCCGCAGTTCCCGCAGATTGGGTCAGGCCCAAATGCCCGTGCCCGAATGCGTAAACGACATCCGCCGATTTACGAGACGGGCCGATCACCGGAATGCTGTCCGGCAACGATGGACGATACCCCATCCATTGCGTGCCACTTTCGGTTTTTAGTCCAGGCAGGAACGCCGCCGCCTTTTCCAACAAAATATCGGCGCGCTTGTAGTTTGGTGGTAAGGTTAACCCGCCCAGTTCGACGGCCCCCCCTACACGCACGCCACCATTTATTTTGCTGGCAACAAAGCCGTGGCGCGAGAATGTTAGGTGCATACGCAAATCAAATGCGCCTTCCGGCAAAGTCGTATTGTATCCACGCTCGGTTTCCAGTGGAATGCGATCGCCCAATGTTTGCACTATGTGGTGAGACCAGGCACCTGCGGCAACCACCACCTTGCTCGCTTCAATTGTTCCGTCCGCGCATGATACGCGCACACCATTTTCCTGCGGTAACAGGGTTCGGATATTTTTCCGTTCGAACCGACCGCCTCGACCCTGAAAGACCTCAGCAAGGTGTTCGACCCATCGCTTCGGATCAACAGTGTTCAGCCAGTTCGGTGTAAACCCCGCATGGGTGAACCGAGGGCTGAGGCCCGGCTGCATCTCAGCAATCGCGGCCGGGCTTTCAAGCAGTTCAAATTCGATCCCGTGTTCGCGGCGCAAGTTCCATGTCGGCAAACTGGCGCGATATTCAGCCTCGCCTTCATACAACTGCATCTGCCCATCGCGTTGCAACAAGTATTCGGCGTCGACGTTTGGTATCAGCTGTTCAAGCGTAGTTTTGGATAACGCCATCAAACTGGCTTGTGCGCCAAGTAAGTTTTCATAGCGATCCGGTCGACTGGCCCGCCAAAACCGGTACATCCACGGTGCAATTTTCAAGGCGTAGGCCGGCGGGATAGACAGTGGGCCCAACGGATCCAACAACCACTTTGGAGCTTTTCGCATGATGCCGGGCGTGGCTAGTGGTTCGACCTCAGAAAAGGCAAAGGCACCGGCGTTGCCGGCTGATGTTTCGGCCGCGATGCCCTTACGGTCCAATACAAGGACGGAATGGCCGCGTCGTTGCAGTTCGAGCGCGGTCGTAATCCCAATTACTCCGGCACCGATGACAACGACTTGTGGGGTCATGTTTCGATTCCGGCTTTGAAAGGATCGTGTTCGTCGAACAACAACGTGGCCTCAGCCATGATAAAGGCCTGCCCGGTGATCGAGGGGATAACACCCCCGTTTGGCCCGGGCTGGTAAGACAATTGATAGGAACTGCCAATCACGCTTTGCTGGATGATCTCCTGACTCGGCGCCAAACGGCCGTCGGCCGCCAGACAGGCCAGCCGAGCCGAACTGCCCGTTCCACATGGTGAGCGGTCGTAATTGTCATCGGGGCACAGAACGAAATTGCGACTGTGTACCGCCGGGTCCGGTGAAGATTCCTGTAAGATGACATGGTCAATCGGTTCGCCATTTTCTCCACCAGCCCCTTGCGCGATCGAGGCTTCGCGGATGGCGATCGACATGTCCGTTAGGTTACGAATGTTCACGGGCTCGACCGGGATCGGGCTGGGGTCAACGATGAAGAACCAGTTGCCGCCATATGCAACGTCGCCTGTGACATGGCCATAGCCCGCGACATCCAGGGTAATGTCCTGATGAACCCTGCGGCTTTCAATGTTGGTCACGGTAACGGTGTTTGCATCGTGCAACTTGACCGTCACTACACCAGCGGGCGTTTCGATCCGGTGTTGGCCTACGTCGATTCGTCCCAGATGAGCCAATGTGACCGCCAAACCGATGGTTCCGTGCCCACACATGCCCAAAACGGCGTCGACATCGAAATAGATCACACCGGTCACGCATGTCGGATCAACCGGCTCGACCAGTAACGCAGCGACCATGGCTGGCTGACCGCGCGGCTCTAACATGACCGAGCGATAGAACGCCTCATGTTCGGTCGCCAGGCGACTTGCCCGCTCAGTCAAAGACCCGGATCCAAGTCCCGGCGCGCCATCCAGAATGACGCGCGTCGGTTCACCGCCAGTGTGACTGTCGATCACATGCATTCAGCGATCACCCCACCCTGCCTCGACCAATCGGCGAACCATGTTTGGAACAGATCATATTGCTGCTCGCAATAATTACGCTGTGCATCGGTCAGTTCATCCGTTTCGTTAAAGTGCAGGCGGTATTCCTGCTCCCCGTTCAGGACCAGCAAGTGCTTGTAGTAGAGCACCAAATCCGGGCCTTCGTCAAAGCTGGAAAGCACTTGAATCGCCTCTGTGAGTTCCTGCGCACGTTGGCGGGCCTCGGCATGGCCTTGCGCCGCCTTTTTGGACAGGGCGGCCAGCAGCAATGCTTCGCGCGGCAAGGCTGTGCCTATTCCCGTGATCGATCCGGTTGCACCGCAATTTACGATACCGTGGTAAACCTCGGTATCAACACCAACCATTAGGGTGACCTGATCATCCTGACTGGTGATGTTTTCAGCCGCATAGCGCAGGTCGTCTTTGCCACCGAACTCCTTGAATCCGATCAGGTTTGAATGTTCCGCGCGCAGAGCAAAGAACAGATCGGCCCGCGTAGCAAAGCCATAATACGGACTGTTGTAAATGATTGCGGGAACATCGGGGGCGGCTGTCAAGATCGCTTTGAAGTGGTTCTTCTGTGCGGTAGGTGAACTGCCGCGAGACAGAACGCGTGGAATGACCATCAGGCCAACGGCGCCTACCTTTTGCGCATGGGCTGCATGGGCTACGGCGGACTTGGTGTTGATGGCGCCGGTCCCGACCACAACGGGCAAACCCCCATCGACCAAACGCTCGACGCCTTCCATCCGCTGCGCATCTGTCAACAAGGGCCAATCCCCCATCGAACCGCAGTAGACCACCGCGGACATACCCGCCCCGATCATCTGCTTTCCTTTGTGCACCAAGGCATCAAAGTCAGGCGTCCGGTCGGGTTTGCATGGTGTCATCAGAGCGGGCATCGTGCCGGTGAACACATTGGTCGACATTGGTAAATTCCTCGATGGCTGGGCGGTTACACACGCTTTTGGAATCGCCATAACGGATATTGGATACAAAATCCAGAAAAATTGAAAACGCGCCGGATCGATGATCGGGCGCGCTCAAATTACAAAATGGATTTTTCAGCGAAGGCGGTGACCTGTTTCGGGATCAAATAGCATCGCGCGTTCCGGCCGCACTGACAGCCCGATGCGCTCACCTTGCTTACTGCGCTGATCTTCTCGTTCCTCGACAATCAACTTATCGCCATTGGGCGTCAGCAAATACGTATAGCTCACGCCGCCAAGCGCTTCGGTCAGATCAACCGTGCAAGTGTCGCCTGCCCGGTCCACTGTGATGTGCTCCGGACGTATACCAAGAGTCACTTTGTTCATCCCAGCCGGTACGTTTACAGGCACATCCAACGGTTCACTAAGGGCCGGGTGCGAGACCTTCCCATCGACAATATCGCAGTCAAGGAAGTTCATTGCAGGCGATCCGATGAACCCCGCTACAAACCGATTGTCCGGGTCCCGATACAAGTCCATTGGCGCGCCGACCTGCTCGATCCGGCCATCGCGCAGCACCACTATCTTGTCGGCCATTGTCATCGCTTCGACCTGATCGTGGGTCACGTAGATCATGGTCGCGCCAATTTCATTGTGCAGTCGCGCGATCTCGACCCGCATTTCTACGCGCAGCTCCGCATCAAGGTTGGACAGAGGTTCGTCGAACAAAAACACCTCGGGCCCCCGCACGATGGCACGCCCGATGGCGACACGCTGGCGTTGCCCGCCGGACAAGGCCTTGGGTTTGCGCTTAAGGTATTGATCCAACTTGAGGATATTCGAGGCGTCTTGCACTTTCTTGTTGATCTCGGACTTGGGTACACCATTCATGCGCAATCCAAAGCCCATGTTCTCGGCCACGGTCATGTGCGGATAAAGGGCATAGGTCTGGAACACCATGGCCACGCCGCGCTTGGCCGGGTCCATATGGGTCACGTCGCGAGCGCCGATATGGACTTGCCCTTCGGTCGTTTCCTCAAGGCCCGCTATCATCCGCAGCAAAGTGGATTTACCACAACCCGAAGGGCCGACGAAGACACAGAACTCTCCATCTTCGATCTCCAGATCAATGCCGTGAATAACCTGCGTCTCGCCATACCGCTTGATCGCCTGGTTCAGAGTCACACCTGTCATGTCGCTTGCATCCTGTCTGTTTCGGCGCTCGGGCGGGTCTCGGGGAACCGCCAGGCCTGTGCTTCGGCTCCGATTTGTTCGGCCACACGGCGAACACGGGGAACCCAGGTTTCCAATTGGTCGAAATTCATCCGTTCGGTCGATCCGGTCACGGAAATCGCCCCCAACATCCGCCCGCCCGAGGTGAGGATTGGACAGGCAATGCAGATGATGCCGGGCTCATGCTCTTCGTCATCGACGGCATAGCCACGACTGCGGATCAGGTCGAGATCGGCGCGCAACGCCGCCTCGGATGTCAGTGTTTTGTCGGTAAAGCCGTGGTAGCTTTGCTGAGACGCGGCGCGGTCCAGCGCGGCCTCATCCAGAAACGCCATCATGGCTTTACCCACGCCTGTGCAATAGGCCGGACCGACCTTGCCAGCCTGCGAATACATCTCAATCGGCTGGGCTGCGTTGCGTTTATCCACGTACAGCACCTGATTTGAATCAAGCTGTGCCAAATGCACCGTTTCCCCGGTTTCCCGGCTCAATGCATCCAGAAACGGTCGCGCAATCGGCGCGAGCGAGCTTTGTGTCCACGCTGCATGAGCCAGCCGAACCAATCGCAAACCAGGCGTATATGTCTGTCGGTCCGGATCATACGACAGCATTCCCTGATTGGTCAGCGTTTGCAGGAACCGATACAGGGTCGCCTTGGGGAAATTGCTGCTTTCCAACAGCTCTGCGAATCGAACCGGGCGCGCGAACGCAGCCACCTGATCCAGCACATCACATGCTTTTCCTATTGTTCCGTCACCAGCCACGGATGCCTGTTCTCCTCCAATTAACCCATCGCAATCGGCACGAGGGTCTTGACAAGACTAACCGAGTTGATGTGTAGTTTTCAATATATAAAACACAGTTTCATTATTTGGAACTGCAAAAGTATAAAATGGAAGCTAAGGGAGGAAACCATGCATTCCATGTACAAGCGCACTGCCGCCGCTTTGGCAGCCAGTGTCGCACTTGCCGCACCTGTCGCCG
Source organism: Ruegeria sp. YTSC003 (assembly GCF_059609785.1). Taxonomy (NCBI): domain Bacteria; kingdom Pseudomonadati; phylum Pseudomonadota; class Alphaproteobacteria; order Rhodobacterales; family Roseobacteraceae; genus Ruegeria; species Ruegeria sp. YTSC003. Next base: position 187,414 of record NZ_JBXWMK010000004.1, on the reverse strand, counting down.
CCGAACTGACCGGCGAGCTGCGAATCTTTCTCGATACCTCCAACCCGGCGCCACGCGCGACGATGGAGGCAATGATCGACCGTTTTGCGGAACAGCATCCGGGACTGGAGATCGAAACCACGGTAATCGACCGGGAGGCGTACAAGACCCAGATCCGCAACTTCCTGACTGCGGATACGCCGGACGTGGCGACGTGGTATGCGGCAAACCGCATGAAGCCCTACGTCGAGGCAGGCCTGTTCGAAGATGTATCGGACTTGTGGGCCGAACCTGAGATCGCCGAAAATCTGGCCTCGACCAAAGGTGCGATGACCATCGACGGCAAGCAGTGGGGTGTACCCTACACCTATTACCAGTGGGGTGTTTACTATCGCAAAGACATCTTTGACGAGCTGGGCCTGACCGAGCCAACGACTTGGGAAGAAGAGCTGGCGAACTGCCAGAAGATCGTCGATTCCGGTCGCGCCTGCTATACGATCGGCACCAAGTTCCTGTGGACCGCTGGCGGTTGGTTCGACTACCTAAACATGCGCACCAACGGGTTCGACTTCCACAACCAGCTCGCCAATGGCGAAATCAGCTGGGAAGACGACCGGGTCAAGCAGACCTTCGCCAACTGGAAACAGCTGATCGACATGGGCGCGTTCGTCGACAACCATCAGACGTACAGCTGGCAAGAGGCCCTGCCCTTCATGGTGAACGGCGAAGCCGCCGCCTATTTGATGGGTAACTTTGCCGTTGCGCCTCTGCGCGAAGCGGGACTGACCGACGACCAATTGGACTTCTATCAGTTCGTTTCTATCAACCCGGATGTAGAATTGGCGGAAGATGCGCCAACTGATACCTTCCACATCCCGGCCAACGCATCGAATAAAGAAGCTGCACGTGAGTTCCTGCGCTTTGCCGTTTCCGCGGATGAGCAAACTCAGATCAACAACGGCGCAAACCTGGGACAGCTGCCTGTGAATGCCCAATCGTCTGTTGATGACGACAAGTTCCTGCAGCAAGGCTTTGAGATGCTGTCCGCCAACAGCCCCGGTGGCGTGGCCCAGTTCTGGGACCGTGATGCACCTGCGGAAATGGCAAAAGTGTCGATGGAAGGCTTCCAGGAATTCATGGTCAAGCCGGATAATGCCGACCGTATCCTGTCCAAACTGGAACGCGCACGTCAGCGTATCTACGAGAACTAAACCGGTCTGGCCGGGCTTCTGCCCGGCCTGCACCACTTCGTGCGTAAGGCGGGTGCATACCCGACTTACACCTTTGACCTAAATCCGAGTGAGCACATGTCAGCCGTCGATGTCCCCGAACAGGAAAGCTGGTTCCACAGAAATCAACAGCGCATAGCGCCGTGGCTATTTTTGGCCCCGGGTCTGCTGTTCTTCATGGTCTATGTGATCATTCCGGTGTTCCAATCCTTCAATCTGTCTTTGTACGAATGGGATGGGCTCGGCGCAGCGGAGTATGTAGGCGTTCGCAACTACGAAGACCTGTATTGGGAATTTGTTGATCGTGACGCGTTCTATATTTCACTGAAGAACAACCTGATCTGGTTGATCATGTACCTGTTGGCGATCCCTGCGGGTCTGTTCATTGCTCTGTTCCTTAATCAAACCGTCTGGGGTATTCGGCTCTATAAGTCACTGTTTTTCTTCCCCTTTGTCATCTCTCAGGTCGTCGTCGGACTCGTTTTTACGTGGTTCTATGATCCGACTTTCGGCCTGTTGAACGAATTCCTGGTCTTCTTCGGCTTCGGCCCGCTGAATGTTCTGGGGGATGAGCGTTTCGTCACCTACGGCATCATCTTTGCCGGTCTCTGGCCGCAAACGGCCTATTGCATGATCCTGTATCTCACAGGCCTGAACGCTGTGGATCCTGAACAGATCGAGGCCGGACGTCTGGACGGTGCAAAAGGCGGGCGGATGCTGTGGCATATCATCCTGCCTCAACTACGCCCCGCCACCTTCATTGCTTTCGTTGTCACCATCATCGGCGCGCTTCGGTCATTCGACTTGATCTCGATCATGACCCAGGGTGGCCCGTTCGGTTCGTCCCGTGTGCTTGCCTATTACATGTTCGAAGTCGCGCTGTCAGAATACGGCTTCCGCATGGGATATGGCGCCGCCATCGCGGTGATCCTGTTCCTGATCATGCTGTGCTTCATCGCCTATTTCCTGTGGTCGATGTATCGCGAAGAAAGGGGGCACTAAGATGTTTCCCAAACCCATCGAAAAACAACCCCGCGGGGCACAGATCACCTACCAGGCGATGCTGCCGCTGGCTCTGCTGCTGTGGCTCGGTCCCCTACTGGCGGTGGCGTTGTTCTCGGTCAAACCGGCCGCCGACTTTACCAACGCAAACTACTGGGGAATGCCGTCCAGTTTTGAGGGCGCCTATAACTATGGGCAGGTATTTTTCAACTCGGACATGCCGCGCTATCTGTTGAACTCGTTCCTAATCACCGTTCCAACTGTGATCGGGGCCGTAGCACTTAGCTGTATGACCGGGTTCGCACTGGGGATCTACAAATTCCGCTCAAACCTCTGGATCTTCTTCATGTTTGTTGCGGGCAACTTTGTACCGTTCCAGATCCTGATGGTCCCTGTACGCGACCTGACCCTGGAATTGGGTCTCTACAACACCAAAACAGGCCTCGTCTTGTTCCACATCGCATTCCAGACGGGTTTCTGTACCCTGTTTATGCGAAACTTTATCCGCGCCCTGCCCTTCGAGTTGATTGAGGCCGCGCGCGTCGAGGGCATCAGCGAATGGCGTATTTTCTGGTACGTTGTCTTGCCGTTAATGAAGCCAGCGATTGCTGCGCTCAGCGTGTTGATCTTTACCTTTATCTGGAACGATTATTTCTGGGCCGTGGTTTTGACTCAGGGCGCGGAAAGCCAGCCCGTGACGGCCGGGATCACCAGTTTCAACGCCCAGTTTCGGGCTGCCTATCAATTGATGAGTGCCGGTTCCATCGTCGCGGCGTTGCCGCCGGTGGCCATGTTTTTCCTCATGCAGAAACACTTCATCGCGGGTTTGACCCTCGGTGCCGTAAAATAACGTCAAACCAAAGGTTTGCCACATGACAAAGATCACCTTTATCGGGGCAGGTTCCACGATATTCATGCAGAATATCGTGGGCGACGCCCTGTTGACCCCCGCATTGGCCGACAGCCACTTTGCTCTGATGGACATCGATACAATGCGTCTTGCAGAAAGCGAGGCCGTCACAAAGGCGATGATCCGCTCTGTCGGAACCGGGGCGACCGTTTCCACCCATACCGACCGGCGCGCCGCGCTGGAGGGTGCCGATTTCGTCATCACCGCTTTTCAGATCGGCGGCTATAAGCCCTGCACGGTCACGGATTTCGAGATTCCCAAACAATACGGTCTACGCCAGACCATCGCCGACACGCTTGGCGTCGGAGGCATTATGCGCGGTCTGCGCACGGTTCCTGTGTTATGGGATGTCGCACAAGACATGATGCAGCTCTGCCCAAACGCGACGCAGCTTCAATATGTAAATCCGATGGCAATCAACACATGGGCTCTGGCTGAGCGTTTTCCGACGCTGAAGCATGTCGGCTTGTGCCATTCGGTCCAGAATACGGTCGAGGAACTGGCGCACGATCTGGACCTGCCCAAGGACGAATTCCGCTACAAAGTGGCAGGCGTGAACCACGTCGCTTTTTTCTTGAGGCTGGAGCATGACGGGCGCGATCTCTACCCTGCATTGCGGCAAGGGTATGCCAGCGGACAAATACCAAAACCACCACTGTTGATGCCACGTTGCGCCAACAAAGTGCGGTACGAAGTGATGGATCATCTGGGCTACTTTTGCACGGAAAGTTCCGAACACCTGGCGGAATACGTCCCGTGGTTCATCAAAGACGGCCGACGGGACCTGATTGAGCAGTTCAGTATCCCTCTAGATGAATACCCAACCCGCTGCGAAGAACAGATCGCCAGTTGGAAAGAACAGGCAAAGACCCTGACTGACGGGCGTGATATTGAAGTGATCCGAAGCCATGAGTTCGCCGCTGACCTGATGAATGCGATCGTGACTGATACGCCCTACGTGGCGTATGGGAACCTGCCCAATACTGGACAGATCCCTCAACTCCCCCTTGGCGCGGCTGTCGAAACACCTTGCCTTGTCGACACTAACGGTGTCCAACCTTCGGTCGTCACCGACATTCCACCGCAGCTGATCGCGTTAATGCGCAGCCAGATCAACGTGCAGGAACTGACTGTACGGGCATTGGTTGAGCAGAACCCCGAACACATTTATCACGCCGCCATGATGGACCCACATACGGCCGCTGAACTGGACCTGCGTCAGATCCGCAGTTTGGTTAGTGACCTGTTGGTGGCACATGCCGATTGGTTGCCAGACTGGTGCAAACCCGCCAAGGCGGCCTGATCCCAATTTAAGAAGGCTGAAAATAATGACAAAAAAACGCCGATCTCAGCATTGGTATGGCAAGCTTGACAAGGATGGCTTTATCCACAGATCGTGGATGAAGAACCAAGGCTTTCCTGATCACGCCTTCGATGGTCGTCCGATCATTGGCATCTGCAACACGTGGTCGGAACTCACACCCTGCAACTCGGGCCTGCGTGATCTGGCCGAAGGTGTCAAACGCGGCGTGTGGGAGGCTGGAGGGTTTCCGGTCGAATTTCCCGTCATGTCGCTGGGCGAGACCCAAATGAAGCCCACCGCCATGCTGTTCCGCAACCTGCTGGCAATGGATGTCGAGGAATCTATTCGCGCCTATGGCATCGACGGCGTAGTCCTGTTGGGTGGTTGCGATAAGACCACGCCGGGGCAGCTGATGGGGGCCGCTTCGGTAGATCTGCCCTCTATCGTGGTCAGCTCTGGCCCGATGTTGAATGGGAAGTACCAGGGAAAAGACATTGGTTCGGGCACGGATGTTTGGAAATTCTCAGAAGCTGTGCGCGCTGGTGAGATGACACTGAAGGACTTCATGAATGCCGAGTCCGGCATGTCACGCAGCGCCGGGGTCTGCATGACCATGGGCACGGCCTCGACCATGGCATCGTTGGTCGAAGCAATGGGCATGTCCCTCCCAACCAACGCCGCCCTACCAGCAGTTGATGCCCGCCGGATGGCGCTGGCGCATCTGACAGGCAAACGGATTGTGGAGATGGTGGACGAAGATTTAAAACCGTCGGACATCCTGACCAAGGAAGCGTTCGAAAATGCCATTCTGGCCAATGCAGCCGTTGGCGGCTCGACCAATGCAGTGGTGCATTTACTCGCGCTGGCGGGCCGCGTGGGGGTAGACCTGGCGCTGAAAGACTTTGAAATCGGGTCGGAAATCCCGCTGCTGGTGAACTGCATGCCCTCAGGGAAATACCTGATGGAGGATTTCTGCTACGCAGGCGGTGTGCCCGTGGTTCTGAACGAGTTGAAACCCTTCCTGCGCCCTGCAAAAACCGTTCTGAACAAAGATATCTCGGCGCATTTTGAGGGGGCAGAATGCTTTAACCCCAACGTCATCCGCCCCTTCGACAATCCGGTGAAACCCGCCGCGGGATTGCGCGTGCTGCGCGGAAACCTCGCGCCCAACGGGGCCATTGTGAAACCTTCGGCCGCGACGGATACGCTGCTGGAAACCGAAGCTGAGGCCTACGTTTTCGAGAACATCGAGGATTTGAAAGCCAATATCGACCGGGATGATCTGCCAGTGACGTCCGAAACCATTCTGGTCCTGAAGGGTTGCGGCCCAAAGGGCTATCCCGGCATGCCCGAAGTCGGGAACATGCCAATCCCCGGAAAATTGATCAAAGAAGGCGTGCGCGACATGATCCGTATCTCGGATGCGCGCATGTCAGGCACTGCATATGGCACCGTGATCCTGCATTTAAGCCCCGAGGCGCAAGCCGGAGGCACCTTGGCCCTTGTCAAAACCGGCGATCGTATCCGCGTGTCCGCCAGCAAGGGCGAATTAGAGCTGCTGGTCGATGAAAAGGAACTGGAAACCCGCCGTGCCACGTGGCAACCGGACGATCCGCACTACACGCGCGGTTACGCGAAACTCTATATCGACCACGTGCTACAGGCCGATAAAGGCGCGGACCTTGATTTTCTCGTTGGCAAAGACACGCGCCTTGTAACCAGAGAGAGCCACTGATGGACAATCCAGCCACATTCCACGACCTCAACGGCGCCTCGGTCTATATTACCGGCGGCGGCTCTGGTGTAGGGGCCGCACTGACAGACGGTTTTTTGGCCCAGGGCGCAAACGTTGCCTTTATCGGCCGCTCGGACGCCAGCGCATTCATTGAGGAAATGCGAGACAAACATGGCCGCGCGCCGCTGTTCATGCAGGGCGACATGACGGATACCGAATTGCTGCACGCCACAATGCAAAAGGCTGCCGAGGCACATGGACCTTTGGATGTGTTGGTCAACAACGCCGCTAACGACAAGCGTCACTCGCTTGAGGAAACCACCGCCGAGTTCTGGGACTGGATGATTGAGGTGAACCTCAAGGCCTACTACTTCGCTTGTCAGGAGGCTGCGCGCCAAATGACTGGCAAAGGGGGTTCAATCGTCAACTTCAGCTCGATCAGCTACATGATGGGGAATGCGGGGTACCCTATCTATACGACGTCGAATGCCGGTATCACGGGGATGACGCGATCATTGGCGCGCGAGTTGGGGCCGAAAAAAATCCGTATCAATGCGCTGGCTCCCGGATGGGTTTTGACGCAAAAGCAACTTGATATGTGGGCGACGCCGGATGACTTGGCAGCGCATTTGGAGCGCCAGTGCCTGAAAGAACACCTGACGCCCGAAGACATGATCGCACCGACATTGTTCCTGGCCTCGGATGCCAGCCGCGCGATGACCGGACAGTGCATGGCCGTCGATGGCGGCGTTGTGGTAACGGGGTAAGGCCATGAATGCAGAGTGGATAGCCGTCGACTGGGGAACATCCCAACTGCGGGCCTGGGCTATGCAGTCCGACACCGTACTGGCGCAAAGGCAGTCTGACCGCGGCATGGCGCGTCTGAGTAGAGATGACTTCCAATCTGTCTTGCTGGACCTTATCGAAGATTGGTTGGGCGCTGAACCTGTCGATGTTGTGGCTTGCGGCATGGTCGGTGCGCGGCAAGGCTGGGTCGAAGCCCCCTACTCGGCCGTCCCGTCAGCGCCACTGCCTGATGCGCCTATACGGGTACCCGGTACCGATGCCCGGATACGCGCATTCGTGGTGCCTGGGCTGAAGCAGAACGCACCGCCGGATGTGATGCGCGGCGAGGAAACTCAAATTTCTGGCTTTCTGGCAACCCGCCCGAACTGGGACGGGGTTATCTGCCTGCCCGGGACGCATTCAAAATGGGTTCAGATCAGCGCAGGAGAAGTCGTGAGCTTTCGAACGTTCATGACAGGTGAGATGTTTGAGCTTCTCTCCGAGCAATCAGTGCTCAAGCATTCGGTCGGTGACGGCTGGGACGCCGATGCCTTTGCAGAAGCTACGGCAGACACGTTGTCAAAACCCGAACAATTGGCTGCACGTCTGTTTGGACTGCGGGCGGCGGATTTGTTGCACGATCAGGACAAGGGGACAGCCCGGGCAAAATTATCCGGGCTCTTGATCGGGGCTGAACTGGGCGCAACACGCCCCTATTGGTTGGGGCAGCAGCTGGCAATCATCGGCGCTGAAGGGATTTCCCAAATCTATGCGGGCGCGTTGCAACTGCAGGGTGCTTTCGTGGACACCGCTAGCGCAACCCAATGCACATTGGCAGGCCTGTCGCAGGCCCGTAAACTAACGAGGCAAACCGCATGAACCGCCCCATCATCGCCATATTGCGTGGCTTGCAACCGGCAGAAGCCGTCGATGTGGGTCATGCCCTGATCGAAGCCGGTATCGACAAGATCGAGGTTCCGTTGAATTCGCCTGACCCGCTGAACAGCATTGATTCGTTGGCCAGCTCATTCGGCGATCAAGCTCTGATCGGCGCTGGCACGGTTCTGACCCCCGAACAGGTCGAAGCCGTTGCGCAAGTTGGCGGTAAGCTGATCGTTTCCCCGAATTATGACGCCGAGGTCATTGTGCGTTCTGTCGCACTAAACATGCAAAGCTGGCCGGGCGTCTATACCCCGACCGAGGCGTTTGCGGCACTTAAGGCTGGCGCGACGGGATTGAAACTGTTCCCGGGTGTCACTGCCGGGCCAAGTGGATTGGCCGCACTGCGACCTGTATTGCCATCGGGGACTTTGGTCTATGCCGTTGGTGGCGCTGGACCTGAGAACTTCGCCGAATGGATCAAGGCTGGGGCAGACGGGTTTGGCATCGGATCGGCCCTGTTCAAACCGGGGATGTCCGTCGCGGAAATTGCCGGTCAGGCCAAGCGGATCGTCGCTGCCTATGACGAGGCAGCTGGATGAGCTTTGTTTTTGACGACCGTCCATGTGAGTTAGGCGAAGGGCCCCTGTGGCATCCTGAACGCAAGCAACTGTTCTGGTTCGACATCATCAACAAACGTCTGATGACGCAGACAGCGGGCGAGCAACACAGCTGGCAGTTTTCGGAACATGTCTCAGCGGCAGGTTGGGTGGACCGGGATACAATAGTGATGGCATCGGAAACCGGTCTGTGGCGGTTTGGTTTGGACAGCGGTCAAAAAGACCTGATCGTCTCGCTTGAGGCGAACAACCCGGACACCCGCTCCAATGACGGGCGCGCAGACCCGTGGGGCGGGTTCTGGATCGGGACGATGGGAAAGAACGCTGAAAAGCAGGCTGGCGCGATCTATCGGTACTGGCAGGGTGAGCTGCGCCTGCTTGTGCCCGAGGTCACAATCTCGAACGCGATCTGTTTTGCCCCAGACAGGTCCTGCGTCTATTACACCGATACAGTCACACAACAGGTCAGGCGCTGCTCGCTGGAGGCTGAGATGGGCTGGCCCGAAGGCAATAGCACGGTGTTTCTCGACTTGCGCGCTGATGGCCTTTACCCCGATGGTGCTGTGGTCGACGCAGAAGGCAATATCTGGATCGCCCAATGGGGGGCAAACCGTGTCGCCTGCTACGAACCGAACGGACGGTTTCGGCATGCGGTCTCGTTTCAGGCCGCACATACATCTTGTCCCGCCTTTGGCGGCGACGATCTGACGACGCTGTTTTGCACCACTGCCCGTCAGGGGTTGGACGCAGACACTGTTGAAGCACAACCAACCAATGGCATGACCTTTGGCGCATTGGACGCGGGCACAGGCCAAGCAGAACACAGAGTCCTTCTATGAAACCAGAACTTGGTGTTTGCTATTACCCGGAACATTGGCCCGAGGCCATGTGGGCCGAAGACGCGGCTCGAATGGTCGAAACTGGCATAAGCTGGGTCCGGATCGGTGAGTTTGCCTGGAGCAGAATGGAGCCAGTTCCCGGTGAGCTGCAGTTGGATTGGCTGGACCGTGCAATCGACACGCTGGGGGCGGCTGGGCTCAAGGTTGTGCTGGGGACGCCCACTGCGACACCTCCGCGTTGGATGCTTGAGAAATATCCCGACATGCTGGCGGTGGATGCGCAAGGAAACCCCCGCAAATTCGGCTCACGCAGGCATTATTGTTTTAGCCATCCGGGTTATGTCCAGGAATCCGTCCGCATCGCCCGGATCATGGGCGAGCGCTACGGGCAAAACCCGCATGTTGCGGCCTGGCAGATCGACAATGAATATGGTTGTCACGATACGACCGTCAGTTACGGCCCCGCCGCTCTGCATGCCTTTCGGCTTTGGCTAAAGGATCGATACGGCAGCATTGACGCGCTAAACGAGGCATGGGGCAACATATTCTGGGCGATGGAGTATCGCGATTTCGACCAGATTGATCTGCCCAATCTGACAGTGACCGAACCCAACCCGGCGCATGTTCTGGCGTTCCGGCGTTTCAGTTCGGATCAGGTCGTTGCGTATAACAAAGCCCAGGCAGATGTACTGCACGCCTTGACCGATGCGCCTTTGTTGCACAATTATATGGGCCGAGTGCTGGATTTCGACCATTTCAAGGTTGGCGAAGATCTGGATATCGCCACATGGGACAGCTACCCAATCGGCTTCCTCTCCGACCGGCTAGAGGCGGATGAAGCGCACAAAACCGCCTTTCTTCAGCAGGGCGACCCGGACATGCAGGCATTTCACCATGACCTGTATCGCGCGGTCGGCCGAGGCCGTTGGTGGGTGATGGAGCAGCAACCCGGCCCGGTGAATTGGGCACCATACAATCCGGCACCACTACCTGGAATGGTTAAGCTTTGGTCGCTTGAGGCAGTGGCGCACGGGGCAGAGGTCGTCAGCTATTTCCGCTGGCGGCAGGCCCCGTTTGCACAAGAGCAAATGCATGCGGGGTTGCTGACACCCAACAACCGCCCTGCCCCGGCCCTGACCGAGGCAAAGCAGACTTCGGACGCGTTGTCAGAAATAGGCAACGTTGTGCAAACACAGGCCCAGGTGGCCATCCTGTTCGACTACGCCTCGGATTGGGCTTGGTCGACACAGCCTCAGGGGGCGGGATTTGACTATTTCCGTCTGGTTTTCTCGGCGTATCGCGCCTTGCGGCGGGCTGGCTTGTCTGTGGACTTCGTGTCCTCAACCAACATTCCGCGTGTTGGCTACAAGTTCATCCTTGCTCCGGGGATAGCCACCGTGAGCGACAATTTGGAGCGACAATTGGCGGAGGTCAGTGATCTGCTCATCCTGGGTCCACGCAGCGGGGCGATCACACATGATTTCCAGATTCCTCGGGCACGACCCGGTCTGAACGGTCTGAAATGCGACGTCGATTTGGTCGAGACACTGCCGCCTAACATCCGCCGTGGCGTTGAAGGCGGCGGCGCGGCGCAACATTGGATCGACAGGGTTTCGGGTACTGCCCCCAATTTGCTGACATTTGCAGACGGCACCCCTGCGCTTTTGGGTGAAAATCGTCTTTGGTATCTGGCAGGTTTCCCGGATGACACATTATGGGACCGGGTTGTTGAAATGGCCGCGCGCAAAACCGACGTTGCCCTTCATCCGATGCCCAAGGGGTTGCGCCGTCGCGAGACGGCCACGCATGTTTTCCTAATCAACTACAACGCGCAACCGGTCGCATGGAACGGTGACGTCGTTGACGCCTGTGACGTAGCACTCACGCAGAAAGATGCGCCCGAAGAGGAATAACCTCTCCGGGCGCTGGTTTTGGATTTCGCTCCGAAACCTACTGGTCAGTCTGCAGACTGTTGGGGTCGAACGCGCCCCCGAAACCACCGTTGTTTGAAGGTGGAGTTTCAGTATCCGAACTCTCCTCTTCCGCGTCGCCACCCAGAGCATTCGGCGCGAAGACGTTGCCAAAACCACTGTTGTTGGACGGTTTCGGTGTGGATTGCTGCGCACCACCTTGTTCGGCTTCTTCGGCCTCACGCTTTTTGCGCTGTTCTTCGCGCTGCTTGCGCAGCTCTTGAATACGCTGTTCGGCTTCTAGGCGTTTCTGCTCTTTCACATTGGCGATGCATTGGCCGGGGTTGTAGGCCGTTGCGGTGCCAACGACAGTGATCGTCGCAACCGCAAACACAACCAGCAAGACAGCCGCCATGTTGCCAGCAAAGAAGCTGGGCAGCTTAATCTTGCCGGCCAGCTCCTCAACTGTGGCGCTCTTGCGGGCTGCGGCCACCAGTTCCTGACGCTTGAGCTTGGCTTCGTTCAACAAGGCAAAGAACACTGTCAGTGCCACGATGATGAAGGCCAGAGCCGAAATGGCAGGCGTAATGCCGTAGCGCACCTTTTGCGCCAGTTCGATCGTCAGCGTCGGGTATTCACCAAAGGTGAAAGTGGTGGTGTTGTAGTTCTCGAACGAAGCGAGGAACGCCAGCACTGCAGCCGAGGCAATCGCAGGACGCATGAAGGGCAACAGGATCTTGCGGAAAGCCTGAGCATGCGTTGCACCAAGGTCCAGTGCCGCTTCGGTCAATGCCACATCGTAACGCTGCAGGCGCGCCACAAGAACCAACATGCAATAGCTTGCAATGAAGGTAGATTGGCCGATTACCGTCAGGAAGATACCGTTGGACAGGAAGCTATCTGCACCCAGTCCCAGCATCCGGTTGATCCGATCCCAGAACACCAAAGTCGAGATGCCCAGAACAACACCCGGGATCAGGATCGGAGCGATGATGATCGTATAGTAGGTCGCCCGTAACTTAGGCCAGATCTGGGTCAGCATCAGCGCACCGGCCAGACCCATCGCCACCGACAGAACAACCGTTCCGGCGCCAATGATCAGCGAGTTCTTGATGCCGTTCAGGATACGCTGATCCTGAAACAGCTCGCCGAACCACTGGAAGGTCAGACACTCCCACGGCGTCATCCGTGGGAAAGCCGACGAGTTGAAGGCCGTGACCGACATGATTACCAGCGGGCCCAACAGGTACAGGAAGAAGATGATCAGATAGACCCAGATGCTTACACGAAGGAAGGAATTATTCATTTCCCGATATCCCCCATGTTCACCTTGAACAGGCGCATCATCGCCAGCACGAACAGGATACAGGTCACCAGAAGAACGATGGCGTAGGCAGCACCTTGCGGCCAGTCATTGTTGTCATTGAATTGCTGGTAAATCAGCTGCGTGAACCACAGACTTGACGGTCCGCCCAGGATTTGCGGCGCGGCCAGCGCACCGGCGCTTAGCATGAACACCATGGTACAGCCCGAGCTGATGCCCGGCTTGGCGTAAGGAATGACCACACGCCAGTGAATTCGCCACCATGGCGCACCAAGATCACGCGCGGCCTCGATCTGGTTTTTGTCCAGACTTTCGATCACGTTGTACATCGGGAAGATCATCAGCAGGATGTAGGCATAGCCAAGACCCGCATAGAGCGCGATGTCATTGCGAATAAAGTCAAACGGCGTATCCCAGATGCCCAGCCCCACGAACAGGGTATTCAAAACACCGGTCTCACCAAAGATAATCCGCAGGGCAAAGGCGCGCAAAATCTCGTTGATCCAATATGGGATGATCAGCATGATCGCGAAGATGCGAATGTGGCTGCCTTTGGACTGACCCAGGTAGTAAGCGATCGGGTAACAGAGGATCAGGTTGAAGACCGTCACACAGACTGCGGCCAGCAGTGTGCGAAAAAAGACCCTCAGGTCGACTGCATTATAGGACTGACTGCCGCCTTCGGGGCCATAGATCAGGTATTTGTAGTTCTCCAGCGTATAAACGTCCTTAGGCCCGCCAATCTCGGGCGGTGGCAGGTTCGGACGGAAGGAGAAATCCAGCATCGACAGCTGGGGCAGAATGATCAGGCCAATGGTCCAGAACAGGACAAGACCCAATATTGCGGCGCCCATGCCGATGCCGTTTCGGTTGAAGAATTCTTTCAGGAAGCCTGGCATAGAAGGCCCCCTTATTCTGCGGCCAAATCACCCGCCGGAACCAGAACCGCATTGCGAGTCTCATATTCCAACGTGATGTTTTGGCCTGTGTGGTCATCGAAGGATTGGCCGAGATTTGGCAAGGACACCTTGATCTCTTTACCGCCGTCACCTTCGGTGAAGATGTTGAAGACGTTACCTTCGAATTCTTCGTGGTTCACCCGCGCGGTGACAAAGTGATCTCCTGATGCGCCATCGGCAGCGATCGCAAAAGCTTCGGGGCGAATGAACATCATGGCGTCATCGCCCACTTTCAGCTTTCCTTGGTTGGCGGTCGAGATACGTGCAACCAATTCACCAGACCGGTTTGTTGAAATCAGCGCTTCGTTCCCCATTATCTGTTTAATTTTGCCGCGGAACACGTTGTTTTCACCTACGAAAGAGGCGGCGAATGCAGTGTTGGGATCATTATAGATGGTCTTGCCATCGGCGATTTGATCGATGACACCAGCCCGCATGACCGCGATATTGTCTGACATGGTCAAGGCTTCGCCCTGGTCGTGGGTGATATAGATGAAGGTGATGCCGACGCGCTTTTGAATCTCACGCAGCTCGGTGCGCATATGCTGGCGCAGTTTGAGGTCCAGCGCGGACAACGGCTCATCCAGCAGCAGTACATCCGGTTCCGCACATAGCGCGCGGGCGATGGCAACCCGTTGTCGCTGACCGCCGGACAGTTCACTTGGCAGCTTGTCACCTTGATCGGGCAGCGCGATCATGTCCAGCAGCTCATCGGCACGCTTTCGGCGCTCTTTTGCGCTTGCGCCACTGATCTCCAATGAGAAGGTGATATTTTCCCACACTTTCATCAGCGGGAACAACGCGAGGTTCTGAAAAATCAGGGCGGTCGGGCGTTTGTTCGGGCCGATGCCCCGCATATCCTTGCCGCCGATCAGAACTTTGCCTTCGCTTGGTTCAAGAAAGCCCGAAACTGCCCGCAGGATCGTTGTTTTGCCGCACCCCGAGGGACCGAGAAACGAAAAGAAATCGCCCCCGTTGATGTTCACGTTTGCATCCCTCACGGCAACAAAATCACCGAAACGGATCCACAGGTTCTCAAGATCTACACCGACCCCTGCACTCATTTTTGGTATCTCCGTCAGGTACAGTCCATGACCGCACCGAAATAGCGTCCGTCACGCCTTTGTGGCATGCGGGTTGATAGCCCTCCGCACAGTGGCGGAGGGCACCTTGTCAAAGCAATCAGGCGCTTTTGAACTTGTTGACGAACTCGGTCCGAGTTTCGGCATACCACGGAGCCTCAGCAGGCCATGGGTTCAGGTTTGCCAGCGAGTCGCCCGGATAGGCCTCAGCGAAGTTCTTCTTGTAGGTGTCGCCCGCATATTGGTCGGCACCCAGAACTGGCGAGTTGTAGCCGTGGCTATCGATGGCGACACCTGCAGGCTTGGCCTGATAGGCGAAATCAATGAAGGCATAAACCTGATCGATGTTCTGCGCACCGGTCGGCATCGACATACCGTCGACCCATGCCATCGCACCTTCGACCGGAGCCTGATAGTGCACCGGCTCACCCGCTGATTTCAGCGCCAGCGGCGGACCATCCCAGGTCTGGCCGACAATAACGCCTTCGTTCAACAGGCCGTTTTTCTGGGTGTCGGCATCGTTCCAGATCAGCTTGATCCGGTTCTTCCGCTCGACGCACCAGTCAGTGATTTGGCCCCAGACCTTGCGCATGGTGTCTTCGTCGCCGTACGCGGCCCAGACAGAGCCAGGCTCCATCTCGCCAGAGGCTTCCATATACAGTCCCGCGCCCAGCATCATCGAGTGTGCGCGACCCATGGTCTTGCCTGCGTTTGCTTCGGACCAGACGTCCCCATAGGACGGGGCGTCGCCCTCGGGCAGCCACAGGTCGGTGCGGTAGGCAATGCCTTCGGTACCCCAGATATGCGGCAGCCAGTGCACGCCGCTGTCAGCAAAGTTCCAGGCGTCGGTGCCGATCTGCGCCATCGCAGGGTTCACCAGATCAATCGGAACCTTGTTCATGTCGAAGGGCTGCAACAGTTCCAGCGGCCCCCACTGAAGCGAGCGGTTGTTCGTCGGCGACACGATGTCAAAGCCTTGGCCCTTGGTGGCCTTCATCTTGTTGATGATTTCTTCGTTCGACCCGATACCGGTATAGTTCACCTTGATTCCGGTCAGAGTTTCAAACTCTTGCAGGAATGCGGGCGGCAGATAGTCCGACCACATCAGAATGTTGATTTCACCCGAAGATGCCAGAGCGCTTTTGCTGTAAAGCGGCGCAGCAAGGGCAGCCGCACCCGCGCCTTTCAGAATCGAGCGTCTGGAAAGGGTTTTCCGTTCAGCCATATTATGGTTCTCCCGTTATTGGACTGTGTTGTTTTGTTATTATGATTGCCACGCTAGAACTTTGCGGGGGCATTGTCAGGCCAAAAGTGACGGATTGGCAATTTCGTATATCCAGATTGCGATTTAATCTAGCAAATATGGTTAGTTACCCCCTGGGATCGCAGTCACATTTTGAGACCGGAGCAGCTTATTTTGGCAATGTTTCGTAAGAAATTGACACGGCTGCCCGTCAAGCTCGGGACTAGGCTTTGCGCCGCAATTCAAAAGGGGAAAAGAAGTATTTGCCATGCCCGACCGAAAGAACTCACGTCAAAAACAGTCATAAACTGCATGCATTTGGAAACGCACACAGACCTCGGGACTTACCACTGCGGGGCACAGACAACGTTCCAAACTGTGCAGTAAGCGGCATTCGCGTACTGTGCCGCACCTTTCGATCATCATGCGCCGCTCGCGGTCACTTCCTCATGGACAGGCCCTGGTGAAACAAGTGAACCTTGCCCGGATCTGCCGAAACGGCAACGGTTTGGCCCCGCATGTTTTTTTGGACCCCCGGCAGTTTTGCGATTGTGGGGTCCTCCCCGTCCTTGGCGGCAAAATACAACAGCGTGACCTCGCCAAGTGCTTCGGTAAAGTCCACAATCCCTTCCATAATCGGATTGCTTTCAACGGGGTGAAAGTCTTCGGGACGCACTCCGATATTTACCTGTTTACCCTCGTCAGCTGCGTCGGTTGGGATGCTGGTCACCGCGGTCCCACCACCATCCAGTTTTACGACGGTGCGCTCACCAGTCTGCGTGATGACCCCCGGCAAAAGGTTCATTGCAGGTGAGCCAATAAATTGCGCGACAAACTCATTGTCAGGCGTTTCGTATAGTTCGAGAGGGGTGCCAACCTGTGCGATCCCCTTGTTGGCCAGGACGACAATTCGTGTGGCCAATGTCATCGCCTCGACCTGATCGTGGGTGACATAGACCATCGTGCTGTCGGGCATTGCCTCTTTCAGACGCGCGATTTCAATGCGGGTCGCGACGCGCAGCGCTGCGTCAAGATTGGAAAGCGGTTCATCGAACAGATAGACCTTTGGATCGCGCACGATCGCCCGACCGATTGCAACCCGTTGCCGCTGGCCACCAGAAAGGGCCTTTGGAAGCCGATCCAGAAACGGTTCCAGCTGAAGGATACGGGCGGCGCGATCAACCGCCGCGTCGACCTCGTCCGATGGCATTTTGGCGATCTTCAATGCGAAAGCCATATTTTCGCGTACCGTCATGTGCGGATACAGGGCATAGCTTTGGAAAACCATCGCAATGCCCCGCTGCGCTGGCGGCACGTCGTTCATCACCTGGCCTTCGATCTCAAGCGTTCCGCCAGTGATCTTTTCTAGCCCCGCAATCATACGCAGCAACGTGGATTTACCGCAACCCGAAGGCCCGACAAATACAATCAATTCACCGCGTTCGATGTCGAGGTTAATGTTCTTTAAGACATCAACATTGCCATACGTTTTGGCAACATCCGTGAGATTGAGTTCAGACATAACTTACCCCTGTACCCGAGCCATCAAACAGAATTGGGCCGCACCGAGGGTGATGGTCCCCGCCCCTCCGACACCGCCCAACTCTTGCCCGATTGCTTGCCAGTTATCGTCGGGCAGTGTGATTTCCGCGCTGTCAGATCCCAAATTGAACGCGCAGAATATCTGTTGGGCATTGTCCTCACGCAAGAAGGTCAGGATCGGTCCAGACTGCGCCATCTCGCGCTGCTGGCCAGACATCAATGCGGAATGCGCGTGGCGCAACGCGATGGCACGGCGATAGTGGTGCAACGTCGAATTTGGCTCTTGCTCTAACCGGTCAACCGCACGCTCGGCCTGCGTTTGGCTGACGGGCAACCAGGGGGCTCCAGTACTGAACCCGGACTGTTCGTCCTGCGCAGCCCAAACCATCGGAGTGCGGCAACCATCACGGCCCTTGAACTCCGGCCAGAATTCTATGCCGTAAGGGTCCTGCAGATGTTCAAATGGAACATCCGCCTCGGGCAGGCCAAGTTCTTCGCCTTGGTACAAGCATGCTGACCCACGCAGGCACATCATCAGCACTGCATGTTGACGGATGGCTGCGTCGTCCAGCCCCCACCGCGACGCGTGACGCTGAACATCATGGTTTGAGAACGCCCAGCAAGGCCATGCATCGCCAGCCTTTTCTTCCAACTGATCAAACACCTGTTTGGCGTATGCGGCGGTCAAAGCGCGTTTTTCAAGAAACTCAAAAGCATAACACATATGCATGCGCTTATCGCCACTGGTATACTCACCCATGATCTCAAGACCGCGCTGCGCGTCGCCAACCTCGCCCAAACAAGCACGGCCTTCGTATTCGTCCGTTAGTGCGCGCAACCGCTCGAGGAAGGCGATGTTTTCCGGCTGGCTTTTGGAATGAAGGTGATCCTGATGGTTATAGGGGTTCACCATGGGCGCGATCGAGGCATTGCGCTGATCCATCGGCAGGCCAGGGTTGTCGCGCAGTTGTTTGTCGTGGAAATAGAAGTTGATCGTGTCCAGACGGAAACCATCCACGCCCAAGTCCAGCCAGAACCGCGCCACATCCAGCAATGCATCCTGCACGTCCGAGCAATGGAAGTTCAGATCCGGCTGCGACGTCAGGAAATTGTGCAGATAGTACTGCAAGCGCCGGGAATCCCACTGCCATGCGGACCCACCAAAAATTGACAGCCAGTTGTTTGGCGGAGTGCCGTCGGGCTTGGGATCAGCCCAAACATACCAGTCGGACTTGGCATTTTCGCGACTGGACCGGCTTTCCTTAAACCATGGGTGCTGATCCGACGTGTGCGACAGCACGAGGTCAATCATCACCTTCAGCCCAACTGAATGCGCCTGATCCAAGAGTTCCTTAAAGTCCTCCATGGTTCCGAACATCGGATCAACATCACGATAGTCGCTGACGTCGTAACCGAAGTCCTTCATCGGTGATTTGAAGAAGGGCGAGATCCAGATTGCGTCGACGCCAAGCGAAGCGATGTAACCAAGCCTTTGGGTGATACCCTTGAGATCTCCAATTCCATCGCCGTTGCTGTCCTGAAAACTGCGTGGATAGATCTGGTATATCACTCCGCCCCGCCACCATTCGGCGGCTGCTTTGGTTGCTGTTTCGAGTTTCACGGTGTTCTGCACGTTCATCAGACGCCTCTACTTAACGGACCCGGCCAACAGACCGCGGACCAGATATTTTTGCATTGCGAAGAAAACAATCAGCGGGACGATGATCGAAACAAAGGCCGCTGTGGCAAGGATTTCCCAATTCCCGCCGCGCGTGCCTAAAAGCTCGACGATGCGGTTGGTCATGACGGTGGTCTGTCCGGATGCGTCGATCAGGAACACCTTAGCTACCAGCAAGTCATTCCACGTCCAGAGAAACTGGAAGATCGCAAAAGACGCCAGCGCTGGAAAGCTGAGCGGCAAGATCAACTTGGTAAAGATCTGAAACTCGGTCGCGCCATCGACCCGCGCGTTTTCGATCAGATCGCGGGGCAGACCCGCCATGTAGTTACGCAAAAGATAAATCGCCAGCGGCAACCCGAACCCGGTGTGTGCCATCCAAACCCCCAAATACCCTTTGCCAATCCCAATATTCAGGTGGAATTTCAGCAACGGGATCAGGGCCAGTTGCAGCGGGACAACCAACAGACCAACGACAGCCGCAATAAGCAACGCGCGCCCGGGGAAATCCATCCAGGCCAGCGCGTAGGCTGCAAAAGCCGCCACGAGAATCGGAATGATCGTTGCCGGTATCGTCACGGTCAACGTGTTGAAAAATGCGCGTCCCATACTGTCGGTGCTGTCTTCTGCCAGAAGAACCTTGTGATAATTGTCTAATGTAAACTCAGGCGGCAATTCTGCAGTTACAAAAACACGCGATCCGCGGCTGCCGGTGAACTCGTCCGGGTTCTCCATGCGGTAATTCCCTGCAGCATCTACGGTAATTGTGCCGCCCTTTCGCAGCACAGCTGTTTCGCCGGGGGCAAAGGCATCGATCGCGCGAGAGCTGATCCCCCATTTTGAGATTGTCGCCTTCGTCCCTTCGTCAAACAGATTGCCTTCGATCACGTACAGCCCGTTTTCGAGTACCTGGGTATCCGGGGCCGCGCTGCGAAGGGTCAGGTTTTGTTCGGACGGGAACAGCGACCGCCACCAACCACTGGTTGCGATCTGGTCCGCCGTGCGGAAAGATGAAATCAGCAAGCCAAGCGTGGGTACCACCCACAGCACCACCAGAAAGAGAACCGAGGCATGGACGACCCAGCGAAGGGCGGGTTTGGTTCCTGCAATATCGCTCATTGCCCTACTCCATCTCTTTCCGTGCGTTGCGCACATTCCAGACGAGAATCGGAGCCACCAGGAGCATAATAACCATGGCCGAAGCGGACCCGACGCCCCAGTCATTCGCTCGGAACAGCTTGTCGTACATGTAGTTGGCAAGAACCTGCGTCTCCCATTGGCCGTTGGTCATGGCGAAGACGATGTCAAAGACCTTGAGGACAGTAATGGTGATCGTGGTCCAGACGACAAGGATAGTAGTTTTGATCTGCGGCACTTTGATCCGAAAAAAGATCTGGATCGGATTGGCGCCATCCAAAATTGCGGCTTCAATCGTTTCTTCGGGGATACCACGCAAGGCGGCCGACAGGATGACCATTGCAAAACCAGTCTGAATCCAGATCAGGACAACCATCAGCAAAAAGCTGTTCCAGAACGGTATCGTAAGCCACGTCTGCGGCTCGGTCCCGCCAAAGAAAATATACAGCGCATTCAGCATTCCGATCTGATCTTGTTCGGCCGGACGTGTGTCATAGACCAGCTTCCAGATAACCGATGCCCCAACAAACGAGATCGCCATAGGCATAAAGATCAGCGACTTGGCCAGATTCCCCCAACGAATGCGGTCAGTCAGCTGTGCCACCAACAGGCCAAAGGCCGTCGACATTGCAGGCACAATGATCAACCAGAACATGTTGTTGCGCATTGCTTCCCAAAACTTGGGCTCCTTGGCCATCTGGATATAGTTGTCCAGCCCGACCCATTTGTAGCCGCCGCCTGGGACGCGGTCCGTCAGTGACAGGCGCAGGGTTTCGACAACCGGATAGGCCAGATACAAGCCCAAAGCAGCCAGCGCTGGGAATAGAAACAACCAAGGCCGGATCATGTTCGCGCGGTTGATATTGCGGCCAGCATTCGGCCCCCGAGGCGGGAAAAGAACTCTGTCCAGAAACTGATTGGATAGATAGAAATAGCCCACGCAACCTGACACGCCGATGGCGATGGTCAGCAGGCCTTGAAATGCCGGGTGCATGCCGCTCTCCCTTGCGACGATAGGTTCGGGCAACCCGGCAGAGCGGGTTGCCCAATCTCAGACGCTTTAGTCCAGCGCGTCCCACGAGGACTGGATTTCGTCGGCGACGTCCTGGGCAGGTGTTCCGCCCGTATAGTCGACCATTCCAGTCCAGAAGGTGCCTGCACCCACGCCGCCCGGCATCAGGTCGGAACCGTCAAACCGGAAGGTGGTGGCCCCCAGAAGAATGTCATTCATCTTCTTCAGCGTAGGGTCTGAGAAGACCGAAGTATCGACGCCTTTGTGCGGCGTCAGGAACCCGGTCAGAGCCATCCAGGCTTCGTGCGCCTCGGGTGTTTCCAGGTATTTCATCAGCGCATGCGCGCCCGGGCCGTCATTGGTGA
Organism: Ruegeria sp. YTSC003; assembly: GCF_059609785.1. Taxonomy (NCBI): domain Bacteria; kingdom Pseudomonadati; phylum Pseudomonadota; class Alphaproteobacteria; order Rhodobacterales; family Roseobacteraceae; genus Ruegeria; species Ruegeria sp. YTSC003. The sequence continues at coordinate 165,880 of NZ_JBXWMK010000004.1, read as the reverse complement.
TCGCCCAAACTGTGCCGGCCCCAAGGACCGGGCTGCCAAGATCCTTGCCTTCATAGGCCGGGAAGTAGAAGAAATCGGCATCTTCGCCCACAACCGTGCCTTCAGGGAAGAAAGCGGGAATGAATGAAGCCTGACGGTGCATGTAGCACTGCGGAGGTGAGCTGAACATTCCCTTCGGGCTGTCACGGAAGTCAGTCGTTGCAACCGCACCTGCTCCACCGGCCACGTAATCATCGTTGCGCGCAAACGCTCCGAATTCTTCAATCGCGGCAACAACCTTAGGATCGTTAAACTTTAATTCGTTGGCGACCCAGGCGTCATAATCTTCGGGCGGCAACGTGCGCAGCATCATGTCTTCAACCCAGTCAGTCGCTGGCCAACCGGTCGCTCCGCCGGACCCCAGCCCGATGCACCATGGCGTTTCGCCATCTGCAACGATCTGATCGGTCAGCGCCTTCAGCTCTTCCATTGTGGTCGGGATTTCATAGCCGGCGTCTTCGAAGTTCTCCGGCACAAACCAAACCAGCGATTTCACGTCGACCTTGTAGAAAAACCCATACAGATGGTCCTGCCCGTCCGGGCCCTGATAGGTTCCCAGATCCACCCAGGATTGGCCGGCCGCATAGTTGTCGCGAATCCAATCCGCAGTTCCTTCACTCAGGGGCGTCAGGAATCCCGCCTTGGCCATATCTGATGCCAGACCGGGTTGGGGAAACACTGCTACGTTGGGCGCCGATCCGGCTTCGGCATCAATTCTGATCTGCTGCTCAAAGCTGTCCGAGCCCACATAGCTGTACTCATGCCCAGTCGCTGCGGCAAAGCCGTCCAAAACCTTTTCGACATTTTCCTGATCAGGCCCCAGCCACGGGCCGAACACGGTGACCTTGTCGGCATGCGCCGCGCCCGCCATCAGGGCGAACGTGGCCGCGCCTGCGTAAAGCGAGTGTTTCATGAAGTTTCCTCCCAACTTTGCTCGCGCTTTTGAGACTCTTTTTCAAAGCGCTTTGGATGACGCACTTTATCCGCTAACATTCAAATTTTGTCAATAATCTGTTTACTGATGCCCATATTATTAATATTCAGGGCAGTGTCAGCAAGATGTGACAGTCGGGCGGGAAGCGCCTGCAATTTTGCAAATGATCAAATTTGAAGGCGCTTTGAGGCGAAGATGAATCTAAAGCAGCTCTCAGAAATCCTTGGTTTATCTCAAACCACTGTCAGCCGCGCGCTGAATGGCTACCCCGAGGTGAACGAGGACACGCGCCTGCGCGTCCAAGCCGCCGCTGCCAAGCATGGCTACCGGCCGAACAGCCGGGCCAAGGGATTGGCAACAGGCCGCTCGATGGTGATTGGGCACGTGATTCCCTCCTCATCCCAGCATGAAATGGTAAACCCGATTTTTGGTGATTTTGTCGCCGGTGCTGCACGCAAGTATTCGGATCATGGATATGACATGATGTTCACCAACGCCGATGACACCTCGATCGAGGAAGCCTATCGCAGTCTTTTTCAACGCGGCGCGGTTGATGGAATTGTTTTGCAAGGCCCCAAAGTCAACGAGCACCGGATCGAGGTCCTGACCAGAATGGGCGTGCCCTTTATTGTTCATGGCAGGTCAACCGGGGTGGACGTGCCTTATGACTGGATCGACGTGAACAACAAAAGTTCGTTCCTGCGCGCCACCCGGTTTCTGATCGACCTTGGGCATCGTCGCATTGCCCTGATCAACGGGCTTGAGGATATGGATTTCGCTCAACGTCGCCGCGACGGATATCTTGAGGCCCTGCATGAGGCAGGTCTGTCCCCCGACCCGGAATTGATGCGCAGCGCCGAGATGACCGAGGTTTATGGCCACCATGAATCCCGCGATATGCTTCGCCTGGATGACCCACCTACGGCCATCCTGACCGCATCCATGATTTCCGCGATCGGTGTGCGCCGTGCTCTCAACGAGGCGGGGTTGAAGATGGGCAAGGACGTATCAGTCATCGCCCATGACGACGATCTTTCTTATCTGAAAAACGGTCAGGATGTGCCAATTTTCACGGCCACACGGTCATCCGTGCGTCGAGCCGGAGAAATAGCCGCTGAAATGCTGATCGAACGCATCAAATCTCCGGAAGACCCGGTAAAAACTAGATTGCTGGAGGCCGAACTGGTAGTTGGCGGCTCGACCGGCCCCGCTCCCAACAGGTTCTGAAAAATGAAATACACTCGTTCGGACTTCCCCAAAGACTTTCTCTTTGGTGTCGCAACCTCTGCCTATCAAATCGAAGGCCACGCACAGGGCGGTGCGGGGAAAACACATTGGGATAGTTTTGCCGCTTCACCCGGAAACGTTGTGCGAAACGAGAATGGAGATCTGGCCTGTGACCACCTGAACCGTTTTCCACAGGATTTCGATCTGGTGCGGGACGCGGGTTTTGATTGCTACCGGTTCTCGACAAGCTGGGCGCGCGTTTTGCCTGAAGGGCGTGGCCCGGTAAATCAGGCAGGTCTGGATTTTTACGACCGGCTCGCCGACGCGCTGCTGGAACGCGGCATTCGCCCCTGTGCGACCCTGTATCATTGGGAATTGCCCTCTCCGCTTGCAGATCTGGGCGGCTGGCGCAACCGGGATATCGCAAATTGGTTCGCCGATTTCACCGAGGTCATCATGGGCCGCATTGGCGACCGTATGTACAGTGTTGCGCCGATCAATGAGCCGTGGTGCGTCAGCTGGCTGAGCCATTTTGAAGGGCATCACGCGCCCGGAATGCGCGACATCCGCGCCACGGCTCGCGCGATGCACCATGTTCTGCTGGCTCATGGCCGCGCCATCGAAGCGATGCGTGGTCTGGGCATGTCAAACCTGGGCGCTGTGTTCAATCTGGAATGGGCCGAACCTGCCGATGACAGCCCCGCTGCACGCAAGGCGGCCGACCTTTATGACGGGATTTACAACCGGTTTTTCCTAGGTGGTGTGTTCAAAAAAGCCTATCCGCAAAATGTTCTGGACGGGTTGGAACCTCATCTTCCATCCGGCTGGCAAGACGACTTTGACACCATTGGTGCACCCGTCGATTGGTGCGGTCTGAACTACTATACCCGCAAACTGATCGCGCCTGCCGATACCGCATGGCCAAGCCTGGAAGAAGTACCCGGCCCGCTGCCCAAAACCCAGATGGGGTGGGAGATTGAACCCGATGCCCTGACGCGCTTTCTGACCCGTACGGTGCGCGATTATACCGGCGACTTGCCAATTTATGTCACCGAAAACGGCATGGCGAGCCCGAAACGCCAGCAAGATGACGACCGTATTGACTACCTCAACAAACACCTTGGTGCCGTTCAAAACGCGCTGGACGACGGCGTTCCAGTCAGGGGCTATTTCATCTGGTCCTTGTTGGATAACTACGAGTGGTCCTTTGGCTATGAAAAGCGGTTCGGGTTGGTTGATGTAGATTTCAATACGCTCGAGCGGACGCCAAAAGCCTCGTACAACGCGCTGAAATCGGCCTTGTCCGGTGGGCCTGTTTCTCTGCCGATGGCACAGCCTGCCGGAACCATGCACGAACACTGGAACCTTGTCGCGGACATCGGTGGCACAAACACAAGACTAGGTGTCATCTCGAACGGAGAGCTGATGGACCTCCGCAAACACCCAACCGGGTCGTTGCCAGAGCTTCTGGATGCGTTTCACAGCCTGCGCGACGAGATTGGTACCGATCCACGCGCCGTCGTTGCGGCCGGAGCAGGTCCGGTCAAAGACGGGACAATCCGCCTGACAAATGCGCATCTTGATTTGTCCGAAAGCGACATCTGCAAGGCAACAGGCGCGCAACACACCTTTGTTATCAATGACTTCACCGCGGCCGCCTGGTCGGTCGCCGAAATCACCGGTGACCATGTCGAGGTCCTGCAAGGGGCTGAGACACCGCCGGTCGGAACCCGGCTGGTTGTGGGCCCCGGCACTGGCCTAGGCGTAGGCGCATTGCTCTATTCCCAAGGGCGATACCATACCGCGTCGGGCGAAGGTGGCCATGTCGGACTGTCCCCACGCCACGAGGATGAGGTCGAAGTCTTCAAAGCGGCACGCCATATCGCGCCCGAATGCTTCTTTGATGACAGCCTAGTGCTCGAAGCGGAAATGTTCCTCAGCGGAACCGGCCTTCCCATTCTGTACCAAGCCGCCAGCATGGCCGCTGGACAGTCCGATGCTCCTAGGCGCAACGCCAAGGATATACTGCAGGACGCGCTGGCGGAATCCGACCCGATTGCGGTCAAATCTGCGCATATGTTCAAAACCCACCTTGGGGCTATTATGGGCGATCTGGCTGTCGCCTACATGCCGACAGGAGGTGTTTTCCTTGTGGGTGGCGTCGCCGAGAAAAACCGGTGGCTGTTCAAGGATGCGTTCCGGGATGCCTTTAACGCCGGCGGGCGGTTCAGTGACTTGCGGCGTTCAATGAACCTGTATGTGTCCGAGCAGGATGAATTTGGCATTGTTGGCGCTAACAATTTCTGTAAAAGTGCGCTCGCGCGGTAAACTGGCCGCCTGACCCTGTTACAGAAAGGACCACGGCATGATTCTGTGCTGCGGTGAAGCCCTGATAGACATGATCGCCGAGCCAACCGTTTCTGGGTCGCGCGGATTCGTGCCCCACTCCGGCGGCGCAGTGTTCAACACAGCCGTAGCGCTGGGTCGGCTAGGCGCGCCAGCGGGTCTTTTGACCGGGCTATCGTCGGATATGTTCGGACAGCAACTGGCGGACGCGCTGCAAACCAGCCATGTAGACGCCAGCCATGTGATCCGATCGGATCGCCCAACGACATTGGCGTTTGTCCAGCTGGAAGATGGCCATGCCAGCTACAACTTTGTCGACGAAAACTCGGCCGGGCGCATGTTGACCCCTGAGGATATGCCAAAACAATTGCCTGCTGCATCGGCGCTGTATTTTGGCGGGATTAGCCTGGCGTGCGAACCCTGCGCTGATGCTTATGCAGCCCTGCTTGAGCGTCACGGAGCGGACCGAGCGGTCATGCTGGATCCAAATATCCGGCCGGGATTTATCAAGGATCAAACGCGGTATCGCACCCGGCTAAACCGTATGATTGCACAATCTGACATCGTCAAAGTCTCGGATGAGGATCTGGACTGGATCGTTCCGGGACCTGAAACACTGGCGGAGAAAGTACCTTTGCTGCTGCAAACAGGTCCTTCCGTGGTTATCGTAACGCGCGGCAGTGATGGGGCCTCGGGATATCTGGCGGACGGGTCCGAAACCTCGGTGCCAGTCAAAGCGGTCGAGGTGGTCGATACGGTGGGTGCCGGTGACACGTTCAACGCCGGAGTCCTTGCTGAATTGGACCGAACAGGTCGATTGACCAAGTCCAATCTGCGGACGTTGGGCCAGGACGACTTGCGCGCGGCGTTAGCCAAAGGTGCAGACGTCGCCGCCATCACCGTTTCCCGCGCTGGCGCAAACCCGCCCTGGGCGCATGAACTTTGACCCCCTGAGGGACCGAGATGAAAAGATCAGATATCAACGACATCAAGACCAAAGCCGAGACCTTCATTCGCTCGTTCGGGGCCGTCCTGCCCCCCTTTGCCAACTGGTCGCCGGAACAAATGCGCAGCGCTCAGGCACAAGGCATCCGTGACCGCGGCCTCGGATGGGATATTACCGACTATGGTCAAGGCCGGTTTGATGAGCTCGGCCTGTTCCTATTTACCCTGCGCAATGGCGATGTGCAGGATCTGAAAAAAGGTCGCGGGATGCTTTATGCAGAGAAGCTTTTGGTTTCTCGGGACAAACAACTCTCCCCGATGCATCGCCACATCATCAAGGCCGAAGACATCATCAACCGGGGCGGCGGCGATCTGGTCATGGAGATTTATGCCTCGGACCCTGAAGGCGGTATCGACCGAGATAACCCGGTGGTTGTTCCCAGTGACAACTGCCCTGTCATCATCCAACCTGGTGAGTTGCTGCGGCTGAAACCCGGTCAGAGCGTAACCCTGATGCCGGGAATCTGGCACGCATTCTGGGCGGAACAGGGCGACTGCCTGATTGGCGAGGTGTCAACTGTCAACGATGACCGGACCGATAATGTATTCGAGGATCCCATTCCGCGCTTTGCAACGATTGAAGAAAACACAAAGCCCGATTTCTTGCTGGTATCGGACTATTGATAAACGGATAGCGCGTGCGCAGGCTTGATCACATCCGGGGCCGGGTGCTGATCGCTGCATCGGGATAACACCCTTTCCCGAATTCAAAAAATCGAATTAACATGGCCCTCGACAAAGGAAAAAGTCGCGAGCCTGATTTTTGCGCGACCATCGAAGGACCCAAGTGATGGTAACCAAAGCACAGCTAGAAGCCGAAGTCGCAGAGTTGCGGCGTCAACTGGCCGAACAATCCAGCGCACCAGAAGGCATCTCAGATTCGAACAGCGGCAAACAAGCTGATCCACACAAATCGATGACGGACGGAATTGTCGAAAGCCTGGATGAGTGGTCAACGCAATTAGAAGAAGTCATGACAGAGCTTGAGGAGTTTCCACATAAAAGGCCGATCCTATTCGCCCTTGGGATTTTCACGCTTGGCTATCTTCTAGGCCGTTCCCGGTAGGAGCCCGAACATGAATCGCATTTCACGCAACATTTCGATCATCCTGCGCGCTGAACGGTTGATTGCACAACGGCAACTGGCCGTCGCGGCAAAGCGCACGGGTTTTTATGCCGCTGCCGGGTTGGCCGTTGGGCTGGCGGTTATCATGCTAAACGTCGCCGGGTTCTTTTGGCTGTCCGAGACCATGTCAAAGTCTCTGGCGGCAATCATAGTGGCCGGGGTGAACTTTGTTCTGGCCGTAATCCTCGCATTGGTCGCAAATTCCATGACGGCCGAAACTGATACCTCAGCGGCCGTCGAGTTGCGGGATATGGCGCTGCACGACATTGAGGATGAAGTCCGGGACAATGTCACCGAAGCGCGCAACATGATTGTCGGTCTCAAACGCGATCCGATCGGGATGCTGTCGCCTGACATTATCAGCACGGTTCTTGGCGTCCTACTCAGATACGCGCGGCGTGGAAAAAACAAATCGGATTAGTAGCGATTATGCCATTCTGGCCGCTGCACGCGCGATCACCATCTCTTCGTTTGTGGGAATGGCCAGAATACGCACCCGGCTGAAATCAGTGGACAGAACCGTGGCGTTGTCTGCATTTCGGTTCGGGTCCATATCAATCCCGATCCAGCGCATCCCTTCGCAGACCATCTGTCGGATACGGGCGGCATTTTCACCGATACCTCCGGTAAATACCAAAGCGTCGATGCCTTCCAGCGCAGCAGACAAGGCACCCAGTTCCCGACGGATGCGGAAGACGTAATACTCAATCGCTTTGCGCGCATCCGGAGTGTCAGCAGCCAACAGGGTGCGCATGTCTGAGGACATGCCGGACAGACCAAGCAAGCCAGACTTTCGATAAAGAAGCTCGGCGATTTCGTCTGCCTCCATCCCTTCTTGCTGCATCATGTAAAGCACGACCCCCGGGTCCAATTGCCCGCTGCGGGTGCCCATGGGCAGACCGTCGAGCGCCGAAAACCCCATGGTCGAGGCCACGGCCCGACCGCCCGACACCGCACACATCGACGCGCCATTTCCCAGATGCGCAATAACGACACGACCGTCGTACAAACCCGGCGCAATTTCTTTAAGCTTTTGCGAGACATAGTCGTAGCTCAGCCCGTGAAACCCGTATCTGCGCACACCCTTCTCGTAAAAACGTTGCGGAAGGGCGAAAGTATCATTCACCCAAGGATGCGTCCGGTGAAACGCGGTATCGAAGCACGCAATCTGGGTGGTACCCGGAAAGGCTGCCGCGGCCGCCTTGATACCCGCAAGGCTGTAGGGTTGGTGCAAAGGTGCGAAGGGAATGAAACCGCTTAGCGTATCAAAGACGTGCTCGTCCACCACGACAGGTTCCGAATAGACTGGCCCGCCGTGAACGACGCGGTGGCCCACGGCCCGGACGTGAGTGTCCGGCAGGTATTCGCGGGTAAGTTCAAGAAACGCATTGATGGCCTCGTCATGTGTTTTAGCCCCAGACAGCTGGCGATCGACAGATCGCCCCCCCGCCGATTGGGCCAACAGGCGTGGGGCATCCCCCAACCGCTCGATCTGACCGCGCCAGCGCATACTGGGGCGTCGATCCTCGACCAGTTCGTACAACGCGAATTTCAACGAGGACGACCCGGCATTCAGTGCCAAAACATGTTCAGCCATGGATTTTGCCTTCATTCGCAATTGCATGCAGCGCCGCGACAGCACAAGACGCCAGCCGCGAAGCATCGTCATCTGCCCGAGATGTCAGGATAATCGGTGCCGCAGCACCTATCACGACGCCGGCAGCCTCGGCATGAGAGATATATGTCAGCTGCTTGGCTACCATGTTGCCGGCTTCGATATTCGGAACAACCAGAATGTCTGCGACCCCCGCGACCGGTGAGGTGATGCCTTTTGTCCGCGCGGCGTTCAGATCAACCGCATTGTCCATTGCCAGAGGGCCATCGACCAGCCCGCCGGTGATTTGTCCACGCTCGGCCATTTTCGACAACAGCGCCGCATCGACAGACGACGGTAAATGCGGGTTGATGGTCTCAACCGCCGACAAGACGCCAACCTTGGGCATCTCGATGCCAATAGAATGCGCAAGATGGATGGCGTTCTGAACAATATCGGCCTTGGTTTCGAGATCCGGTGCAATATTCACCGCCGCATCAGTAACCATGATGGGCCGGGACATGCCCGGCACGTCCATGACGAACACATGCGACAAGCGTCGCCCGGTCCTCAGGCCGTTTTCGCGGCGAAGAACGGCGCGTAGAAGGACATCTGTGTGCAAGTGACCTTTCATCAGCATCCGGGCCTTACCTTCAACGACCAGTCCGACCGCGCGTTGGGCGGCCACTTCGTGGTCTCGCGCTTCAATGATTTCAACTCCGGACAAATCGGCCCCAAGCTGGGCGGCAGCGGCGGTGATTTTGTCCGGGTCGCCCACCAAAATCGGAGTAATGATGCCGTTTTCCAACGCGAGCAATGCCCCGCCTAGCGAATTCGGCTCTTCCGGGGCGACGATCGCTGTGGCCATCGGGTCCAGAGGACGTGCCTTTTCCAACAAAGCGTCGAAGTGCCGGTGACGCTGAACGATCAGTCCCGGTACCTCGACCGAGTCGAAGGTCAAATGCCGCGACGGTGGCGTGACCTGTACGGTGCCGCTTAGGATCAATGCGTTATCCCCGACCCGGCGCACTTCGGCGGAACAGGTCAGGTCGCCGTCTTCACGCTTTTCTGTAACAGCCACAAAGGCAGTCAGTTCTTCGCCCGCCAAAACCGAAGCATGAAAACTCAGATCCGCCCGACGTGTTTGCGTACCGGCCCCCGGCAAGATGTTCCCAATGACTGCGGCCACCAGACCAGCAGGCCACAAAGCGGGCGCGACAGCCTCGGGGCGCCCATCTCCATCACCGTCATAGGCTGCTAGGTTCAGCGGGTTGTGGTCGCCCGAAGCGGAGGCAAACGCGTACAAGTCGTCCACGGTGCACAATCGGGTGACCTGCGCCTTGTCGCCTACCTTCAGTTGAGAATAGGTTCTGTTTTCTTGAATTTTCATCTCGTCCGGCTTTGTTTTTGAATGCGTGTTCGTTGTTTCAAACATTGGATGTGCGGCCCCCCGGAACCAGAACATATCCACCTTTGTTGCTACATTTCTGCAACGCAGCGTAGTCAGATCATTGGCAAATGACAAATGACCTCTGTGCGTGGGGCGGCGCGGATTATCGCTTGACCCAAATTCGGAACTCGGGCAAGCATCACCGCGATGGTTCCCTATGGTTCGCCACGGGATGAAAAGGGAATACGGTGAGGTTGCCAACAAGCGCCAAGTCCGTGACTGCCCCCGCAACTGTAAGCGGTGAGCGACGCCAAATACCCACTGACCCCAAATGGGTCGGGAAGGATGGCCAAGCCACGACCCGCAAGTCAGGAGACCTACCATCCGATGTTCAACCAACCCGGGGCGGGGCGTCCTGGAAGGAGGCTTTATGACACGTCTAAGACGTAATGACATGATTGGCACCTTCTGTCCGCGCTTGGCAACAAGCGGAGTGGGCCATGTCGATCAGTACTGATCACTTCCTTCTGATTTGCGAGACCTGCGAGGGTTCTGACCGGGCGGGTTCATTGCGCGCTGCGCTTGCAGGCAAGCTTCCATCCAGTTTTGGCATCCGCAGCGTTTCCTGCATGGCCGGTTGCGGTCGACCCACAACCGTCGGGTTTCAGGCAATAGACAAAGCGCAGTACCTTTTCGGTGACATCCAATCGACTGAGGACGTGGATGCTTTGGCCGAATTTGCACATCAATACCATCGCATCGCGGATGGGTGGACCAATGCAACGCAGCGCCCGCCTGCCCTTCTTGAAAAGACTCTGGCGCGCCTGCCGCGGCTAAAAGTGGAGACAAGCGCATGACCTGCGGAGCTTTCCTTGAGGCGCGCGGGCTGGAGTATTATGCCCTGAACGGCGACGTACTGCTGCAAAACATCAATTTCGAACTGAATGAAGGGGCCACTCTGGCAATTGCCGGCCCAAACGGTGCGGGCAAGACAACGCTGCTGAATCTTTTGTGCGGCGGTGAAGAGATTGTGCTGGGGGACGTTTTGGTAAAGGGGCGCAGCCTTCGGCAGCTTTCGGCGATGGACCGCGCCCGAATGATCGCCGTGGTCAGTCAGCAGGAATCGCCGGACGGGCGTTTGTTTCTGCGCGACTACGTGGCCCTTGGGCAAATCCCGATCCGCGCCGATCGATCTGCGGCTGAGCACGCCTTGGAATTGGACCGCATCCTGAAGCTGACCGGACTCGTCGCCCTCGCGGACAAGCGGATGGCCGTGTTATCCGGCGGGGAACGCCAGCGCGCTCATATCGCAAGGGCGCTGGCGCAAAACCCTTCGCTTTTGTTCCTGGATGAGCCGACGAACCATCTGGACCCGGACGCCAAGGGACGCATGCTGTCGCTGGTGGCCGAGCTGGGCATTACGGTCGTCATGATCGTCCATGATCTGGTCATGATCCCGGAATTCGCGACCCATGTCGCCTTGATGAAATCCACGCGCCTGACCGGTTTCGGCCCAGTGCACGAAGTGCTGACACCCGAAAGGGTCCGTGAAACGTTTGGTGTCGATTTTCTTAGCTTTCAGCATGAAGGCCGCATGATCCCGGCACTGGATATCAGAAGAACCACTACCTCAAACTAGGAAAAATAACATGAACAAAACTCTCTGGTGCGCTGCACTGATCAGCGGCATTGCAACTGCCGCAACAGCGCGCGAGATCACCGTCGACAATTGCGGCGAGCCGCTGGTGTTTGAAACTCAGCCCGAGCGGCTGGTCGTGCACGACATGAACATGACCGACATGGCTTTTGCGCTGGGTTTGCAGGACAAGGTCGTTGGCCTGACAGGCATCACTGGCTGGTACAAAACCAGCCCCGAGTTTGACACCCTGCGCGGCGACATCCCGGAACTTGCGCCTAAGTACCCGACAGTTGAAAATCTGGTCGCTGTCGAACCCGACCTTTTCTTTGCGGGCTGGTACTATGGCATGAAGCCGGGCGGTGACGTGACCCCGGACACGCTTGCGCCGTTTGGCATCAAAACGATGATCCTGACGGAAAGCTGCGTACATCTGGATAAGGATCGCCCCGAAGCCAGCATGGACCTGCTGTTCACGGACGTCCTTCGCTTGGGCAAAGTCATGCACGTTGAAGACAAGGCAGAAGAGCTGGTTTCCGGTTGGAAAGAAGAACTGTCCGCGATTGAGACGCAGACAGCCGACCTGCCCAAACCCCGCGTTTTCCTGCTGGACGGCCCCGCCGATGCCCCGTTTACGGCTGGTAAGTTTGCCATTCCCGACGCGATGATTGCTGCCGCTGGCGGCGAGAATGTCACCCATGACATGGACACCAGCTGGGGACGTTCATCGTGGGAGGCTGTCGCCGCGTCAAACCCGGAATTCCTGGTTTTACTTGATTATCAAACTGGAAATGGCGCCGCGGATACCTTCAAGTTCCTACAGGACCATCCTGTGATGTCTCAAACGGACGCAGTCAAGAACGAACGCTGGATTGGTCTGCGCTACGAAGAACTGACACCCGGACCTGCCAATATCGAGGCAATCTCGAAAATGGCCAAGGCTATGCATCCGGGTCTGAACTGATATGGGCCGACTTGGCCTGACACTCTTACTGGGGGCGGCTGTACTGGCCGCCCTTTTGCTGACCTCGACTATCTACGGAACCACATCCATTCCGGCCTCTGACGCACTGGCCGGTGTCTTGTTGGGCACGGGAATAGTGGAAGGGGAAATGTCCCCGCTCCACCGCATCGTGTTTGACCTGCGCTTACCACGCGCGCTGTTTGCCGCCGTGATCGGTGCCGGGCTGGGCATCGTCGGCGTTGTCCTGCAAACCACCACACGCAACGATCTGGCGGACCCGTTTCTGTTCGGCCTGTCCTCTGGCGCTGCGGCGGGAGCTGTCTTTGTCATTACAGTAACCGGAGATGTGCTGGGCTTTTGGACCCTGCCACTGGCCGCGTTTTTCGGAGGGCTTGTCGCATCAGGTATTGTGCTGGCTTTGGTTCATGGGCTGCGCACAAGCGCGCCCGAAAAACTGATCCTCGCGGGGCTTGCGGTTTCGTTTTTGTTTTCAGCTATTACCAATTATCTGATTTTCGCGGGCGACAGCCGTGCGGCGCATTCTGTTATCTTTTGGATGCTTGGGGGTTTGGGTCTTGCCCGGTGGGAGACATTCCCTCTGGTCTGCGCAGGTTTAGCATTGATCCTCGCCTATGCGATGTACCGCAGCCGCTGGCTTGATGCGCTGCTGACTGGTGATTTGACGGCCGCCACCCTAGGTGTGCCCGTTCAAGGCTTGCGGTTCCGGATGTTCTTCGTGGCCGCTCTTGCGACTGCTGTGTTTGTGTCCGTTGCGGGTGTGATCGGTTTTGTCGGCTTGATGGTTCCCCACATCGCGCGCGGTATCGCAGGGCCATTGCACAGCCAGCTTGTGCCTACCGCCGCCATTGTTGGGGCAGCGTTGCTTACAGGATCGGATATACTGAGCCGTCTGTTGCTTGCCCCGCAAGAGCTGCCTGTTGGTATTGTCACGACATCGCTGGGATCGGTTTTTGTCTTTCTTCTGTTGATCCGAACCGCTCGACCTCGGCGCTGATCGCCAAAGGTCGCATAGGTGCAAAAGTTAAAGTTTCCCAAATGACTAATAATAATCGGGCAAAATGACCTAAATCAAAAAAGAACCCCACAGATCACGGTATGCGATACACTCGATTACAGGAATCGAGTGTAGCCAGGTCGCATGCAATGCAACAATTGACCAGCCGACGCGCGTTTCTAAGCGCCAAAATTAGACCAGAGGACGGCAATATCGCCAGACCTCCGGGCTCGGTTGAGCTGTGCTTTGTTGAAACATGCAGCAAATGTGGTGATTGCGCAGATACTTGCCCCGAGGATGCGATCATCATCGGGGCAGATGGATACCCCCGGTTCCAGCCAACTGATAATCCCTGCACCTTCTGCGGTGACTGCGCCCGGATTTGTCCAACCGAAACGTTAATGTTTGACCGTTTGCCAGATTGGCCATGGCGCGCCGCGCTTACAGCGGCCACGTGCCTATCCATGAACGGCGTCAGTTGTCGCATCTGTCAGGACAATTGCGAACAAGGCGCGATCCGCTTCAAACTGATGACCGGTGGCCGCGCAGAGCCCGTGCTTGACCTTGATACATGCAACGGCTGCGGGATTTGCCCAAGTTTATGTCCCGCCGATGCCATTGCGCTTGAACGCCAATCTCAACCACAAATGGAAACTACTCAATGAACATCTGCGGTTGTCTTGCCCATGTCGCACCTGATCACACAAGCGCAGCAGCGCGGGTGATGAGGGACACACCGGGTGTCGAAATTCACGCCGAAACAGACGATGGGCGATTTGTTGTCGTTGTCGAAGACACGCCATCACGCCTTGCGTCCGAGATCATCATGGATCTGCACCAGATCCCGGGCGTCATCTCACTGACACTGACTTATCACCATTTCGAGGATCCCGCGGACGCCCGTCCGCAGCCCGATGCCCCAAGCCCAACCCCCAGCCGGAGGCCCACGCAATGACACATTCTGAATCCCGTCGGACTTTTCTCAAGGCCTCTGCGGCCGCAGCAACGGCGTCAGCCGCTGGTATTCCGCTGGCGGCCGGTCAAGCCAATGCCCAGGCCGGAGCGCCGGACATCCGGTGGGACAAGGCGGCTTGCCGGTTCTGTGGTACAGGCTGCTCTGTTCTGGTTGGCACCAAAGAGGGTCGCGTCGTTGCGACGCAAGGCGATCCTGACGCGCCTGTGAACCGCGGGCTGAACTGTATCAAGGGCTATTTCCTGTCCAAGATCATGTACGGCAAGGATCGACTGACCACGCCTTTACTGCGCAAGACCAACGGCGAATACGACAAAAACGGCGAGTTCGAACCAGTCAGCTGGGACGAAGCCTTCGATGTTATGGCCGCAAAATGGAAAGAAGCGCTGGCCAAGAAAGGCCCAACCAGCGTTGGCATGTTCGGATCCGGTCAATGGACGGTTTGGGAAGGCTATGCGGCTTCCAAACTTATGAAAGCCGGGTTCCGGTCCAACAACATCGACCCCAACGCCCGGCACTGCATGGCCTCGGCCGTCGTAGGTTTTATGCGAACCTTCGGCATTGATGAGCCGATGGGGTGTTATGACGACTTTGAGCACGCGGACACCTTCGTGCTGTGGGGCTCGAACATGGCTGAGATGCACCCGATCCTGTGGTCGCGCCTGACAGACACGCGCCTGACCAAGCCGGGATGTGAGGTGCATGTGCTGTCCACTTTCGAACACCGCTCGTTCGAACTGGCGGACAACGGCATTGTTTTTGAACCGCAAACCGATTTGGCGATCCTGAACTACATCGCCAACTACATCATTCAAAATGGCGCGGTAAACGAAGACTTCGTGAAGAAACACGTTAACATCACCAAAACCGCCACCGATATCGGCTATGGCTTGCGCGACAGCAACGCGCTGCAGCAAGAAGCCGAAAATCCGAACTCGGGCAAAATGGAACCGATCAGCTTCGAAGAATACGCCGAAGCCGTCGCGCCCTACACGCTGGAATACACCTCTGAACTGTCGGGTGTCCCCGCAGACAAGCTGGAAAAACTGGCCCAGCAATACGCTGACCCCAACCGTAAAGTGATGAGCTTGTGGACCATGGGCTTCAACCAGCACACCCGTGGGTCCTGGGTGAATTCGCTGATGTATAACGTGCACTTGCTGGTGGGCAAGATTTCCGAACCCGGCAACTCTCCCTTCTCGCTGACGGGTCAACCGTCGGCCTGTGGCACGGCGCGTGAGGTGGGGACCTTTGCCCACCGTCTGCCGGCGGACATGGTTGTTACGAATGATAAGCACCGCAAAATCTGCGAAACCGCCTGGAACATCCCCGAGGGCACTATTCCTCCCAAGCCCGGCTTCCACGCCGTGTTGCAGCACCGCAAACTGAAGGACGGCGAACTGAATGCCTATTGGGTCCAGTGCAACAACAACATGCAAGCCGCGCCCAACATCAACGAAGAAGGCTATCCTGGTTACCGTAACCCGGAAAACTTCATCACAGTCTCGGATCCTTACCCAACTGTCACCGCAGTTTCGGCCGACTTGATTCTTCCCACAGCCATGTGGGTTGAGAAAGAAGGTGCCTATGGCAACGCCGAGCGCCGTACGCAATTCTGGCGCCAGCAAGTGCAGGCACCGGGTGAGGCCAAGTCGGACCTGTGGCAGCTGATGGAATTCGCAAAACGCTTTACCATCGAAGAGGTCTGGGGCGAAGAACTGCTAGCCAAGATGCCCGAGCATCGCGGCAAGACCATGTATGACGTGCTTTATGCCAACGGTAAGGTCGACCAGTTCCCGCTGTCGGAAACGGCGGAAGGGTTCCACAACGACGACGCCGAGCATTTCGGGTTCTACGTTCAGAAAGGTCTGTTCGAAGAATATGCCGATTTCGGACGTGGCCACGCGCACGATCTCGCTCCGTTCGAGATGTATCACGAGGCCCGTGGAATGCGCTGGCCTGTCGTTGACGGCAAGGAAACACTCTATCGCTTCCGCGAAGGGTATGACCCGTATGTGCCGGAAGGCGCAGACGTTAAGTTCTACGGCTACGAGGACGGCAAGGCCAAGATCATCTTTGCCCCTTATGAGCCCGCCGCCGAGGAACCGGATGAGGAATTCGATCTGTGGCTGTCCACTGGTCGTGTACTGGAACACTGGCATTCGGGTTCGATGACCCGCCGCGTGCCCGAACTGCATCGCGCGTTTCCGTCAGCCGTTGTCTACATGCACCCGGAAGACGCCAAGGATCGCGGTCTGCGCCGTGGGCAAGAGATCGTACTCTCCACCCGCAGGGGCGAGGTGACCAGCCGGGTTGAAACGCGCGGCCGCAATAAGGTGCCACGCGGATTGGTCTTTATGCCATGGTTCGACGAGCATCAGCTGACCAACAAGCTGACGCTGGACGCAACTTGCCCGCTGTCGAAAGAGACCGACTACAAGAAATGCGCCTGTAAGGTCGAGCGCGCGTAACGGACAAGCGAGGCAAAGGCCGTCCCCATGCCCTTTGAAGGTAAACCTCTTTCGCCGCAACGGCGTCGCTTCCTGCAGGATGCGGCGCGTGCGTCGGGCGGCTGTGTGGTCGCCGGGTCAATGTTGGCCTGGCTCGCCCGCGATGCCCGTGCGTTGCCGGCCGAAGCGTTGCGCCCCCCCGGCTCGCTACCAGAAGAGGCGTTTCTGTCTGCATGCATTCGCTGCGGGCTTTGCGTGCGGGATTGCCCTTACGACACATTGAAACTGGCAGAATTGGGCGTGGATGCGGTTGCTACCGGGACTCCCTATTTCACAGCGCGGGACGTGCCTTGTGAAATGTGTGACGACATCCCTTGCGTGGCCGCCTGCCCCACCGGTGCATTGGATCCGGCCCTCGACAATATTGATGATGCCAAAATGGGTGTTGCCGTCCTTGTCGATCAGGAGAACTGCCTGAACTTCCTCGGTCTGCGCTGCGATGTCTGCTATCGCGTCTGCCCCGTTATTGATGAGGCAATCACGCTGGAAACGGCCCATAACGAACGTTCAGGCCACCACGCACTGTTCATCCCGACAGTTCATGCGGACCACTGCACAGGCTGCGGCATGTGCGAGAAAAGCTGTGTTCTGCCCGAGGCCGCGATCAAGGTCCTGCCTGCGCGTTTGGCCCGCGGCAGCAGTGCCGATCACTACCGCAAAGGCTGGGAAGAGAAAGAGGCCAAAGGCGGTCCCCTTGTTGAAGGCCTCATCGATCTGCCGGACCGACTGCCCGGACCGGGCACCGACAACCTTGCCGCACCGGGCGGGTTCGCACCTGCATACGATTTGCCGGGGGTCGGACAATGAGTGCACGCACACATATGCCGGCCGGAATGGAGGCCATCGAGGAAAAAGGTTGGGTGCGCGCCCACAAATACCTGCTGCTGCGCCGCGCAAGCCAGCTGTTCTTTTTGACTGTGTTTCTTCTGGGGCCGTGGTTCGGCATCTGGATCGTGCAAGGCACGCTCGCGGGTTCTTTGACGCTGGGCGTGCTGCCGCTGACCGACCCATTTATCCTACTGCAAAGCGCGATCGCCGGACACTGGCCGGAATGGACGGCCCTGATCGGGGGTGTAATCGTTCTGGTCGCCTACGCTCTGATTGGTGGGCGCGTCTATTGTTCGTGGGTTTGTCCGATCAACCCAGTCACCGATGCGGCCAACTGGTTGCACAGACGTTTGGACCTGCCGAAAGGCTGGCAGCCCAAGCGCAACACCCGCCTTTGGATATTGGCCACCGTCCTAATCGTCTCGGGCATGACAGGCGTGATCGCTTGGGAGCTGGTCAACCCGATCACCATGCTGCATCGCGGTCTGATTTTCGGCGCGGGGTTCGTCTGGGCCATGATCATTGCCATCTTCGTGTTCGACCTGTTCGTTTCGCGCCACGGCTGGTGCGGTCACATCTGTCCGGTTGGCGCATTTTACGGCCTGATTGGCGCGAAAGGCCTGCTGCGAGTTAGCGCTGCGAACCGGGCAGCCTGCGATGATTGCATGGATTGCTATGCCGTTTGCCCAGAAAATCAGGTCATATCTCCTGCGCTGAAGGGTAAGTCGGGTTCCACACCACTGATCCTTTCCCCTGACTGCACCACCTGCGGTCGTTGCATCGACGTATGCGCCGTCGACGTTTTCAAATTTACTCACCGGTTCGACGACAAGGTCGCCGCACCTACCGATCCAGTTCCCGCGCCCGATCCGCGCGCAGCCAGACCTATCTGAGGGAGTGCCAAGATGAACAAGCCAACCCGAACAGGCCTTATAGCCCTTATCCCCGTTTTGCTCTTGGGCGGATTCGCCCTTGCGCAATCAGCTCAGGTAGAATCCCTGCGGGGTGCCGATGTGGATGAACTGATCCCTCTGGAACAGATCCACAAGAACGTCGAAGGGCGCATGCAGCGCAACTATCGCCAACAACCGCCGCTGATCCCGCACTCGGTCGAGCAATACCAGATCGACACGCGCACAAATCAGTGCTTGTCCTGCCACGACTGGACCAAAGCCGGCGAACGCAACGCCCCGACATTGTCGATGACACACTATCTGGATCGCGACGGCAACGAGTTGGATCACATCGCAGGCACCCGTTATTTCTGCAACCAATGCCACGTGCCGCAAGCAGACGCGCCGCCATTGGTTGACAACGTCTTTCAACCGTCCTCGGGCAATTAATCCAACGCAAGAATGAAAGGAGCACCAACATGGCAGACTCTCCTGAAAAACGCGGGTGGATTGGCCGCATCTGGAACTGGATCTGGACCCCGGCGGTTGCCTTTAGCTCGGGTTTTCTGATCCTTGCGGGTTTTCTGGCTGGAATCCTGTTCTGGGGCGGGTTTCACTGGACGCTTGAGCTGACGAATACCGAGGAGTTCTGTACCTCATGCCATACGATGGAGACTAATCTGGGCGAGTATCGCGAGACGATCCACTACAACAACCACTCCGGTGTGCGGGCTATCTGTTCCGATTGCCATGTGCCACATGAGTGGAATCACAAGATCAAAGCCAAGATCATGGCGGTCAAGGACGTCTATCACGAGCTGGCAGGCACGATCAGTACACCCGAGAAATACGAAGAGCATCGTCTGAGTATGGCGACCGCCGTCTGGAAGAAGATGAAGGCCTCCGACAGTCGCGAATGCCGGAATTGCCACAACTTCGACTATATGGATTTCACGTTGCAGGAAACGCGCGCTGCCTCTGAGCACCAACGCGCCATTGATGAAAACATGACCTGTATCGATTGCCACCAGGGCATCGCCCATAGCCTGCCGCCCGGCTATCAGGAGCGGTATCAGGAAGTGACCGAAACTCTGGCCAGCAAAGCGCAGGGTTCGTTGCAACAACAGGCCGCAGCTGACGGCGATGACATCAAATCATTCCTGAGTACTCGGGCAGACTGAAAAAGGGACGCGACATGCTGGAAATTCTGGGAACAATCGGGGCCAACGTCATCAGTCTGCCGGGTATCCTTGGGCTGGCCCTTGGAATGATGACTCGCCGCGTTTGGCTGGGTGCATTGATGGGGGGCATTGTCGGGGTGTTGGCGACCTTCGTTTTCGCCCATGGTTCATTTGCCGCGGTCGATACATTCGAGCTGTTGATTGCTATTGGCATTGGCCTTTGCGCCGGTAGCGTGGGATCGGCCATACGCATCAAGGGCGCAACGGTCTGACATTATTGGCGAACTAAGCTCCCAATAAATCTACTTTGCCGCATGTGAAACTGCGGCAAACAACCCAGCGTTGCCTCAACGTAAAAGTTCAGGAAACGCGACAAACGAAATCAATTCAGTAGTATAAACCTGTTAGGGCCTATGGGCTTTGCGTGATGGTCAATAAAATCAAACCATTCAGACGGGGGCATCTATGCTGCGAACATTACAAGATTGGTGTTTTATCACCCGTGTTTTAGCGGCTTCGATTGCATTTTTGCTTGCTGATCAGGGTTTGGCCCAGTCAGATGCAGCAGCGCCCGGCGCGACCATTGACGACAAGCTGGAAAATGCGAACTGGGCCAACGTGCAGGATATCCTAAACCACCGCTGTGTGGTGTGCCACGGCTGCTACGACGCGCCCTGCCAACTCAAGCTGACATCCCCTGCCGGCCTTTTGCGCGGCGCCAGTAAAGAGGCGGTCTACCACTCCGAACGACTAAAAGATGCGCAACCAACACGGCTTGGCATCGACGCGCACACAATTCCTGGGTGGCGGGATCTTGGGTTCTTTTCCGTTCTTCCGCCATCCGAGGTAACCGGCGCGGGTGGATCGGTGTTAGAGCGCTCCATTAAGCTCGGCAGGCAAGCTCGTTTGACGGCTAACGCACCTGTCCCAACCCAGCTTGGTTTGTCGATTGATCGCCCCCTGACCTGCCCTACAACACAGGAATTCGACGCCTTCAGCACGGCAAACCCAAGGGCGGGAATGCCCTACGCCACGGCCCCACTGAGTGAACAAGAATACCAGACCCTCATGTCATGGCTTAAAAATGGTGCGCCCGTGCCATCGGCCACACCACAAATCCCTCAGGACATTCAGGATCAGATCACAAATTGGGAGGCCTTTCTGAACGCGCCCGACCTGCGCCATCAATTGATGAGCAGATATATATACGAACATCTGTTTCTGGCGCGTCTCCATTTTCCGTCCGACAATCCAAGACTGTTTTTTCAGCTGGTGCGGTCCGCCAGCCCGCCAGGATCAAAGATTGAGATCATCGCGACACGCCGTCCCTTCGATAGCCCCGGCGCAGGGCCGTTCTATTATCGACTGCAGGCATTCGACGAAACGATCGTGCACAAAGATCATCTGGTCTATAGTTTTGGTCCGGATCGTCTGGCGCGATACAAGCAGCTATTCCTTGATCCGGCGTGGTCCGTCACCGAGTTGCCTGCGTACGGAGAAGACGAAGGCGGCAACCCGTTCAGCACCTTTGCCAACATACCGGCCCGCAGCCGTTATCAGTTTCTCTTGGACGACGCATTGTTTTATGTGCGCAGCTTCATCCGCGGACCGGTCTGTCACGGCGAAACCGCTGTTGACGTGATTGAAGATCGGTTCTGGGTCAGTTTCCTTGATCCGGATGCCGATCTGTCCGTCACAGACCCCAGCTTTTTGGCGGACGGGGCGGCCTTTTTGGAATTGCCGGTGGGTTCTGCAGATTTAGGGTTCTTGGGGGACATTCAGGGGATGTCCCACGAAAACCAGATTAAGTATCTTGAGTTCCGGGATGCCCGATATCGCAACAGCGCGGCGCACAAAAACGGGTTTGGATATGACGCAATCTGGGATGGTGAGGGCACCAATCCCCAGGCGCTGATTACCGTGTTCCGGCATTTCGACAATGCCTCTGCCATGACCGGGTTCCACGGCGGCATCCCCGAAACCGCATGGGTTATCGATTATCCGGTGTTCGAACGTATCTATTACGACTTGGTCGCAGGTTTTGATGTCTTCGGTCGCCTCGAGCACCAGCTTTCAACCCGGTTATACATGGATGAGTTACGGATGGAGAGTGAGGACACTTTCCTGAACTTCATGCCGCGCGGCGTCAGGCAAAGGATGCACAAAACCTGGTATCAGGGGGCACTGGCCGAGCTGCACACCTATTGGCACCGGCGCCGTGTCGATGACAGTTTTCCGACTGGCATAGATTTTAAAACGGACACGCCAAAGCAGGAATTCCTTCTGGAACTTCTCAATCGCGGCAACGGTCTTTGGGCCCTCGAGGATACGATCAACAGATGCAAAGGCGTTGATTGTTCGAATGGCAATTCAGAAGTTGTGGACGACTTGCAGGCGCTCGCGGATCAAACCGGTGATTGGGTCAGGTATCTATCAGATGTTTCTCTGCTTTTGGTGGACAACGAAGATGGTTCCACGTCTCTCTATTCGTTGCTCCACGACAAGGCCCATTATAATGTGGCGTTCCTGTTTGAAGAAAGAGATCGCAGGAATCCGCAAGCCGACGTGCTGACCATCCTGCCGGGGGTGATCGGAAGCTATCCAAATTTCTACTTTCGACTTCAGGAAGTCCAGCTGGCGTCTTTTGCAACCGACCTCAAATCAGTTCGGTGGCAGGCCGAATGGCTCGATTTCGTAGCCACTTATGGCCTGCGCAGGACAAGCCCTGGGTTTTGGGAAACCAGCGATCAGGTGATGACCATGTTTCTGGCAAGCGATCCCATTCAGGCAGGTGTGCTGGACCTGAACCGGTATAAGGACCCTCGATCCGATAGCGATCCTGAAAACAACTAAGTCTGTCCATTGAAACAGGGGAACTTTGTCATTCGCACTCTGTCAACGCGACGCAGAAAGAAAGGCTAATACCTGTGCCACGTCATCGGGCCAAACTGAAGTAGCAGTAAGCACAGCAAACGCGGTTGATGCAGCAGTTTAAAAAGCCAATGCGGCCTCGTTTGCTTTATTTTCTGTCATGACAATATATTGCATGCAAGAGCTCGGTCTGCCCCAGGTGATCGGCGGGAAACCTTGTCTGCAACCCCAGCGAAATCAAAGTGAAAATACGCCCGGGCAAGCGAATAGCAAGATGGCGGAGTATTGGTCTGCACCTTACTATTCACCCGTCAGGTAACCAATAATGCGTTTTAGGCGCTGCGCGATGTCCTCAGCGGTGATTGACATCCCGGCTATGCTTTGCTGGATGTAATACCGATAGGCGCCGTCCAGCATCACATAAATTTCCACACCACGCACATCATCGACAGCAAATTTCTTTCCGAGCTCATCACAAATTGCGACAAACCGGGCCTCGACGTCAGCAACTCGCGGCCTGAGCTGGCCATCGAACATAGCCTGATTGCGGATGTCATACCAAAGCCTGTGCAGGTGCGCATAGTTGATGATCGAATAGGCAAACAGCTCGATATATGCGCTGCGTGCCTCGCGAGGGTTGAGTTCTGCATCCAGAATCTCGTTCAGCTGTGACGTGAACTTGTCGACCGACAGATCTACGCAATACAACAGCAACCCCTCTTTTTCGGGAAAATAATACTGTATTTTGCCTAGTGATACGCCGGTCGAGGCCGCAATGTCCCGCAAGGTGGTGTTGGCGTATCCAGCCCGCGCAATTGTCGCAATCGCGTTCTCGGCAAGTTCACGTCGCTTCTGTTCTCGGTTTCTGTCGCGCTGTTTGGCCCGATTCTCTGTCAAATTTTGCGTCATCCGCCTTTCCTAGCGCAAATCCCGCAAAAGTGTGAGCGGAACACTAGTGTTTGTGAGAATTGGATCAAAGCCCTGAAAATACAACGTTTGCCACGAAATAATATTCCAATTCAAACGTACAATACAAACGTATTGAAAAGATGTCAGCTATGTGCAACAAATAACTGTCATAACCGACAAACAAATAGCCAGCAGGCAAGCAACAGGGGCAGTTCCATGACCAATCCACGATACATTATGGTAGTTGGTAGGGTTCGCGCAGAACAGTTGTTCCGTAACGCGGCACGGACCCAAGAGGAACGCGCCAATCAAAACATCTAAGCAACGAGGAGGTGTCACCCCGGGGCTACTCGCAACGCAATAATCAGACCAAAAACCCGGCCTAAGACTGGGCTGCAAAAAAACGACAGGGACTATGAAAAAACGCGCAATCGGCTTGTTTGCCGAACCAATTGGTATTGCCTGCTGCAAAACGGCCCGCTTCAGAGGCGCGGCGTTGCATTCAGACGGAAGACCACATTCCCGCATCTCATGTAATTGCGACGGCCACACGCTGCGCGCCTCCCTACTGCACCGCAAACAGTTCCACAGGCCAGAAACGCAATCATTTGAAGACACATCATTCGATGGCTGCACGACCATGCGCAAACCACGGCGCTTTCAACAGGCCGAAGCGCCCTTGCGCCACGGTCAAATCAGATCCCCTCGGCAAAATTAAAGAAACAAAGCCGAGGAAAGGGAGGGAAGAATGAAGAAAATCGCAACATTGGCATTGGGCGCGGGCTTGATTTCAGGCCCAGCATTTGCTGGCGGAATCGAGGGGTTTCCGTCGGCAAACCGGTTCCTTTTTGAGCAGGGCCGATATGTCGAGATCACCGGAGGATGGGCCGATTCAAAAACCGAAGGCACTGAGTTCGGACAGCCAACTGGTAACGTCACACCGAGCATTAGCGGCCTGTCCCTAGCCTACAAACAGGACGTAGGCGACAAATGGGCAGTCGCAATCCACGGCTTCAACTCGGTCAACTATAAACTACTGTACCCAACCGGTACGGGCGCTCCTTCTGCTGGCACCAACGTCAGGTATCGCGGCACCGAGGTCGCCTTGATGGCGCGGTACAAGTTCAATGAAAACTTCAGTGCCTTTGCCGGGGTTCGGTTCGAAAAGATTAACGATTTCAGCGGTGCGCTGATCAATCCCTCTCTCAGCTACTCGCTGGATTCCGAGGGTGACTTCAACCCCGGTTTCCTTGTGGGTGCCGCGTATGAGATCCCGGAGATCGCGTTTCGCGCCGACCTGACATACTACTCGGAAATCGATCACGATCTGGATGGTGTCGAACAGCTGCAACCCCTTTCGCCATCTGACGTGACGACGCAATTGAGCACCCCTCAGACAGTCGCGCTGAACGTGCAAAGTGCGATCAAGGGCCCTTGGGGTGCCTTTGGATCGATCCGCTGGAGGAACTGGGATGATGTCGCCGTACAGTCTCCGGTTCTTGGCGGTCCGCTTGCGGAATTTGCGGAAAACTCGGTCGACTACCAAATTGGCGTCGGCTACCTACTGAACCCGAAATGGTACTTCTACGGCATTCTGTCCCGCTCTGAACCTGAAGGCGGTTTTGTTGGCTTTGACTATGAAGGCGGCGGCAAAGGTATCACGCTTGGTGCCGTGCACTCGATTGGTCAGACCCGAATTCTGGTTGATGTCACGTATGGCACGCTTGGCGATGTGAACGAACCTGACGCGGGCCTACAGATCCGGGATGTTTCCGGCACCGCTGTACGTGTGAGCCTGTCGCATAACTTCTGATCAAGCACCCGACTGCGAACGCGGTCGGGATTCGCTTTCCACTACGCGAATGGCCCCTGCTTATTGCCTGTTGCTTCGGCGGTCATTTGCTTCTCAGACGCGGTCGTTAGGTACCATTGTCTAACACCTTTGACAAAAAACGATCCTTGTGATCTGATTTGAGTGATCGATCACTCACCGTCTTGCCGCAAGAAGATCCGGAGGAAAAATGAATACCAGTACTGAAAGCCCGCCGGTCGGCATGCAGCTGTTTTATGGGGCAGGCGGCATAGCCAACGGCATCTTGTCGAACGGGCTGAGCTTTTTCCTGCTTATCTACTACAATCTGGTCATCGGCCTTCCGGCCGAGACGGTGGGTTTTGCGCTTTTCATTGCTCTGATGTTCGACGCTGTATCCGATCCTGTTGTCGGTTACTTGTCAGATAACACGCGTTCTCGTGCTGGCAAGCGCCACCCGTTCATCTACGCGGCGATCATACCTGTCGCACTCCTGTTCTGGTTTATTTGGAACCCACCTGCAGCACTGACTTCAGAGACCCAGCTGTTTTGGTTCCTACTGATCACAACGATCCTTCTGCGGACGGCAATGACGTTGTTTGATGTACCACACAACGCGATGGTGCCAGAGTTGACCAAGGACTATGGCGGACGAACCATGTTGTCTGGCCTCAAGGTCTCGGTCACCTGGATTGCCGGTCAGATCATGGTCATCGCGATGTATGTGATCTGGTTGGTTCCGACCGACACGATGCCTTACGGCATCCTCAACCAGGCCGGCTATCAGGAAGCAGGCCTTGTCGGTGCAATACTTATAGCGCTGGCTATCACTGTCACCGCATTAGGCACGCGCAAATGGCAGAATAGAATGCTGGATATTTCGCATGTGGCGACCTACAGCATCTCTGGATTTTTCAGACAGTTTTTCGCAGCGTTCAAGCTGCCAGCTTTGCGCTCAATCTTTGTTAGCACAGCCGTTTTTTTCGTAGGCGCCGGAATCGGAGCAGCATTGTGGACCTACCTGACCTCGTTCTTCTGGGAGTTGAACAATGATCAGATAGCTTTGATCCTGGTGGCAAACCTGATCGGCGCCGTGATTGCGGCCGTAACCCTTAAGCCGATAACACGATCTGGCGACAAAAAATCGAGCGCGATCTACCTGTCGATCCTCGCGGCTATTGTAAGTGTCGCCCCTTACGTACTGCGTGAAATCGGGTTTTTCCCTGCGAACGGCACCGAGCTTTTGATCTGGTTGCTTTTCGTCCACGGCATTCTGCAAATCATCCTGATTGTCTGGACCACGTCCTTATTGACGTCGATGACGGCGGACGTTGTCGAATTGGGTATCAGCCAGAACGGGTATCAGAACGAAGGGATCATTACATCAGTCATTACCTTCTCCTATAAAGCCGGTACGGCTGGCGGGTTAGCGATCTCTGGAATGTTTCTGGCATATGTTGGCTTTCCGGAAGCGCCAGATCAATCGAACCTGACCCCCGAGGTCACCCGTGCACTGGGATGGAACTACGCCTGCCTTAGCCTCGTCATATACATGGCCTCGATTGTTGCCCTGATGTTCTACCGGTTGGATAAAGCGCAATTCGACCAGCTTCAGGCAATCCATGACTAAAAAGCTGGCGCGTCGCCTGCGTGGACGGAACTGCAACTGATCTGCAATGGCGGCAAGCCAGAATGTTACACAACCCCTTCAAAGCCACACAGTTTTGTGACGCATAGGTATCCCTTCGTCGTGCCCACTTTGATGCGGGCACAAACCCCGAAAATAGATAGAGAAGTTCAATGCAATACCTCAAATCTCACCCCTTTTCCTGGATCATCTTCTTATGTTTGCTGTTGGCAACATGGTTTCAGGTCTACGCGATCTGGGGGTTGCTGTTCATGTGGTGGGCCGCCTCATCCTTCATGACAGGCCAGGCCTTTTTGATTGAAACAATCGACAGCCGGGAAAACCCGCCGCTTTTCTACGCCATCACGATCATGTGGTTCGCCTTCGGGCTGCTTTACGTCGTGCAGGATCTCGCATGGCGCCTGTTTGGAATTTACATTGGTTAACTGTTCAGGAGAAACTCAATGACCAAGACTGCATTCTTCGCTGGCCTTATGGCTCTGGCGGCCTCTCAGGCTACGGCCGGGGACATACAGATCGATATCACTGGTGTCGACGCCGGACGCGGGGGCGTCATCTACGTCCTGGCCTTTGACGATAAGACCGCATTTGACCAAAGCCAGATGGCGAAAATCGTGGGCTACGCGAAGATCCCGGCCTCAGGTAGCACAGTTTCCGGAACGCTTGAGAACCAGAAACCCGGACAGCTTGCGATCATGATACACCATGACCAGAACGACAACGGCCAGTTCGAGATGAAAGGGCCGATCCCGCAAGAAGGTTGGGCTTATTCCAAGGGCGCAGGCGTCAGATCGTTGCCGGCGTTCGAAGACGCGGCGATCGAATACGATGGCAATACCTCATCGCTTGGTTTGAAAATGAACTACGCAAACTAAAGCTACCCTACAAATTTAACCCCAACTGCCCCGGAAACGGGGCATTTTTTTTGCGGACATCGGATTCTTCGGGTTGAAACGGCGGGGCTAAGTTTTATTTTGTCTCACATGACAATTTATGCCAATCCCAGCTACTGTCGTCAGATCTAAAGGACCGCCATCCACCATGAAGTCATCCTTGGAAGACACCAGTCGATTCTTGATGCAGGCCACGCTTGGGGCCGATCAGAGGTTACTGCATCAGGTTAGCAAGACCGGCCCGGAACGCTGGTTGGATGATCAGCTGAACGCCTCGATCGGTAACAAAGGGCCGTTCGAAAAGTCCACTCGCAAGATTTGGAAGAGCTTCCGAAAGCGCCTAAAACGCGCGCATGGCGAATGGGCGATCAACGGCGACGGCAACAACCCCGCCCTGCCCTATAAATGGTATTTCCACATGGCCTGGTGGAACCACACCCTGACGCAACGCGACGATCTGCTGCGCCAGCGTGTTGCGCAGGCACTGTCCGAGATCCTAGTCATCTCGGACGCGTCATCGTTGGAGCTGGATGCCATCGGGATGGCGAATTACTATGACCTGCTCTATAAGCACGCGTTCGGCAGTTATTCAGACCTTCTGTACGATGTGTCGGTGCACCCGATGATGGGTATCTACCTGTCGCATATGACCAATCAAAAGGCGAACGAGGCCAAGAACACCCATCCGGATGAAAACTATGCGCGTGAGATCATGCAGCTGTTTTCGATTGGCTTGTTCGAGCTGAACCCCGATGGCACGGAAAAACTGGATGCCAGTGGGGATCCGATCCCGACCTATGACAATCGCGACATCAAGGAACTGGCTCGGGTCTTCACCGGCTTGCTGCCCGCAGCCTATGAATACGAGTGGAACACGTCGTTCTGGGAAGACAGCTATAATGGTTATCCAGTTCAGTTCGATGATGGGGTCGAAAAGGCCTATAAGACAGTGCCCTTCATTGACGCGACCAAACCGATGATCGTGGAAGAAGCCTTTCACGACCGCGGCGCAAAATCCCTGCTGAACGGTCGTCTGACCTTGCCCGGCGATCAGTCCGGCCCGAAAGAAATTCGTTCGACCATCGACCAACTGGTTGCCCACCCTACGACCGCGCCGTTCATCGCAACCCATCTGATCAACCGGCTGGTCACATCCAATCCCTCGCCCGCCTATGTCGAAGCGGTGTCGCAGGCATTTGGCTCAAACGGAGATCTGAAAAGCGCGGTTCGCACAATCCTGACCTACCCATTGACCAATGAGGTTGCCGCCAAACGTCTTCCTTCGGCATACAAATCCCCGACAAAAGTAGTTCAGTCCCAAAAGCTAAAATCGCCCCTGCATCGCGTCACGCAGGTTCTGCTTGCGTTTGGAGCGCATAACCAGACCGGCAAGCTGTGGCTGCTGGGTGATGACATTCAAGAGGCGCTGCAGATGCATCCGCTGTCCGCGCCCACGGTGTTCAATTTCTACAAACCCGACTTCACCCCGCATGGCGCATTGCAGAAGATGGGCCTTCGCGCGCCCGAGTTCGAGCTGCACACGGCCGCGACCTCGGTCGCTTATGTCAACAACATCTACTATTGGTTCTTTGGCGGCTACTTGCCGCTGGTCTCGACTCAGATCGGCACGGGCCCTGAACAGATGATGGTGATGGAATTTGACCCCGATACACTATGGGCCAATTCCAAGAACGCGCTGCGCTTCGACCTGAGCGAAGAGATCAAAATCGCACAGAACCGAGGCCGTCATGATGAGCTGATAGATCGGATTTCGGTCCTATTGACCGGTCGGACTGATGCCGAAGTGCGCAAACGGATCAAGCAGGCCTATGTGCAGTATGCGGACAATCCCGAATGGGTGGTGCAGACCATCGCCTTCATGATTGCCGTTTCCCCAGAATTCACCGTGCAGGAGGCCTGAGCCCATGCTGATCAAATCCTTTACGCGCCGGCAGTTTTTGGCCTCGACCGGTGTTGCCGCAACTGGCGCAATGATGGGTGCCGCCCTGCCCGGTTTGGCGCAAGCTGGGACGGGAATGATCAAGCCCGCCCGCAGGGCGCTTGTTTTTGTTATGTTGGATGGTGGCAATGACAGCTTCAACATGCTGGTACCAAAAGACAAAATCGCGCACGGCCAATACTCGGAGACGCGGGCCAATCTTGCCCTTTCGCGAGGTGAGCTGCTGGACTTGGATACGCCCAAAGATCGGCTGGGCCGCAGCTTTGGCCTGCACCCGTCGATGCCCGAAATGGCCGAGCTGTTCGATCAAAGGCGCCTCTCTTTTGTCGCCAATGTTGGGCCCTTGGTCGAACAGGTCCGGAAAGAGCAGTTCTATGACGGCTCGGCCGCACTCCCCTTGGGACTGCTGAGCCACGCGGACCAGTTCAAACACTGGCAAACCTCGCGCCCGGATCTGCGTGTGAACGACGGATGGTTCGGGTTCTTTGCTGATGACCTACAGCCCTCAAAATCGGTGCACGAGATCGGAATGAACATCTCTTTGGCCGGAAACAACATTGCGCAGAACGGCACGATCGACTTGCCATATTCAATCACAAACAAGGGCAGCGTCGGTCTATACGTGAAAGAAGAGAAAAGTCCCCTCAACGACCTGCTTTTGGACAGTTTCAACCGAATGATGAATGCCGATCAAAACGGCGATCCCTTCCGCGAGACATATCTGAACCTGACCCGCGACGCGCAGTCCAAACACGAGACGTTTAAATCCGCAACCCGTGGGATCAAGATACCCCGCTCCTTCCCGTCTTCGGACCTCGCGCAACAATTGCGCATGGTCGCCAAGACGATTGCCGCCTCGGACCGGCTGGGTCACGAGCAGCAAACGTTCTTTGTACGCTATATTGGCTGGGACCATCATGATGAACTGTTGGCGAACCATGCCCGTATGCTGCGCGTATTGTCCGAAGCGTTGGGAGCGTTTCAGGCAACGCTTGACGATATGGGCTTGGCGGATCGTGTTGTGACTTTCACGGGATCAGATTTCGGCCGGACGCTGACGTCGAATGGCAACGGTACGGATCATGGTTGGGGGGGCAATACCCTGGTTATGGGCAATGCTGTCAAAGGTGGGCAGATTCTGGGGGATTACCCCGAACTTGGCCTGGCCAGCGAAAACGCGCTTGATGTGGGCGACGGCGTTTTGATCCCAACGACCTCGACCGATCAACTTTATGCTGACCTGTCTCTTTGGTTTGGTGTGCAACCGTCGGCATTGAACACTCTGTTCCCAAATCTTAATAGATTTGCGGATGTGGCAGGCGGAGAAAGGCTTGGGCTTTTCACCTAGACCCACCGCCCCAAAACACTTCGCCCTACCGGGACGCTTGAACATCGCTTGCGTTAGGTTGCCTGCTGGAACGGCGGGCGATAGCTCAGAAAACGTTGAAGAGCGGTAGATATTTTGGAATTAAATTGACTGTCAGTCTTGACAATCAATCTCAACTAAAATATCTCTAAAATTCCGTTCCTACGTAAGGGTCATCGCATGGGTCGCCCCTCTGTACAAGATCAACGAAAAAAAGAAGTCCTCGATGCATTTATGTCGTGCGTCGTTCGCTACGGCGTCGAAGGGGCCACACTTGAACATATTGCGGCACAAGCCGGGCTGAAGCGCCCACTGATCCGCCATCATCTTGGCAACCGCAAAGCAATGGTTCTGGCGCTAGGTGAGCATGTCGTCGAAACGTTCAGCAAACAGACCGAAACATTGCGCGTTGCGCTGGCCGAGAATCCCGATGTCCGCAATCTAATCGAGGCCCTGTTCAACTCTGACGGTGAGATGGATCCGCGGATCAACATTTGTTATCAGGCGCTCGTAAACTCGATTGAGATTTATCCAGAACTTCGCAAACCGTTGCTGGAATCGATGGAGGCCTTTTACAAGGTCGCGATAGATATCGTTCTTGGCTCACACCCAAAAGCCGACAAACAAGCCTGCGAGATCGTCGCGCACGGAATCATAAACCTTTTTATCACCACGGATGCTTTCATTCCGCTTAAACCTCCGAAAACATGGGGTTATTCGTCCTATTTCGCTGCGCTGAAATTGGCTGAAACATTGGAAGAAAAAACCTGACGGCGACTGCCTGGCCAACGGCCGGGTTAATCGTAACTAACCGCAAGCTTGTCTGTCGTGGCAACCGCCTGGCAGGACAGCACGGCACCTTTCGCGATCTCATTATCATCCAAAGCGGTTCGTGCCCGCATATGAACCGAACCCTTTTTCACCTTACACCGGCACGCCCCACAGACCCCAGACTGGCAGGAATATGGCGGCTCCAACCCCGCCTGTTGGGCAGCCTGTAAGATCGTCTGACCAGATGCCATCTGAACCGATTGTCGCTGACCGTTCAGCGTTATGTCCACAACAGCATCAACGCCCTTGATACTGTCATCGGTCTCTTGCGCGCCGCCGTAGCTTTCCATGTGAATCCGATTGGCGGGCACATCCAAAGACATAAGTGCGTCTTTGACCGCTTTGTTCATCCCGCCGGGACCACAGATGTAGTACTGGGCATTCTGGGCATAAGGCGGATTTTCTGTGATCAGCGCCTCGATCGCATCCTTGTCGATGACACCCCTGCGCCAATAGGCGAAACTGGACCACATTGAAGGCTTGGACAGAAGGTGATGCACCGTCAGGCGTTCCGGAAACGTCTGCTGGTATTCGGCAAACTTGTCTTTGAACAGGATATTGTCCGCATTCGCATTGCCATAGGCCAGATGTGCAACCGACCACGGTTCGGCCAATAGCACAGACTTAAGCATGGAATACAATGGGGTGATACCGCTGCCCGCCCCAAAGAAGTAGTGTGTGCGCCGTTCCTCCGGGTCTGTATCCAGACAAAAACTACCAAATGGCGGCATGACGTCGATCACATCACCCTTTTGAACCGTATCGTTGATATGGTTGCTGACAAGCCCCTTTTTCACCCGTTTGACGGTGATACGCAGCGGATCGCCTGAATCGGGCGAAGACGAGATCGAATAGCTTCTACGCACCTCTTCACCCTTGATCCAAAAGCGAAGGGTCAGGTGCTGACCGGCACGCCAGGCAAAGTCTTGGGCCAGATGTAGTGGCACGTCGAACTTGACGGATTTGGCCTGCCCGCCGATCTCACTACGCGTTTCAAGCACCTCAAGCGGGTGAAAAACTCTGGTCATTTGAGCCTCCGAAATTCGTGCCGTGCGAAAGGGCAGGATGTGTGATGATACCCGATATGGGACGGGTGTTTGAATTGAACGTATTAGGCATTGGCACCCTGTTTCGATGCCGGTGCGTTGATCCGCTCAGTGATCTCGGACAAGCGCACGAGGCTTTGCAGGACCATCGGTAAAATCACGACCGATTGCACAAACTCGAACGAATAGGTGACAACCGAGAAGATCTGCCCTGCCGTCGCCCCGCTTTGCGTCGCCGCAAACCACAGGTTGAAGGCCAGCATGCTGAGCAAGACAGCAAAAATCGCAGCATAGACAAGTGCCTCGGAATCCGACAACCGAACCTCATGCGTGCGCAATCGGAACAAGTGCTGGCCGATCTTTTTCAGATCCATGCTTTGCAACGCAGTCACCTGTCTTTCTGACTGGTGGTTCAACAGCCCATTCAGGCGGAAGAAGCGACGCGAAAACAGGGTAAAGATGATCAGGATAATCACAGCAGCGGCCCCTGCGGCGGTGGCAAGTGCCCCGTGAAAGGACATCAGAATACCAACCGAGACCAGAACCTGCACGACTGCACCCATCGATTCAGGGGCCTCATTCTCCAGAAAATCAACCAACTCGCGGGCCATCAGTACCCGCGCATTTAGCACCGAGACCTCGCGCCCCGCATCCCGTTTGGCCTGCGCCTTACCCAATTCGACGCGGATCGTGCCATAGGCCCGCGTGTCGTAAACACGCCGCAACGTCGACACAACCAGCAGCGCTGCCATCGCAACACCGAAATGGATGAACGACGTGTAGTCCCCATTCGACAGGCCGTCGATCGAATAGCCGATCAACAGGGGAAGGAAGATAAACAACCCCGTTTCAACCAGGGTCAGACCCCAGGTCGTTACGATTTTTGTGCGGAAGACCCGCAGCAAGGTCGCAATCGACAACCGGTCGTCGGGGTTGATCATTCTTCTTGCAACCAATCGCGAACGACCCTTTGGTGTTGAACCACGGGGCTTTCCCCAACGGCGGCTGGACCAACTTCGAAATAAGGCGAGGTCAAGGATTTCTGTTGCTGTTCACAGGCATAGATGTCCTCTTGCGTGAAATCGCCCGAGGCCATCGGATCGTTTTCATCATACGCATCATCACCTTCATATTTGCCTTTGATGCCAAAATTGTTCCAGAAGGACGCCGACCGGGTAGCCTGTTTCGAAAACTCCCAGCCCGATGCATTGGCAACACGCGTCCGGTTCAGAATCCGCGTCCTGTCCGGAGCAAGCGGGGTAATGATAAAGACGTTCCATACGTCCTCTGACGCGCCAATTCCGACCCCTGGAAACAGCATCGGCACCCATGCACCATTCTGATCTTCGGGAACGACCCGCGGCATCTGAAGCTTTTTGTTCTGATCTTTGGCGAACTCTTCGACCGGCGGCTCCCAAAAGATGTAGTGCGGCCCGTACCAACCATATTGCGCATTGGCGTGGTCATACATTTGTAGGGTGTTCGAATGAAGGTGGCTCAGATGGTAGACGTCGATGTAATTCTCGACAACGATCTTCCAATTGGCCTTGATTTCATAGGTGTTCGAGGTGTCCTCGTGTTCCACCAGCTCTTCTGGCACATGTGGTCCGACCTTATCGTCCACGTCGCCAAACCATTTCATGATCGACCCTGCGTTCGGGTCGGGATGCACAAACAACATACCTTTCCAGATATCGACCGAAGCAGGTTTCAGGCCAAGGCAGGATTTGTCGACGGACTTATATTCGCGATGCTCATCCGGGACTGAGATCAGGTTGCCCTCAAGATCATAGGTCCAGTCGTGATAGGGGCAGGTCAGCGCTTTTTGGGTCTTTCCCAGGGCGCGGATCAATTGGGTGCCCCGATGTCTGCAGATATTGTGGAAGGCCCGCAGCCTGCGATCCCTCCCCATGACGATGAACAAGTTGTTCAATCCCGCCTGAACCGAAAGATAATGGCCTGGCTCGGGCAAATCTTCCATAAAGCCAGCAAAACGCCATGTTTTTGAGAATATCTCTCGCTGTTCACGGTCGAACCACTCCTGCGATGTGTACGCTTCTGCAGGTAACTCATGGTACATTTGTGGCATGCTGTCCCCTCCTAGGGCCGTCGTCTTCACGGTTGGCAAGCTAAACGTTTTGACCTCAGCAACAGTGATTAACACATGCCCGATCTTACGGTGCTTTGAAACGAAATAGGCAAACAGCAATCAACTGTCAATGGTGACAATTTAAAGAATAAGATCGGCCGAAACGAGTAAGCGCATTGTTGCAATGTCTGCCGTTTCGATCGGTGTCATCTCGCACAAGACCTAACGATACAACGAGATTTAGGCACCTGCGGAGATTTGGCACTCAACAAAATATGTTTGGCACTATACAGAGCGGCACCACTTTCAAGACGGACAATTCACCGATGCCCTCACTCAAGATTTACGTCAATTTCGTTCTCTTGCTGATGTTAACCGCCTGTGCCGGCAGCTATGATCGTTCAGCACTTACACCGACGTCCGAAAATTACGAGACCTTTCTGCCGGTTGTCACAACCCCGGACAGCCGGTATTTCGAAGATGATAGCCGCGACCGTCTGGCAACTCTCAATGCGGAAATGCACAAGACGCTAGCACAGGTTCCAAGGGGGCAAGGCCTGAACATTCTTGCGCTATCGGGCGGCGGCCAGCACGGCGCTTTTGGGGCCGGCGTTCTAAATGGTTGGACCGACAAGGGCACACGCCCGTCCTTTGATGTGGTCACCGGAATCTCCACTGGCGCGCTGATCGCGCCCTTTGCTTTCCTCGGTCCGGATTATGACAGCCGCCTGAAGCGGTTCTATACCGAAACCGCGACCCGGGATGTCGTGCGATTAGACGTTTCGGGTGCCGTCATTGGGCGCGGTTTTCTGACCAAAGCAACGCCACTGAAAGCGGCAATCAAGCAAGAACTGACCGACAATCTGATCCGCGAGATCGCGAAGCAGCACAGATTGGGCCGCCAGCTTTTGATCGGCACCACCAACATCGACGCGGAGCGTCCGGTGCTGTGGAACATCGGGGCGATCGCCCAAACCGACACGCCGGGCGCGCGGGATCTCATCCGGGACGTAATTCTGGCCTCGGTCTCGATACCTGTCGTGTTTCAACCCGTTACAATCAAGGTGACCAATGGCGAAGTACAACACGAAGAATTGCATGTGGATGGCGGGCTTACCCGCGAGATTTTTGCCTACCCATACGACTTGCAGATGCGTCAGCTGCTGCGGGACGCCGGGCTGAGCAATCAAAAAAACCGCATTTGGCTGATCCACAATAAAACGCTGGAACCGAGTTTCGATCCGTTGCCCGGAAATGCGACCGCTGTGGCTAACCGCGCGTTCGAAATGCTGATCCGTTCCCAAAGCCTTGGCAATATCGAAAGCATCCTGACCCTCGCGAACCGGGACGGGTTTCAAGCCAACATCACCTATATTCCCAAGGAATTTCAAAGAAAACCGCAGGAACCCTTCGACCCCGAATACATGACCGACCTGTCTGCGATCGGTTATTGGGCCGGACGGCATAAGGAAGGGTGGATCTATGATGCGCAGGAGTGGCAGTGACGAGGATTTTAGGCCCGAACACCTACTGAAGCAGACATTCAACAAGATGTTTGAACAAATCGCAAATAACTGCAAGATAACAGGGTAACTCATGAGCAGACCGCATAGATGGTAGCGCCACGCCGCCTTTTCCCCTCAATCTCATCACTCCGCGCCCTTGAAGCGCTGGATCGCTTAGGCTCGGCTTCTGCGGTCGCTGATGAGCTTGCCCTGACCCAAAGTGCCGTCAGCCGTCAATTGCAAACATTGGAAGCCCAGCTAGGTGTCGGTCTGATCCGTCGGGATCGCAAACGCCTGCTGCTGACCCCGGTTGCGCAGGAATATGTAGCTGAAGTCCGGCAAGGTCTGAACCAGATCGCTCAGGCCTCGTTAAAGCTGCACATGGCTCCTATTGGTGGCACCTTGAACCTTGCGATCTTGCCGACGTTCGGAATGCGGTGGTTGGTGCCCAGATTGCCGGAATTTGCCCGCATGCATCCGGAAATAACCATCAACATGTCGACACGCCTGCGTCCGTTTAGCTTTACCTCTGAACCCTTCGACGCAGCGCTGTATTTTGGTGAACCCGATTGGCCCGGCACGGATCGGCTGTTGCTGCGCGTGGAAAGTGTATTGCCGGTTTGCGCGCCATCCTTGCTGCCCAAAGGCGCGCCGTCATCACCGCGAGATCTGCTGAAACTCCCATTGCTGCACATCCAGACCCGGCCCCATGCCTGGCAAGAATGGTTCAGCCATATGGGGACAAGCCATCCCGACGCGTTGCCCGGAACGATTTACGATCAATACACAACGATCAATCAGGCGGCGGTTCACGGTCTCGGCGTTGCGTTACTGCCAAATTATTTGATCGAACAGGACCTCGCGACAGGCAAACTGATCGCAGCCTTTCCGGACGCAGTCGAGATGATGGGCGCCTACTATCTTGTTTGGCCAAAAACCAAGTCGGACGATCCGTCGCTGCGCAGCTTTCGTCACTGGCTGTCAACGCAGGCCCAAACTGAAGAGGGTCTGCCGCGCTGACGGTGTCGAATGCGACCCGACTTGGCAATTACAAAGTTTCCGTCAGCAATGAAGCCGCCCGCTTCAATTCAGTACGCCAATTTGACGGCGCATCAAGTGCGGCCAGTGAATCGAGGGACAGGAAGATCGTTGAAATGCCCTGCGCCACGGCCCTGACCCGTTCTGGTGTAGCGTCGGGCGACACGCGACCAAGGAACTTCTCAAGAACCGCCACAAAACGTGCCAAGACTTCCAGCAACGGCTCGGCAAGTTCGGGATGATCCCCGACTGATGCGGATAACCCCTGCCACGCAGCAGCAAGCCGCGGGTCGATCTCTTCATCTTCGGCAAAAAGGATTTCCAAGAGCTGATCGCCTGTTTCTATCTGTGTAAGATGACAGTCCAGCTCCAATGTCAGCTCGTTGAACGCGTCTGCGACATGCAGATTCAGCGCAGCAATCATCTGGTCACGATTGCCAAGGTAGTGCCGTAACAATGGTCGCTTCACACCAGCCTCGGCCGCGACACGCTCTTGGGTGGCACCATCAAGCCCGTACCGGGCCACGCAGGTCATATAGGCATCAAGGATTTCTTCTGACCGTTGCGGTTTTAAGCTCGGGCGCGGCATGGCATTTCCAATCCCTTCATCAGGCTCAGGACAAGAGCCTATGAAATCTTGATGAACCGCAGTTCTTGCGGCCAATTTCTTCAAATTTTTTTAACTTTAGTGAACGATCACTTTGCATTGACATATGGCGCATTTAAGGTTATCTGTCAACTTTGACAATAATGAAAACTTAGCAGCCATTTGTGAGATCATTCATGCAACAGCCGAACCAAATGCCAGAGGTCGCCACCCAGGAATTGCCTTCTGAAGCCTACACATCAGATGAATGGCTGGCGCAGGAAAACAAGAAACTGTTTTCGCGCAGCTGGGTGTTTGCTGGCGTCGAGTCAAAGGTTGCCAATGCGGGCGATTACATGACGGCCAAGGCAGGGCACTTTACCCTGGTCGTAATCCGCGGAAACGACGGCGAACTGCGGGCGTTCCACAACGTTTGTCGCCATCGCGGAACCGAATTGCTGGACCGCGGCTGCGGAAATGCGGGCAAAACGATCGTGTGCCCCTATCACTCGTGGACTTTTGGCCTGGATGGCGCGCTGCGTGGCATCCCTGACCAGAAGGCCTGTTTCCCGGACATCAACAAAAAAGAAAACGGCCTGCACAGAGCTTCGGTCGCGGTGTTCAAGGGCATTGTCTTTGCCAATCCCGAACCCGATCAGGACCTGTCCGATTGGCTCAGCGGATTGGAAGATGTCGTCTGGCCGCACGACATCACCAGCCCTGAACTGATATCTTACGGTGAACCTGTAACCTATGAAATGCAGTGCAACTGGAAAGTGTTCTTCGAGAATGCGATCGACGGATACCATCTGGCCTATCTGCACAAGAACACCCTTGGCGGCCCAACTCAGGACAAGAACATCTGGGACCCTTATGGTGACAATCAGGTTTGGTACTCGACCGAGAATGAAACCGTGCGTTCGCGTGTTCCGAATTTCGTGTCTACGCGCATGGACAAATGGAACGCGAAGAAAATCCCGCATGCTGAGAAAGAAGGCTATGGCGGCGTCTACATGTTGTTCCCGACGACCCTGATCGTGGCAAGCCCGTGGTCCTTCTCAATATCCGTGATGGAGCCTGTAAGCGCCGGTGTGACACGGTTGCATGCTTATGTCTGGGCCGCAAAATCATGGATGTCGAGCCGCGGATCCGTCAAAGATATCCCCGGCTATGACAAGGTATCCGGCATGATCAAAAGCTCGCACTGGAAAGTGCATCCGCTGGAAACCCAGGACTTCCAGACTGAAGATGTATATGTCGTCGAGAAAATGCAGCGTGCGATGATGTCGCCCAAATACACGGTCGGCAAAATGGCCTCTGGTCCTGGGGCTGAATCTCCGCTGACCTACTTTCAGAGATCGGTTCTGCGCCACATGGAAGCGTAGGTACACGCGGCAAGCGACAGAGATTTCACTGGGTCACTTGCCCAATCGGATGGCCTGCTTCATTTGAGGTGGGCTATTGAAACGAAGAGGCTTGATCGCATTTCAACGATCAAACCTCACACTGTTTTTCGAGCTTTCATCCCCTGACCAAGAGCATTCGGTGAGGAACGGTGCTTATGCCGCACCGCTTTGGTCGTCGCGACTGCAAATCTCGATGATCTCGCGCTTTTGAATTTTGCCGGTCGGTCCTTTGGGCAATGCGTCCCAAATCTCGATATCTTTCGGGATTTTGAAGTTGGCAATCTTACCCCGGCAGTACTCACGCAGTTCTGCGCCACTAACAGCCGTATCAGAGTTCAGGGTGACAACGGCATGAATCCGATCCCCCCATTTCGGATCCGGCAGGCCGAACACACTGACTTCGTCGACTGCATCATGTTCAGCCAGACAGTTTTCGACCTCGACCGGGAACACGTTATAGCCGCCGGACTTGATGCGGAACTTTGCCCGGTCCTTGAGATGGACGTAGCCCTCTGCATCGATAACAGCGATATCCCCGGTATGCAGCCAACCATCGCGGACGGTTTCCGAATACTCTACCGCCTGATTCCAATAGCCCGGGATCACGTAAGGCGAGTGAATCAGCAGCTCACCTGCCTCACCGCTGGGAAGGTCATTGCCCTGCTCGTCAACGACACGGACGTCCACGTAGAAAAGTGGCCGGCCCGCGCTTTCGAGACAATTGTGCCCGTCTTTCAAAGCGCGCTCATGATCCGTTGCGGTCAACATCATGCCCATGCCCATCAGCTCGGTCGTGCCAAACATCTGCAAGAACTTGCACCCGAAAGCCTTGAGCGCATCGCGCACTGTCGCGGGTGGAATTGGCGCAGACCCATACCCCAGCTGCCGGATCGACGAGCAATTGTATTGCGTAATCAGGCCGGAAGACAGCAGGTCGTTCAGCATCGTTGGCACCAGAACGCAGATCGTCGCCTGCTCACGGTCAATAAGCTTTAGCGCCGTTTCAGCATCCCATTCGCCGACAATGGCACATTTGGTGCCGTGGAACATGTTACGCAGTAGGTGAATGATCGGAACGCCCGATGCCGGCATCGCGTGCAACCAGACATCGTCCGGACCCGCACCTTCCGTCAGGGCGATTACACCCATCGACTCGATCATCAACGCGTGAGGATAGATCGCACCTTTCGGCAAACCGGTTGAACCGGTGGTGTAGCAGATCATCAATTGCTCATGCGGGGTATGGGTGAAGGCCCCGCGATCAGATGCTGATGCGATAAGGGTTTCATAGTCCCGCTCCAACGCATGTTGGGAACCGACCCCTACCAGCACCGGCTGGCGCTTGCTGAAGGTCAACGCGTCTTGGGCGATTGCAACTTTCGTGTCCTGCACGATCAGAACATCCAAGCCCGCGTCGTCAATCAGCGCGCCGATTTCGCGCGGGGCAAGGCGATAGTTCAGACCCACTCGAATCGCACCGGCCTTGGCGCAAGCGCCAATGGTTTCCGCAACCTCTATGCAGTCGGGCAGGATCACCCCGACCCTATCACCTTTGCGGACATCCAGCGACCGCAACGTATGCGCCAGCGCATCCGTTCGCTGGCCCAACTCGCGCCAACTGCGACGGCGGTCCAATTCCACATAAGCATCCTGATCTCCAAAGCGGTCTGCGTTTCGGTCGATCAGCTGTCCAAGCGTCGGCATTGGTGTCTCCTCCCGGGCATCATCACGGCAATTCTTAAGTTACGTGATTGTCGTTTTTTGGTGGCGTAGGGCGTGCGAAGTCAGGTGAAAATTCACTTTGACCCCACATCAGCCTTCCAGCGGTGTGAGTTTGTGAAATCCCTTGCGCCCATAAATAAGCGCCGACTTTTCCGGGTTCAGGTGAACTTCTTTCACCATACCGAAGAACACCGCATGTGTCTTCGTATTTGCCCAGTTGTCGACCACGCATTCAAAGGACACGACGGACTCTTTCAAAACAGGCAGACCCAGATCTCCTTTGATCCATGTCCCGGCTGCCTGGAACTGTTGTTCCTTGTCCATTTTTGACGAAAAGGCACCGACAACCTCGGTCATGTCATCAGGTATGAGGTTTACGGCAAACTTTCGGCTGTCCATCACGACGCCATATGTTCGCGCTGTTCGGTTGATGCAAACCAACAAAGCTGGCGGATCGGCCGTTAGCGAACATACCGCTGTCGCCGCCATTCCAGCACGCGAATCTTCGAATTCTGAAGTGATGATGGTCGTTGAGGCCGCCAGCAACTGCATGCCGGTCTTGAACCTGTCTTCTGTGGTCAGGGTCATACTGCGCTCTTGCTAATTAGTGAACGATCACTTACCTTCCACATCGCCGGATAAATGTCAACGCAGACTTCGCAGCCCGGCGGCAAAGAAACGAAACCCGACCCTTGTGACCAAGGGGACAGAACGGGCACACAGACCAACAGGAAGGCGGTTGCACACCGCAAAGCCAACCGCAGGAGACGCGTATTGAACCAGCATAGCCCCAACCCCGCCGAGAGCCTCGCGACGCTTTTGGAGACACAAAAAGCCCACCAGGCCGAACATGGCGTGCCAAACGCGGCTGAACGCAAGGATCGCATCACGCGGTTAATCGACCTAGTACTGGATAATCGCGATGCCATGATTGACGCGATCTCGTCCGATTTTGGCAATCGGTCACAACATGAAACAATCGCAGCCGACATCGTTGGCACGGTAAAACAGTTAAAATTCGCGCGGGACAACCTTGATCGCTGGATGCGCCCTGAAAAGGCAAAAGTCGAGTTTCCGTTGGGCTTGCTGGGCGCGCGCGGTCGCATCCATTATCAACCCCTGGGTGTCATTGGGATTGTCAGCCCCTGGAACTTTCCGATCTATCTGGCCATCGGCCCAATGGCCGAAGCCTTTGCGGCAGGCAACTCGGTCATGCTGAAGCCGTCAGAGTTCACATCCCGCACATCCGACCTTTTGAAGTCGCTGATAGAGGCAAACTTCGCCCCGCACGAAGCCGTGGTTGTGACCGGGGGCGTCGACGTCGCGCAGGCGTTCACCGCCCTGCCTTTTGACCACTTGCTGTTTACCGGCGCCAGCACCATTGGCCCGCACGTCCTTCGCGCAGCAGCTGAACATATGGTGCCGACAACGCTGGAACTTGGAGGCAAGAACCCCGCCATCATCGCCCCCAGCGCAGATATGAACCTTGCGGTCGCCCGGATTGCGGCGGGCAAAGGATTCAATGCGGGTCAGGTTTGCCTGGCACCGGACTATGTCTTGGTCCCATGCGCAAAGATGGAAGAATTCGCCACCCAGCTTGCGGCAAAACTTGCCGAGGCCTTCCCGACTCTGTCCGGCAACCCGGATGTCACCCATATTGTGACCGACCGCCAATTCGATCGGCTCAAGGGCCTTGTGGAGCAAGCACGCTCGGCAGGGGCGAGGGTCGTTCAGGTCAATCCCGCCAATGAAGATCTCTCAGCCACAAACGAGAAAATTCTGCCTCCGACACTGATCGTCGACGCCGATCCGGCGCTGGACGTCATGCAGGATGAAATCTTTGGGCCGATCCTGCCAATCCTGCCTTACGACTCGCTGGATCAGGCCATTAGCTTTGCCAACACCCGTCCGCGCCCCCTAGCGGCTTACGTATTTGCCAAGGACGCGGGCGAGCAGGAGCAGGTGATGGAAAGCACCATTTCCGGCGGAGCGTGCATCAACGAGACCATCATGCATTCGACCCAGAACACCCTACCCTTTGGCGGCGTCGGGAATAGTGGCATGGGCGCTTTTCACGGCCTGCACGGCTTCAAACGGTTCAGCCACGCAAAGGCTATTTTCAAGCAGATCAACATGGATGGTGTCTTCAAGGCTCTTCGCCCGCCCTATGGCGAGAAGTTCTTTAAAACAATGGCACCGTTCCTGAAAAAATAATCTGGTGCACCAACAAAAGAAGGAAACTCCGCATTTACGAAGTTCCCTTCAATCCTTTTGCGGTATTGCTGACAGCGCGGCTTACTATGGGCAAGGTGCCTGTGGCACTGCCTCAGACCTCCAGCCATTCCTTCCGGATTTCGTCATTTTCGCGCAATGCCTGCGGGGTGCCTTCGTAAACCATGTGCCCGTGACCCATGACGTAAACCCGGTTGGTCACACGCAAAGCGATAGTCAGCTTTTGCTCGACCAACAGGATCGAGACGCCACGCTCGGCAATCTGCAGCAGCAGATCCCCCACTTGCTCAACAATCTTCGGGGCCAGACCTTCGGTCGGTTCGTCGATCATGATGAAATCGGGATTGCCCATCAAAGCGCGACAGATGGTCAGCATTTGCTTTTCGCCGCCCGACATGACCGAGGCATCCACATCCGCACGGTTGCGCAAGTTGGGAAACATCTCAAACATGTCCTCGATACACCAGCGGCCATCGCCGTCCTTTTGGCCCGGCTTCAGCCCCAGTATCAGGTTTTGGCGCGTTGTGAGACCGGGAAAGATATCCCGGTTTTCGGGCACGTAGCCAATCCCGGCCTTGGCAATCTCAAAGCTCTTGCGACCAGCGATCTCCTGGCCGCGGAACTTGATCGACCCATGTGGCGCGACCTCGCCCATGATCGCCTTGCAGGTGGTTGACCGCCCAACCCCGTTGCGCCCCAGCAGCGAGACGATTTCGCCCTCGCCCACTTCAAGGTTCACCCCCTGAAGAATGTGACTTTTTCCGTAATATGCGTGCAAGTCGGTGACCTGAAGCATTACACCGCCTCCTCTTCCAAACTTGCGCCCAGATAGGCTTCTTTCACTTTCACCGATGCGCGCACGACGTCCGGCGTGTCGGATTCGATCACTTCGCCATAAACAAGGACCGAGATCTTGTCGGCCAAATCGAAGATCACGCCCATGTCGTGCTCGACGATCAATAGTGTCTTATCCTCGGTCACGTTGCGTATCAGATCGACGATCAGGTCAGTTTCTGAATGGCTCATCCCGGCGCAGGGTTCGTCCAGCAGAATGATATCGGCTCCGCCAGCGATCGTGATCCCAATCTCAAGCGCGCGCTGTTCGGCATAAGCCAGCGTGCCTGCCAGTTCATTCCGGCGCGCGGTCAGA
Source organism: Ruegeria sp. YTSC003 (assembly GCF_059609785.1). NCBI lineage: Bacteria > Pseudomonadati > Pseudomonadota > Alphaproteobacteria > Rhodobacterales > Roseobacteraceae > Ruegeria > Ruegeria sp. YTSC003. Next base: position 121,157 of record NZ_JBXWMK010000004.1, on the reverse strand, counting down.
TTGATCTGTGCCAGAATACCCTCAGCCTTTTCAGTCACATCCTGCTGCCGACCAATCATGTGCCAAAACGAATAGCGATACCCCATTGTCCACAACAACCCGCAACGAATGTTTTCGAACACGGTCATGTTGGGAAAAATGTTGGTGATCTGGAAAGATCGGCTGAGACCACGGCGGTTGATCTCGAAGGGCTTCAATCCGGTGACATCTTCGCCGTGCAGAAACACCCCGCCCGAGGTCGGCGCGAACCGCCCGGTGATCAGGTTGAACAGGGTCGACTTCCCGGCCCCGTTTGGCCCAATGACCGCATGGCGTTCACCTTTTGCGATCTGCAGGTTCACACCCTGAATGATCTTAGCCAGACCAAAACTTTTTTCGAGGTTTCTTAGCTCGATAGCAGGAGCGCTCATGCCCGGTCCTCCGCATGGTTCGCATTGTCCCAGGCTTCACGGATTTCCGGCAAAACGCGGGACACAAGGAATAGTGAGATCGCGGCGATGATTACTGCAAAGGCTATGGCTTGATAGCCACCACTGTCAAAGGCAATGCCATAGAGGTGCATCTCGTGATCGCCGCCGTATCCATGGCGCTTGTGGAACAGAATCTCCAAAATGGCGGCCAGGGACAGGACACTCGTGATCGCGGGGATTGCCACCTTGAGATACGGCTTGATCAGCAATTTCAGTTTACCCAAGGCGAGCGGGCGTCGATGCATCGCAATCAACCCGGCAAAACCAGACGGGAAGAACATCACACAGGCCACGAACAAAATGCCCAGATACAGCGCCCACAATTCGGTATGCAGGCCAAGAACCGTTTGCAGCAAGGTGAACACGACCGCGCCGATGATTGGCCCGACAAAGAAGCCGGCTCCGCCAATGAAGGTGATCAGCAGGATTGAGCCTGACGTTGCAAGGTTCAGGTTTTCCTCGGTCAAAATCTCAAAGTTGATCGCGAACAACGACCCGGCGACACCGGCAAAGAAACCCGAGGCGCAGAAGGAAATCCAGCGAACGTTGCGTTGGGAATACCCCAGAAACTCGGCGCGTTCCTCGTTGTCGCGCACAGCGTTGGCGATCCGCCCGATCGGCGTGCGCGAGAACAGGTACATCAGCAACGCCGCCACCAAAAGCCACACGACAGTAAGGTAATAAACCTCTTGCTGTGTAAGGAATTCATATCCAAACACTGGCGGACCCATGGTCCGGTCGCCCGAGATGCCTTCTTCGCCGCCAAAGAACACTACGATGATGACGGAACAGGCGGCGATCAGCTCTCCGACACCAAGCGAGATCATGGCGAATACAGTGCCTGCCCGACGGGTCGAAAAACTACCGATCAGGAAGGCGAAGACCATGCCGAACAAGCCTCCGACAATCGGAAGAAACGGCAAAGGCAACCATAGCCCGTCCTCGACCATGTTCATCACGTGCATGGCGAAGAACCCGCCAAGACCCATATAGACCGCATGACCAAAGGACAGCATACCACCCTGCCCCAGCAACATGTTGTAGCTTAGCGCGAAGACGATGGTGATTGCCATCTGGTTCATGATCGTCAGCGCCGAACTGGATTGGAACACAAATGGCAGGCACAACAGGAACAAAGCGGCAAAAGCCCAGGGCATCACGCTTGATAGCGATATCAGCCGCGTAGTGCCCGCAGTTAAGGGCGTCTTACTAGCGATACTCATGATTCACGGTTCCCCATAAGACCTTGCGGGCGCAGAACAAGAACGATGATCATCAACAGGTAAGGCAAGATCGGGCCGAGTTGAGGCAGCGTCAGTGTCCAAAGGTCCTGCAGCGGATGATCCCAGATCATCTCTGGCTTGGTAAAGCCGATCGCGGTCAGCACCTGTTCAGCCGTGACGTCATAGGCGGTGGCAAAGGTCTGAAGCCAGCCGATAATCAGGGATGCAACCAAGGCGCCCCAAAGGGAACCCAGACCGCCGATCACAATGGTCACAAAAACGATTGAACCCAGCTGCAAGGCCATGCCGGGGAAAACACCCAGAACCGGACCAGCGATGACGCCGGCCAGCCCGGCCATCGCGGTTCCTACGCCAAACACGCACATAAAGACCAACGGTACGTTGTGACCCAGGTTCTGCACGGTTTCGGGATAGCTGAGCGCGGCCTGAATGGTCATGCCAATACGGGTCTTGGTCAGAATGTATAGCAGTGTCAGGAAGATCCCCATTGCGACGGCGATCATGAAAACCTTGTAGGCAGGGAAAGCATTTCCAGCGATAGCGAAAGCTGCAAAATCCAGCGCGGCAGGTTCCGAGAATGGAAGCTGACTTTTGCCCCAGAAGAATTGAATCGTTTCTTCAATCAGCAGCGCAAGACCAAAGGTAAAGATCAGTTCCGGCACATGCCCGTATTTGTGAACTCGTCTTAACCCGTATCGCTCGATCAGAGCTCCGATCAAACCGACAATCAATGGCGCGACAAGCAAGCCGACCCAGAACCCGGTGACGAGGCTGATCTGATAGGCGAAATAAGCACCCAGCATGTAAAAACTGGCATGAGCAAAGTTCAGAACGCCCATCATGGAAAAGATCAGTGTCAGACCGCTGCATAGCATGAACAGCAACAAACCAGTCACAAATCCATCCAACACGTTCACGAGGAACAGCGCCATTACGTGTCTCCCTGCATTTTATTGAGTGGTAGCCTAGCGGCCCGCCCGGATTTCGGACGGACCACCAGAGTGGTTAGAGGGTTATGGGCGCTTCATCTCGCACGTGGTGGACGAGTCATTGGACGCCAGTTCGACAACAGTTTCTGCGACCATACCACGGCCAGAATTGTCATAGTCGAACGCAGCCTCGGGTGTCTGCCCTTGCACCGTCACTGTCTGGATCGTCTGGTGATCGCTTTCACGCATCAAGGTCTTGCCAGTGACAATACTGTCGTATTCCATACCTTCCAGCGCGTAGGCGATCGCCTTGATATCCGTGGCGTTGCCTACTTCGTTGATCGCGGCCGCCAGCATCGGTGCAACATTCGCCATCTGAGGCTGACCGAAGTCCAGATCCGGGAAGCTTACATAGAAGGCTTCGATGAACTCTTGCGCTTCTGGTGTTGGGGCGGGGTTTACCTGACCTGCGCCAACCAGCTTGACGATTCCGTCGCCTTCTTCACCAAAGGCCGCGGTGATGCCCGATGTCGCGCCATAGTAGGTGTAGATCGGCTTGTCGAAACCGGCACCCATGACCGCCTTGCCCAGACCGACCATATCGCCACCCCAGTTACCGGTGATCACGGCATCTGCGCCCGAACCAACAATCTTGCGCGCGTAGGGCGTGAAGTCTTTGACTTTGCCGATCGGGTGCAACTCGTTCCCGACAATCTCAATATCGGGGCGCTTTTCCTGAAGGAAACGCTGAGCGGCCGCAGCAACAGCCTTACCGAACGAATAGTCCTGACCGATCACATAGACTTTTTTAATATCCGGGTTGGCTGCAATGTCATCGGTCAACGCGTCCATTTTGATGTCAGCATTGGCGTCAAAGCGGAAATGCCAGAACTGGCACTTATCATTGGTCAACGCCGGGTCAACGGCCGAGTGGTTGAGGAAGATAACCGGATCATCAGGGTTGCGACGATTGTGCTTGGCAACGGCTTCGGTCAGCGCGTTCGCCACACCGGATGATGCGCCCTGAGCGATGATGCGAATGCCCTGATCCATGGCAACCTGCAACTGGATGAGAGATTCCTTTGCGCTGATCTTATTGTCGAAAGGCACCATCTCGAATTCGGCATTCCCATCCAACAGCCCGCCAGGTTCGTTCACCAGCTCTTTGACGCTGTGGCGATAGATTGCCAGGCCTTGTGTGCCCGTCGTCGCAAATGGCCCGGATAGCGGATCAATGAAAGCGATTCGTACTTTTTCCTGTGCCGCAGCGGCCCCTGCAACAAGACCAGCAGCAAGTGCGGTCGCCATCATCAAATTGAACTTGTTCATTTCTTCCTCCCTATTGACACCAGGCGGTAGGTTTCAGCCCGTTGTAAGATCCACACGTGGGTGAGTGATCGATCACTATATTCATGACTGTTTGTTAGTGTGTCAACGAATTACTGACCGAATTTGGAACTTCTGGACATTCGTGAAACAAAATCGGCATTGCGCCGTCACATCGCCCAATTTCATCTCGCCTAGAGTGACTGCTCCTCAATTAGCTTTGAAAATAAGGGGAATGCTCAATCGACTGAATATCCGTGATCCAATCTTCTACCCGCGCTCATGATAAACAGAACTGGCCCAAACAAATCGTTGACATTTTTTTTGTTCGCGTAATATCATTTGTGTACTAACGAGAAATTTCTCATCAGGATAGACACTTTGCGGTATCTCTCTCCCAACACGCTCGATGATGCATTTGACTTGCTGACCAGCAATGATCTGACGGTTGTCGCTGGCGGCACTGACTTTTTCCCATCCCGGCAGCGTCATGAGCTGCAAACCGACATATTGGACGTCACACGCATCAATGGTCTTTCGGGCATCCAACTTGTGGATGACCGTTGGAGAATCGGAGCCACAACAAGCTGGACAGACATTGCCCGGGCCAATCTGCCCGTCGCATTTAGGGGCCTGCAAATGGCAGCGCGGGAAGTCGGTAGCCTGCAGATCCAGAACAGCGCCACGATTGCAGGGAACCTGTGCAATGCCTCGCCTGCCGCTGACGGCGTGCCACCGCTGCTGACGCTGGAGGCCAGCGTTGAACTTGGCTCGGCCCGTGGCTTTCGCGAGGTTCCGCTGTCAGAGTTCATCACTGGCGTGCGCAAAACGGCGCTGTCCGACGATGAGATTGTGACCGCGATCTACCTGCCCGATCCGCCCAAAGGGACTGTTGGACATTTCGAAAAACTCGGCGCGCGGCGATACCTTGTGATCTCGATCACGATGACTTCTGTCATCATCGGCCTAGATAAAAACCACCGGATCAACTATGCGCGCATCGCCGCGGGGGCTGCGTCAGCCGTGGCACAAAGGCTGGTACAGCTCGAAACCGATTTGATCGGGAAATCCCCTGAAACGGTTGAAGTTTCATCAGAGCATTTGGCACCGCTCAGCCCCATTGATGACGTCCGTGGAGACGCCGCATTCCGACTGGACGCGGTGGCAGAACAATGTGTCCGGGCAATCGCAGAAGCGGGACAACACCATGGATAAACGCGCTGATGAATTCACGACCGAATTCACCTTGAACGGCCACCCTGTCAGCGCGGTGCCGCGCGTGGGTGAACGCCTGTCGGAAATGCTGCGCGAGCGGCTGTCAGCACGCGACGTCAAGATCGGATGCAACGCCGGCGACTGCGGTGCTTGCACTGTACTGGTCGATGGTGATCCGGTCTGCGCCTGTCTGGTTCCGGCGCAACAGGCTGCCGGGCGGTCCGTGGAAACGGTGTCCGGGCTGACGCAGGATGATCAGATTGCCAAACGTTTGGCAGACAGCTTTCAGAACCACGGCGCGGCGCAGTGCGGAATCTGCACACCCGGCATGATGACCTCCGCCGTCGCTTTGCTGCGCGAGACACCTGAGCCAAACAATGAACAGGTCCAGGATGCCCTTGGTGGCGTTTTGTGCCGCTGTACCGGGTATCGCAAGATTATCGATGCCGTTGTTGCCGCTGGTGCGCCTACTTTGCCAGAAGCAACACTGGGACATGCGGGCGACGCTATCTGGCGCGTGGATGGGCACAACAAGGTCACAGGCACAGAGCTTTTTGGCGATGATGTTGCCCCGGCAGGTACGTTGGAAATCCATGTCATCCGTTCCCCTCACCACCGCGCCGGGTTTACGCTTGGCGATCTGGACGCTTGGGCCAACGAGACCCCTGGGATCGAAGCAGTCCTGACTGCGGCCGACATTCCCGGGCGCAACAACTTTGGCGTTATTCCCGACTTTGCCGACCAGCCTGTCTTTGCGGAAACCGAGGCTCGGTTCCGTGGTGAGGCTGTCGCCGCCATCATTGGCCTGCCCGAGGTTCTGGCAACATTCGACCCAGCAGATTTTCCGGTAACGTGGGAAGAACGCCCCGCGGCGCTGGACTCCCTTGACGCCATGACGCCCCAAGCCGCGCAGCTGCACCCAGATCGCGACGGCAACGTTATGTGTGCCGGTTTCGTGAAATGCGGAACACCAGAAACCGCGTTGGATAACGCAGATGTTGTGGTCGAAGGCCATTTCCGCTCGGGCTTTGTCGAACATGGGTATATCGAGCCTGAGGCCGGGTTCGCCGAGATCGTGAACGGGCGGGTCGAAGTCCATGCCTGCACGCAAGCCCCGGTGATGGATCTGGACGCGCTGGAGATCATTCTGGGGATGCCGCGCGATCAGATCCGTATTGCCCCGACCGGGGTCGGCGGCGGGTTCGGTTCAAAACTCGATATCTCGGTGCAGCCTTATCTGGCACTTGCCGCGCTTAAAACCGGTAAGCCGGTGCGACTGACCTATTCCCGAACCGAGTCGATGCAGTCCACCACCAAACGCCACCCTTCCGACCTGCAGGTCAAGATCGGGGCAACCAAAGACGGTCGTATCAGTGGGATGACTTTTGACGGGCTGTTCAACACAGGCGCCTATGCCAGCTGGGGTCCGACCGTAGCCAACCGGGTGCCCGTGCATGCCTCAGGCCCCTACAAAATCACAGACTACCGCGCCGAAGCCAAAGGCATCCATACGCATTGCCCGCCATCGGGCGCATTCCGCGGCTTTGGGGTTCCGCAATCGGCTATCGCACAGGAATGCCTGTTCGACGAGTTGGCGGACAAGCTGGGCATCGACGCGCTTGATTTCCGCATCAACAATGCGCTGGAAAACGGTGTACCCACCGTTTGTGGACAGATCTTCGATCAGGGCGTCGGCATTCGCGCCTGCCTCGAAGCGCTGCGTCCCGCGTGGGCCGAAGAAAATACAGCAGTTCAGGCATTCAATGCACAAAACAATACCTTGAAGCGCGGCGTTGGACTGGCGGCAGGCTGGTACGGGTGCGGCAACACTTCGTTGCCCAACCCGTCGACGATCAAATCGGGCATCCGGTCTGATGGCAGTTTGGTCCTGCACCAAGGGGCGATGGATATCGGCCAAGGGGCAAACACCGTGATCACGCAGATCTTTGCCACAGCGCTTGGTGTCCCGGTTGCGCAGATCGAAATCATCGGGGCCGATACGGATGTCACGCCGGATGCCGGCAAAACCTCGGCCTCGCGTCAGACCTATGTCTCTGGCAGCGCTTCACGTCTGTCGGGTGAATCGATGCGGGCGCAGATTTTGTCCCGCGTGAACGCCGGGCCTGACGCCATGATCACCCTGAGCGCAGGTTTGATTGTGGTGGACGACAACGGGCAACATCACTCTATCGACCTGACTGTGCTGGAGCCTGACGCAGAAGGCTACGTCCTGCGCGCCGAAGAAACCTATGACCCGCCCACAAAACCGTTGGACGAAAACGGTCAGGGGATACCTTATGCTCAGTTTGGTTATGCTGCGCATCTGGCGGTTGTCGAGGTGGACACAAAGCTGGGCACGGTGAAACCGATCAAATTCGTGGCCGCCCATGACGTTGGCAAGGCGATCAACCCGATGCTGGTCGAAGGTCAGGTACAGGGCGGTATCGCGCAGGGTCTGGGCATGGCACTGATGGAAGAATACCTGCCCGGCCGCACCGAGAACCTGCATGACTATCTGGTCCCGACCATTGGTGACATCCCTCCGATCGAAACGCTGATCATCGAGGAAGAGGATGCCCACGGCCCCTATGGTGCCAAAGGCCTGGGCGAGCACGTGCTGATCCCGACAGCCCCGGCCCTATTCAACGCAATCAAGCGCGCCTGCGGCGTTCGGCTGACTCACGGTCCCGCCACACCAGCAAAAATGCGCGCAGCAATCAAGGAATTGACAGATGCCAACTGAGCGCACAATAACGGAAAAAATCCGCTGCGACGCCTGCCCGGTGATGTGCTATATCGCAGATGGCAAAATCGGGGCCTGTGACCGCTATGCCAACCATGGCGGCGATCTTGTCCGACTGGATGCGCTGACCATCATCGAAAGTGCAGAAGACACTCGTCTGGTCCCGTTCCTGAAGGATGGTAAGGGCCCCGAAGATTGGGACGGCGACATCGTGCAGGGAAAACGGCCCTTTGTGACGGCCGTCGGCGCGGGCACGACCTATCCCGACTACAAACCCGCGCCCTTCATCGTCAGCCAGAACGTGGCGGGCGTGGATATGGTCACCGTGGTGACCGAGGGGATATTCTCGTATTGCGGCGTCAAGGTGAAGATCGACACCGACCGTCATATCGGCCACGAACGCGATGTTGTCCGCGTAAATGGAGAGCCGGTCGGGCACGTAATGACCTCAGAATACGGATCCAAGATGTTGTCGCTGGGCGGCGTAGAGCACCTGACTGGCGGCACCAAAAAAGAGGGCCGGATCACCTGCGATGCCCTGCTTCGGCTGTGCAATCGTGAAGCCGTCGAGATGGTGATCGGTGATGAAGGACATGAGACCACGGTTGTTGTTCAGGCCGGCAAAGCGCCCATCATCAACGGGGTCGAGGAAAAACTGATGCGGGTGGGCTGCGGCTCGGCCACAATCGGGATGTTCGCCAAGCAGTGGATTGAACATGTGGATGACGTGGTGGTGGTCGACGACCACATTACCGGCGTTCTGTCCGAGCATCAGGCAGGCAAACTGCTGGACGTCGAACCCACGGGGATCAAAATCAATGGCCGTCGTTCTACTCCGGGTCGCTATTTTCAGGTCGCAGAGCCCGGCACCGGCTGGGGCGGTACGGATATCGAGGATCCGCTGAAAATTCTGGGCGATTTCAATCCGAAATTCGCGCGTGAAGGTATGAGCCTGTTGATGGTATCCACCACTGGTGAGCAATATGGCTATTTTGGACTGGATGCCGAGCTGAAACCTCAGCCCGTCGAGATTCCCCCGGCGCTGAAGGCGTCTGCTGAGCTGATTGCCGAAAACTGCGAACCTTCGGTCTGCTCGGTTCTGTTCATGGGCGGCGCAGGCGGCAGCCTGCGGGCGGGTGTAACGGAAAACCCGGTTCGTCTCACGAAATCGGTCAAGGACTCGCTTACCTTTGTATCCTGCGGCGGGGCCGAAGCTTACGTTTGGCCTGGCGGCGGCATCACCGTGATGGTGGACATTCTGGATATGCCCACAGGATCGTTCGGATATGTTCCGACCCCGGCACTGGTCGCCCCCATCGAGTTCACAATGCGTGTCAGCGACTATGGCACGCTGGGGGGGCACATGGATGAGATCAAGCCAGTTGCAGATGTCATCTCGGACGAAACCCGCAAGGTAGATCAGTTCGAAAACCAGCCCGACCCTATGTCTTCGAACAACTACCGCTGGGCGAAAGGAGCATAAGGTCAGATGCAACCCATCTCTGCCATATTGCCGTGTGGCCGCAGATTGCATCTGCAACACGGCCCGATCGACCTGATCGTCGAGGCAGATGGGGCGCGCGATATCGCATTTGAAGCTGCCCAGTTACGGTTCCAATCCTTGCTGCAAGGCTTAGTGGATGAACTGGCTTTGTTGAAAACGCCCATGACGGCTGAATGCGCCCGCCCTCAAGGACGGGTAGCGCGCCGTATGGATGACGCTGCCCGCCCTCATACCAACGTGTTTGTTACACGCATGGCCGCAGTTGCCGGAGCCGTTGCAGACGAAGTACTGGCGGCCATGCTACAGGCCACGCCCCTGGATCGCGCGTCGGTCAACAATGGCGGAGACATCGCCGTGCATCTGTGCTCGAGTCAGGACTATAGCATCGCCATGAGTGGGCTTGACGGGTGCGACCTGGGCCGCATTGCTATCCGTGCAAGCGACAAAATTGGTGGCATTGCCACGTCGGGTCGCGGCGGACGTAGTCTGAGCCTTGGCATCGCCGACAGCGTTACAGTGCTGGCCAGCAACGCAGCAATGGCCGATGTGGCAGCGACTCTGATCGCCAACGCGGTTGATCTGCCCGGGCATCCGGCCATCCGGCGCCTTCCGGCCAATCAACTGCGCGATGACAGCGATTTGGGCGACCTGCCGGTTCCGGTTTCTGTCGGTCAACTCTCTGCCCAAGATATTCAAGATGCCCTGTCACACGGCCTGAATACTGCCGAGACCATGCTTGGACGCGGTTTGATCTCTGCCGCCCATCTGTCTCTTGGCTCTCACTCCTGCCAGACGGGCGCGTCCCGATTGGTGATCTCAACCACTCAGAAGGTTCCACAATATGCCTGACGTTCAACTGCGAAAAAAGCTGTTTTCGCTTGAAGAAATCTATCACGAAGGCGGACCACTGTCCGACACGCCGCTGGTGCGGGTCGCTGCGATGGCCGTGATCGCCAACCCCTTCGCAGGACGCTACGAACCCGAAATTCAGGGCTTTATGGAAGACCTCAAACCTTTAGGTTTGGAAATGGCGCAAACACTGATCGACATGTTGGGCGGTCCGGAAAACGTCCAAGGGTACGGCAAAGGGTCCTTGGTTGGCGAAGGCGGCGAGCTGGAACACGGCGCGCTGTGGCATGCCCCCGGTGGTTACGCGATGCGGCAGTTGCTGGGTACAGCCAACGCGATTGTGCCTTCATCGAAAAAAGTTGGCGGCGTGGGTGCGCGGCTGGATGTGCCGATCACGCATATCAACGCCTCATATGTGCGCAGCCATTTCGACAGCATGGAGGTGGGTTGCAATGACGCCCCGCGCGCAGGCGAGCTGGCTTTCTCGCTGGTCATGACAACTGGGCCGCGGGTGCATTCGCGCTCGGGCGGGCTTGAGGCCTGGGACATCAAAGGAGAGGACGGCCTAAGATGACAAAGATCCGCAAAATCGCAGTCAACGTTGAAGAAACCCATATAGAGGCAGGGCGCCCGATCTCGCCCGCCACACGCAAGGCGGTGGCTGTGGCCGTGATCGAAAACCCCTTTGCCGGGCAATATGTCGAGGATCTGACACCGCTGATGGAAACTGGTGCTGAGTTGGGCGCTTTGCTGGGCCGCCGCTGCGTCGAGGCCCTTAACATCACGCCGGAACAGGCTGAAAGCTACGGAAAATCTGCGATGGTCGGTGAGAATGGCGAGCTGGAACATGCCGCCGCCATCCTGCACCCCAAGTTGGGCGCGCCACTGCGCAAAGAGGTCGAAAAGGGCGCTGCCTTGGTGCCTTCTTCGAAGAAGATGGGCAGCCCTGGGCAGGTACTGGACGTACCGCTTGGTCACAAGGACGCAGCCTATGTGCGCAGCCATTTTGACGGCATCGAAGTGCAGTTGAACGACGCGCCCCGCGCGAATGAGATCATGGTGGCAGTTGCGATCACCGACAGCGGACGACCGCTGCCGCGTGTAGGCGGACTGACGAATGAGGAGGCAGAAGGCAAAGACGGGCTGCGCTGAATGTAGCAGCTGCGCTCTTTAGGGCTGACAACACATTAAGAAGCCGGGATAACTGGCCGTGAACAATGATCATTGGGAGGAATTTGAAATGAATCTGATCAGACGCACGGTACTGGGCGCGCTTGCTGCGCTGTCCTTCACCGGTTTGACGGTTGGGGTCAGTCTGGCCCAGGACACAATCGTTTTGGGTGAGGTGAACAGCTATACCCGTCTGCCCGCCTTTACAGAGCCCTACAAGAAAGGCTGGGAACTGGCGGTCGAACAAATCAACGCTGCAGGCGGAATCGACGGCAAGCAACTGGAAGTGATCAGCCGGGATGATACCGGTGATCCAGCCACGGCAATCCGGATCGCCGAGGAGCTGGTCTCAAAAGACGGTGCAGTTCTGATCTTTGGCACCTTCCTGTCCAATATCGGTCTGGCGGTTTCCGATTTTGCCAAGCAGAAAGAAGTCCTGTTCATCGCTTCCGAGCCTCTGTCCGACGCGATTGTCTGGTCCAAAGGCAATAAATACACTTATCGCCTGCGCCCCTCGACCCACATGCAGGCCGCGATGCTGGCCGAACAGGCCGCCAAGTTGGATGCCGTGAAATGGGCAACTGTCGCACCCAATTACGCCTACGGGCAGGATGCGGTGAAGGCCTTCAAATCCGAACTGACCAAATTGCGCCCCGATGTGGAATTTGTCGAAGAACAATGGCCACCGCTGTTCAAGATCGACGCAGGTTCCACCGTACGCGCACTTGAGGCCTCGAAACCGGATGCGATTTACAACGTGACCTTCGGCGGCGATCTGGCCAAATTTGTTCGCGAAGGTTCGCTGCGGTTCCTGTTCGAGGATCGCGACGTGGCATCATTGCTGACCGGAGAACCGGAATACCTCGACCCGCTGGGGGCTGAGGCTCCTGAGGGTTGGATCGTCACCGGATACCCCTCGACCGACATCGCAACGGACGAGCATAAGGCATTTGCTGAAGCCTATATCGAAAAGTTCGGCGAAGCGCCCAAAACCGGATCTATCGTTGGATATAACTCGATCCTCGCCATCGCCGCAGCACTAGAAAAGGCCGATTCCACAGACACTGACGCCTTGCTAGCCGCGATGGAGGGCCTGACCGTCGACAGCAGCCCAACCGGCCCCTTCACCTTCCGCGCGGCTGACCATCAGTCCACGATGGGCGCCTATGTCGGCATGACTGGGACAGTCGACGGCAAACCATCGATGGTCGACTGGTCCTATGCCGACGGGGCAGATTATTTGCCCAGCGAAGACGACGCAGCAGCCTTGCGTCCAGCGGAATAAGCCGACGTTGGCGGGGCAATAGCTGCCCCGCCCCACAAAAAGAACACGAACAAGGGACGGTGGCCCGATGGGGTTCTATTTTGCACAGCTATTGACTGGATTGGCGAACGCTTCCTCGCTTTTCCTGATCGCATCCGGGCTTTCGATCATCTTCGGCGTCACGCGGATCGTGAACTTTGCGCATGGCTCGTTCTACATGGTCGGCGCTTATCTCGCTTACACACTGGTCACACTCTGGAGTGGCAGCATCCTTGGATTTTGGGTCGGCGTAATTTTGGCGGCAATAATCGTCGGGGTGATCGGCCTGATCATCGAACTCACTATCCTGCGCCGCATTTACCACGCGCCCGAGTTGTTCCAACTGGTCGCAACGTTTGGCGTCGTTTTGATCTTTCAGGATGGCACGCTGGCGATCTGGGGGGCAGAGGACCTGCTGGGCCCGCGCGCACCGGGGTTGGATAGTGCGGTGCGCATCATGGGAGAACCAATTCCCGAATATGACCTCGCCCTGATTGCTATCGGGCCGGTCGTCCTGTTGGCCATCTGGCTGCTGTTTCACAAAACGCGATGGGGTGTTCTGGTGCGTGCTGCAACCCAAGACCGCGAGTTGGTCGGGGCGCTAGGCGTCAACCAAGTCTGGTTGTTTTCAGCGGCCTTCGTTCTGGGGTCATTCCTGGCTGGATTGGGCGGCGCGCTGCAAATCCCGCGCGAGGCAGTATCTCTGCAGATGGACCTGTCGATCATTGGTGAGGCCTTCGTTGTGGTTGTCATCGGTGGTATGGGCAGCGTGTCCGGCGCGTTTGTGGCGGCGGTTCTGATCTCGGTCCTGAACGCATTTGCCATCCTGATCTTCCCGCAGATCTCGATCGTCTTACCCTTCATTATCATGGCGATTGTCCTGATCTTCCGCCCGCATGGTCTGTTTGGCAAACCGGGCAGCGAAAAAGGAGCACCCGAGGAGCCGGACCAACCACTTGCGCTGATGGATCAGAAATCAGCAATGGTGCTGATGGCTGCGCTGTTGGTTTTGGCCCTTAGCCCCTTGTTCACTGCAGATTTCACCTCGGTCCTGATGGTCGATGTGATGGTCGCGACGCTATTTGCCGTATCGCTTCATTTCATGATGGGCGTCGGCGGCATGGTCAGTTTCGGACATGCCGCCTATTTCGGCGTTGGTGCCTATGGTGCCGCGATGGTGGTCAAATTCCTTGGGCTCGGCATGGTCTCGGCAATGCTTTTCGGCCCGGTTTGCGCGGCTATTGCAGCGCTGTTCTTCGGCTGGTTCTGTGTTCGGCTGTCTGGCGTTTACCTTGCCATGTTGACCTTGGCCGCAGCCCAGATCCTATGGGGTGTCACGTTCCAATGGCAGGAATTTACAGGCGGGGATGATGGCATCCTTGGTGTATGGCCTGCGAAATGGGCCAGCTCTGACAAGGTTTATTTTTACATCGCCTTCGTCCTTTGTATTGGCGGAATATGGGCGCTGCGTCGTGTGGCCTTCTCTCCGTTCGGCTATATCCTGCGCGGCATACGCGACAGCCAAACCCGGGCTGAATCGATTGGCATCGATACCCGGTTTCATCAATGGATGGGATTTGTGCTGGCGGGTGGCTTTGCCGGTTTGGCCGGGGTCGTCTTTGCATTCTCCAAGGGCAGCGTCTTTCCTGACAGCCTCGGCATCGCGCTGAGCATCGACGGTCTGATCATGGTTCTTCTGGGTGGCATTCACGCACTGGCGGGTCCGATCCTGGGGGCCGGTGCCTTTGTACTGATCGAAGATTGGGTCACGCGGTTAGACTATTGGCGTTTCATCTTCGGGGCCATCATTCTAATCGTTGTCCTAGTGGCACCTGACGGAATTGCGGGCGGTGTCCAGCGCCTGCTGCGCGGCCTGAAAGGAGGCCGCGCATGACCAACGTTCTCGAAGTCCGCAACCTGTCTAAATCCTTTGGCGGCGTGCAGGCCGTGAAGGGTGTGAATTTCGATCTGAAGGAAGGGGAATTCCTTGCCTTGATCGGTCCCAACGGCGCGGGCAAAACCACATGTTTCAACATGCTGAATGGCTACCTGAAACCGGATGCAGGCTCGGTATCCTTGCGCGGTCAGGCCCTGATCGGCCATCCGCCGCGCAAGATTTGGCGTATGGGCGTTGGTCGAACGTTCCAGATTACGGCAACCTTCCTGTCGATGACCGTTGTGGAAAACGTCCAGATGGCGCTGATCTCGCATCACCGCCGGGTGTTCGACCTGTTTTCCCGCGCGACGCGGATGTATGTGGATGAGGCAATGGCGTTGCTGGAACTTGTTTCGATGCAGGATCAAGCCGGGCGGGCATGTTCGGAACTGGCGTATGGCGATCTGAAAAGGCTGGAACTGGCGATTGCCTTGGCGCATGAACCCGCCCTTCTGCTGATGGACGAACCGACGGCGGGCATGGCACCGTCCGAACGGCTAGCCCTGATGGCGTTGACCGCGGAAATCGTGGCTAAAGGCGGCGTAAGCGTGGTGTTCACCGAACATGACATGGACGTCGTTTTTGCCCATGCTCATCGTATTCTGGTGCTGAACCGGGGTGAGTTGATCGCCGAAGGCACAGGGCCTGAAATCCGCACCAACCCATTGGTCCAAGAGGTATATCTGGGCGGTGGCTCAGTCTTTGAAGCGGAGAGCGCCCATGCTTGATGTCAAAAACCTTGGGGCCTGGTACGGCCGTGCGCAAATCCTCAACGGTGTTTCGCTGAACGTCGGCGAGAACGAGGTGGTTGCGCTGATGGGCCGGAATGGTGCCGGCAAATCGACCACCATGAAGTCCATCATGGGATTGGTGCGGCACATAAATGGCACCATCCGCTATGCCGAACGCGAGATTCAGGGGAATACCCCTCATGCGATCTGTCGCCTTGGCATGGGTTATGTCCCCGAAGACCGTCGGATTTTCGGGGATCTGACCATCGAAGAAAACCTTGAAGTCGGACGCCGCGAACCACGTCCAGATGCACCCGAATGGACACAGGAACACTTGTTCGAGCTGTTTCCAAATCTGGCTGAACGTCGCAAGAACCTGGGCAAACAGCTTTCGGGTGGGGAACAACAGATGCTGACCATTGCCCGCACGTTGATGGGCAATCCCAAGCTGGTCCTGTTGGATGAGCCATCAGAAGGGATTGCCCCGGTCATTGTTGAACAGATGGCCCGCGTGATTGCGGAACTGAAACGAGAGGGGCTGTCGGTGCTGATCAGTGAACAGAACCTGCACTTTGCGCGTATCGTGTCGGACCGGGCTTATATCATCGAAAAAGGCGAAATGCGGTTCGAAGGCAGCTTTACTGACCTCGACGAAAACCCAGAAATTTCAAATACCTATCTTGCCGTATAATACCTTGGTCTTGTGGGAAGGACATGGCTTTGATTATTATAGTACGAACAATTGAATCAGGCAGGAGCCGTCATGACGGAATCGATTGAAAGCTATGCGCTTGACGAGCAGGTCGGCTATCTTTTGCGGCTGGCGAACCAGCGCCACGCGTCGATTTTCCAGTCACACACATTGGACGGCCTGACGCCAACGCAGTTTGCTGCGCTGATCCGTATTGCAGATTTGGGCAAGTGCTCTCAAAACCGGTTGGGGCGGCTGGCGGCAATGGATGTTGCGACAATCAAAGGGGTCGTTGATCGCCTGCGTCAAAAGGGATTTGCGGTTGTCGAACCCGATCCGGACGACAAGCGACGCACACTGATTTCGCTATCCCCCGAAGGCGAGGCCATGGTCGCGCGGATGAAAGATGTCGGTCAACAGATCACCAACGAAACGCTCAAGCCGCTGACGGCCGCTGAACAGCGCAACCTTATCCGTATTCTGCGAAAAATCTCATGATTTGACGGGCCGTTTGGCAGACGCCTTGTCCAACTGCAATTCAGACCGGGAAAACTGGATCGGAGTGCGCAAACCGGGCACGCCCTCCGGGTTGATCTGCATCTGGCGATGCTGAATCTGCGGGTCGCTTAGTGCCTCGTGCACTGAATTGATCGGGCCACCGGGCACGCCATGTTGTTCAAGGGCCGCCAACAGATCAGCCTTGGTCCATTTCAGACAGGAACTCGTCAGCAATTCAGTCAACGCAGCGCGATTTTCCACACGGTCCGCATTGGACATGAATCGGGTATCGTCGATCAACCCCGACAGGCCCAGTATTTCGCACAGGCTTGCATATTGCCGGTCGTTTCCACAGGCGATGATGATGTGCCCATCCGCCACCGGAAACACTTGATAAGGCACGATATTGGGATGGGCGTTACCCAGTCGCGTTGGGCACACACCCGAGGCCAGATAATTCATCGCCTGATTGGCCAGAACGCCCGTCATGCAATCCAGCAGGCTCAGATCCACGTGTTGTCCCTGCCCCGAACGCTCTCGTTCAGCAAGTGCAGCCTGAATGCCGATTACCCCGTAGAGGCCTGTGAAGATATCTGCAAAGGCGACGCCGATCTTTTGCGGCTCTCCCTCCGGGTCGCCTGTCAGGTCCATGATCCCGCTCATACCCTGGATAAGAAAATCATACCCCGCCCGATGGGCATAGGGTCCATCCTGACCGAACCCAGTGACGGATGCGTAAACAAGTCCGGGGTTGATCTGTTTGACGCTATCATAATCCAGGCCATATTTTTTTAACCCGCCAACCTTAAAGTTTTCAATCAGCACATCCGCATCGCGGATCAGGTCCAACAGCTTCGCCCGATCACCCGCATCCCGGAAATCCAATGCGATACTGTCCTTGCCCCGATTGGCCGCGTGGAAATAGGCGGCTGTCTTATCGCCATCGCGCTCGATAAACGGAGGGCCCCATTTTCGCGTATCATCCCCCTCGGGGCTTTCGATCTTCAGCACATCTGCCCCCAGATCAGCCAGTGTCTGCCCAATCCAGGGTCCGGCCAGAATGCGGGCCAGCTCGATCACTTTCAATCCGTGCAAGGGGGTGCTCATGGGTTGAACCTTTCAAAACTCTGCTGCGATCGGCCAACTTGTGTCCGGGATCGAATCCTGCATCTCCCCAACAGCATAAGTCCGATGTTTCGACAACCCGCTTGTCAGTCATGCCACCCTGCCGAAGCGTAGTATTTTCGTTAGTACACTAATTTTTTTCACATTTGGGTCAAGAGTCCGACTCAGGAAAATTTTATTCGTACAGAAACGTATTGACAGGCACGCGCTTCTCACAATACTCATTTGTATACTAACGATTAGGCGCTCCATGACTTACGTCGTCACCGAAAACTGCATCAACTGCAAATTCACCGATTGCGTGGAGGTTTGCCCAGTGGATTGTTTCTACGAAGGGGAAAATACACTGGTCATCCATCCGGACGAATGCATCGACTGCGGCGTGTGTGAACCGGAATGCCCCGCCGACGCAATCCGCCCGGACACCGAGGATGGGATGGAAAAGTGGGTCCAACTAAACGGCAAATACGCAGAGGCTTGGCCCGTCATCACCGAAAAGAAAGACCCGATGCCTGCAGCGGACGACTGGAACGGCAAAGAAGGCAAGCTTGCGCTCTTGTCGGATGCCCCGGCAGAATAGGAGACTAATATGTCGCTGGATTCTACGACCAAAACTGAATTCCCCATTCCGGCGGGCGTGTTCGCCCAAACCGTTACCGAAGTGAAGCATTACACCGACCGGCTGTTCAAATTCCGCATCACCCGCCCGGCTTCCTTCCGGTTTCGGTCAGGTGAGTTTGTGATGATTGGCCTGCCGAACGCGGAAAAACCTGTGTACCGCGCCTATTCCATCGCATCACCCAGTTGGGACGAAGAGATCGAGTTCTATTCCATCAAAGTCCCCGACGGCCCGCTGACCGAACACCTGCAGAAAATTCGCGAAAGTGATACGGTTTTGATGCGCAAAAAGCCCACAGGCACGCTGGTCAATGACGCGCTGTTGCCAGGCAAGCGGCTTTGGATGTTTTCGACCGGAACCGGCATTGCGCCCTTTGCATCGCTGATCCGCGACCCCGAAACCTATGAGAAGTTCGACGAAGTAATCCTGACCCATACCTGTCGGGAAAAAGGCGAGCTGGACTATGGCAAAGAATTGGTTGCGGCGCTCAAATCCGATCCGTTGGTGGGCGAGATGGCGCAGAATTTGCGGCACTATTGCACCCTCACGCGTGAGGACTATCCGTTCAAAGGTCGGATCACCGACCTTATGGCATCGGGCAAAGTATTCGATGATTTGGACCTGCCGCCAATCTCACCTGAAACAGATCGCGGAATGATCTGCGGCTCGATGGCGATGCTGCAGGATACCAAGGCCGCGCTGGAAGGGTTCGGTCTGGAAGAGGGCGCGAACAACAAACCTGCAACTTTTGTGGTCGAACGCGCTTTTGTCGATTGACCAACCGGGGCTCTGCCCCGCCCTACACCGGGATCTGGTGAAACGCTCTCACACCAGATCCCGCGTGTCTCGGGACTTACTGATTGTCCCGCTTTCCTGTCTTGTTCAGAAACGCCTCCATCCCGGCCCGCGCTTCGGGTGAGGATTGGGCAATCGCCGCAGCCAGGCTTTCGGTAAAGAAGCCATCACTGGCCGACATGTCATTGATGCGCGTGATCGCCTGCATCATCATGTAGTTTGACAGCGGTGCGTTCTCGATCACGCGCCGGGCCAGCTCCATCGCTTTGTCGAACACGGTTCCGTCCGGCTCAACATAATGTGCCAGCCCCAGTTGCAAACCTTCGTCCGAGCCATAGCGGCGGCCGGTCAGCATCATCTCCATCATCCGGCTGGCCCCAATAATCCGGCCAACACGTACCGTTGCGCCGCCGCCGACAAAGATCGCGCGGCGTCCTTCGGGCAGCTCATAGAACGTATCCTGCTGCGAGACCCGAATATGGGCGGTCATAGCCAGCTCCATCCCACCGCCCAGAACACCACCGTTCATTGCGGCGACGACCGGAACCCGTCCGTATTCGATTTTGTCGAAAATCCGGTGCCACAGGCGGCATTCATGCATCGCCCCTGCGGCGTCGCGCATCGAATGTTCCAACAGGTCCAGCCCGGCACAGAAGTGCTGACCGGAACTGCGGATCACAACTGCGCCGATCTCATCGGGAAGGGTGTCAAAATAATGCTCGATCTCGAACAGCAGCCCGTGATTGATCGCATTGAACTTGGCAGGTCGGTCCAGCGTCAGGATACCAACCGGGCCGTCTGTCTCTGGGGTGATATGTGTATATTCCATTGCAAAGCCTTACTTGGGTTCCAGACGGATCGCGCCGTCCAGACGCACGCATTCACCGTTCAGCATGGTGTTTTCGATCATGTGCCCTGCCAAGCGCGCAAATTCAGCCGGCTGCCCAAGGCGCGACGGAAAGGGAACCTTGGCACCCAGACTGTCCTGAATCTCTTGCGGCAGCAAATCCATCATCGGGGTCGAGAAGATACCCGGTGCAATCGCCATGACCCGAACGCCCGAGCGCGCAAACTCCCGCGCCGCAGGCAAGGTCAGACTGGCCACCCCACCTTTCGAGGCAGAATAAGCCGCCTGCCCGATCTGCCCCTCAAAGGCCGCCGCCGACGCGGTGTTGATGATAATCCCCCGCTCGTTATCCTCAAGCGGTTCATTTTGCATGATCCGCTCAGCCGCCAGGCGCATGACATTAAAGGTGCCAATCAGGTTGATCTGAACCGTTCTGGCGAACCCGTCCAGCGCCGCCGGGCCGTTGCGCCCTACGATCCGCTCGCCATGCGTTACGCCGGCGCAATTGACGACAACACGGGGCAAACCATTGGCGGCAGTTGCCGTGTCCAGCGCCGCAGCAACCTGGGCCTCTTTGGTGACGTCGCAAGGCGCGGCAATTGCCCCCATCTGCTTTGCGGCCTCGTCCAGTTTGTCGCCGGGCAAGTCGAACAGGGCCACTTTCGCCCCGCATGATGCAAGATATTCGGCCGTCGCGAACCCCAACCCCGAAGCACCGCCAGTCACGATTGCGGATGCGTTTTCGATTCTCATTCCATGTCTCCCTGTGTGCCCCGTACGCCATGACGCAACGAAATCAGGCTTCGGTCTTGCGCGATTTCCTGATGCATCATACCCGTTAAGTCAGAACTTAGTGAACGATCAATAATACATTTGCATACTAACAATTTTTTGGATAGCCTGATTTTCAAAATATGCATCATGTCGTGTCCATGACGACCAGATGACAGGGAGAGGAAAGATGAGCATTTCAGCCCGGCAAAGTGAAGACGGTGTTGTGCCTATCCAAAAATTCGCGCCTTCAAAGGTGTTGCGAGAAGACCTAAGCGATGGCGCCTTTGTTTTGCGCAGCCCATACCCGCTGAATGTGGATGTACAGTGCGTTTCTGAATATCTGGAACGCTGGGCGGAAGAAGCACCCGATCGCCTGTTTCTGGCCGAACGTGGGCCAGACGGTGAATGGATCAGCGTCACCTATTCCGAGGCTTTGACGCAAACCCGCTCACTAGCTGCGTTTCTTCTGAACAAGGGACTGGGTAGAGATCGCCCGCTTTTGATTCTGTCAGGCAACTCGGTCCGGCACGGTCTGCTGATGCTGGCTGCTATGCATGTGGGCATTCCGGTAGTGCCGGTTTCTGTCCCTTACTCTCTGTTCGACGAGTCGCTGGCCAAACTGCGCCATATCGTCCGGACCACCAATCCCGGTATGGCCTATGCCGATGATGCCAAGGGCTTTGCCCATGCTTTTGAGTTTCTCGCCTCGGAAGGCATCGAACAGCTGTCGGACGATGGCGCACTGACATTTGAACGCGCCCTGGAAGCCACAGCTGACGAACCGGTTGCCCAAGCGCGGGCCGTGATTGACCATGACACGCTGGCCAAGATTCTGTTCACTTCCGGCTCGACCGGGTTGCCCAAGGGCGTGATCGTAACGCAGCGCATGATGTTGGCCACTCAAGAAGCCGTGGTGCAGATTTGGCCGTTTCTGGAAAGCGCCCCACCTGTCGTGGTTGATTGGCTGCCCTGGAACCATACGTTCGGCGGCAATTTCAATTTCAACATGATGCTGCGCAACGGCGGCAGCTTCTATGTTGATGATGGCAAACCCGTGCCGGGTGAAATCGAAAAGACAATTCGCAACGTGCGCGACGTATCGCCCACTCTGTTCTTCAACGTCCCGCGCGGTTTTGACATGCTTTTGCCGGTCCTGCGCGAGGACACAGCCTTTCGCAACGCTTTTTTCAAGCGGCTTGATCTGATCTTTTTCTCTGGTGCGGGGCTACCCGACCATCTTTGGGAAGGTCTGGAACAATTGGGCGTGCAGGAACGGGGCGAGAAAATCCCGTTTGTAAGCGCCTGGGGCCTGACCGAGGCGATGATGGCCACATGTGTGCACTTCCCCATCGAAAAGGCAGGAGTCATCGGGGTGCCGGGTCCGGGATCCGAGCTGAAGTTTCTGCCCAATGGTGGCAAGTTGGAAATGCGGGTCCGCGGACCGCATGTGACAACAGGTTATCTGAACAACGCCGAAAAAACCGCCGAGGCGTTTGACGAGGAAGGGTACTTCCTGACTGGCGACGCGGGCCGCCTGCAAGATCCAGATGACCCATCAAAGGGCATCGTATTCGATGGCCGCATCTCTGAGAATTTCAAACTGATGACCGGCACTTGGGTCGCCGTCGGCAACTTACGTGTTGCATTGCTGCAGGCCCTCAGCCCGATTGCCTCGGATGCCGTCATTACCGGCCATGACCGGACCGAAATTGGTGCGCTGCTGTTCCTGAACGTAGATGAATGCAAAGTCCTGACCGGACGGGGCGACACTTTGGCTGCCTATGCCGACGATCCGGCAGTACGCGCCTTCCTCACTGAAAAGCTGGCTGCATACAATGCCGGGCAAACCGGCAGCGCCACACGCGTGAAGCGCGTTCGCATCGAACACGACGCCCCGTCAGTTGAAAAGAACGAGATCACCGACAAAGGCTATATCAATCAACGCCTTGCGCTAGAGCTTCGGGCTGACGCGGTCACTGGCTTGTATGATGGAGCCGCGGATGTGATCGTATCAGGAAAGGCCGCCACATGATCGACTACACCGCCTCTGAAGCCGAGATTGCATTCGTCCTCAAGCATATCGGTCGGCCCGAGCGGCTGCCAGATTGGAGCGACGATCTGGCCGAGGCCGTAATCCCAGCCTTGGGCCGCTTCATCAACACCGAAATTGCCCCTTTGGACATGATCGGCGAGGAACACGGCGCGCGTCTGGAAAATGGCCGTGTACGGATGCCACCGGGCATGGTTGCCGCCTATAAACGCTATGCCGATGCCGGTTGGCCGGGCCTTTGTGCGCCTGAAGAATATGGCGGGCAAGAACTGCCACACATTCTGGGTGCGGTTCTGGCGGACATGCTGGCTGGCGCGTGTATTTCCTATGAGATGGTGCTGAGCCTGGCGCAGGGCTGCATTCGAACTCTGAATGCCTCGGGCAATGACGATCAAAAGGCGCGGCTGTTGCCGCCGCTGGTGTCCGGTGAATGGATGGCATCGATGTGCCTGACCGAACCGGATGCGGGGTCAGATCTGGGTCGGATCAAAACAACCGCTACGCCCGATGGTGATGACTACGTGCTCAGCGGCACCAAAATCTTCATTTCGGGCGGTGACCACGACTATACCGACAACGTCTTGCATCTGGTGCTCGCGCGCACCCCGGATGCGGCACCGGGGGTCAGGGGCCTCAGCCTGTTCGCCTGCCCTGCCGTGTTACCCGATGGGACACGTAACCGGGTTCAGACCGTGCGGATCGAAGAAAAGATGGGGATGCATGCATCACCCACCTGTCAGATGGCGTTCGACGGCGCAAAGGCCGAATTGTTGGGCCATGAAGGCCAAGGTCTGGCCGCCATGTTCACCATGATGAATGCCGAGCGCCTGGATGTGGCCCTGCAGGCCGTGGGCCAGATGGACGTGGCCTTTCAGCGTTCGCGTTTGCATGCCGCAGGTCGGCGCCAGGGAACGACATCAGAAGGCACGGCGCTGATCACCGAACACGGTGACGTTCAGCGGATGTTGCTGGATATCTACGCCTATACGCTGGGATGCCGGGCGATGGTCTATCGCACTTTTGTGGATATGGATTTGGGCGCCGATCAGGGGTTGCTGGATATCCTTACTCCGACCTGCAAGGCCTTTGCGACCGACGCAGTCAACGCGGCCTCAAGCCAAGCGGTACAAATCCACGGCGGCTATGGATTCTGCAAGGAATACCGCGTTGAACAGATCATGCGCGACAGCCGCATCATGGCGATTTACGAAGGCACCAACGGCGTTCTGGCGACCGGAGTGGCCCGCCGCGCGATCCGCGCAAATGGCGGCGCGGCGGCGCAAGCTTTTGCCGATTTGGCCTCAACGGGCCCCAGCTCGGTCGAGCTGGCCGATGCGATCGACGCCTGGAAATCCGCAACCCAAGTCATGCAAAGCTATACGGATATCGGACCGTCGGTCTCGGACTATGTGCGGCTGACCGGGCTGGTATATTTTGGTCGCGCCTGGGCGGATCTCGAGGCCGCCGCGGACAATGCCCCCGAGCCCGAATTGTTGCGCGCCACTGCGGCCCATGTCCGGGCGCGCATTCTGCCGGAAGCCGGTTTGCTGCGGCACCGCATCCTTAATCCAGAACCCACGCATTCTGCGGCGATCTTCGCCGCGTGAACATCAAGGACGACACATGACTGACTTTACTCTTCCCGAGGCCAGCCCTCAGGCCGACGCGGCGTTCCGTGCCGGTCTGGCCGCTGGAAAATTTCTGATCCAG
The DNA here is from genome assembly GCF_059609785.1 of Ruegeria sp. YTSC003. Classification (NCBI taxonomy): domain Bacteria; kingdom Pseudomonadati; phylum Pseudomonadota; class Alphaproteobacteria; order Rhodobacterales; family Roseobacteraceae; genus Ruegeria; species Ruegeria sp. YTSC003. Next base: position 96,628 of record NZ_JBXWMK010000004.1, on the reverse strand, counting down.
CGCTCAAAAACCACCGGTGAATACAACTTCTACCCACGCGCCCTGTCCCCCACCACCGGAGCAGACGATCTGGAATGGGTCGAAGCCTCGGGCCGCGGCACCGTCTTTGCCTCGACCATCATCCGGCGTCCGGCGAAATACGGCGGTGACATCAACAACGTACTAATTGATCTGGACGAAGGTCCTCGCATGTTCAGCCGCATTGTGGACGTGGACAACGAAGCGATCACCATCGGTATGAAAGTGCAGGCCGTTGTCATGACCCCCGACTTCGGACCCAACGCAAAATCCGGCGAAGCCGCCGTGTTCTTCAAGCCCGCGGAATAAGGAATTCAATCATGGCACACGCACTTCGCGGCAAATCCGCTATCGTTGGCAAAGGCTATTGGGGTTTGGGCAAAACGCCCAACACCTCACCAATGGAACTGATCGTCAAAGCCACACAGAACGCGCTGACCGATGCAGGCATGGACCTGTCCGAGATCGACGGCGTCTGTGGCGGCACCTTCTACCACTTCTTCCCCACCCTCTCGATCGCCGAGTATCTGGGCATCAAGCCAACCTGGGCGAACTCGGACATGGTGGGCGGATCGTCCTTCATGTCCTATCTGGTCGAAGCGACCATGGCGATTCAGGCGGGCTTGTGTAAGAACGTGCTGATCTGCTACGGCTCGAACGCGAAATCCGCGCGCGATCTCAATGGGTTGATCGAAACTCCTCAATGGGAACGCGCCTATGAACCAATGGTGCCGGTGCCGGGATATGCCTTCACCGCGCAACGCTATATGCACGAGTTCAACGTACCCAAAGAGCATTTCGGACATGTCGCCATCTCGGCCCGGAAATGGGCTCAGCTGAACCCCGATGCGACAATGCAGGATGACCTGACGATGGAGGAGTATCTGTCCTCGCCCATGGTTGCCGATCCACTGGCGGTTCTGGATTGCTGCCTGATGTCGGATGGCGGTGCCGCGATCATCGTGACCTCGGCCGACCGCGCAAAGGATTTTCAGGAAAAGCCCGCCTATTTCCTTGGGGGCGGCAATGCCATTTCCCACCGCGAGATCAGCCAGGCTGCCACGCTGACCACAACCTGTGCCGCGGAAAGTTCGAAACGCGCGTTCGAGATGGCCGGCGTCACCACCAAAGACGTGGATGTCGTCGAACTTTATGACGCCTTCACCATCAACACGCTGCTGTTCCTCGAGGACATGGGCTTTGTAAAGAAAGGTGAGGCGGGGGCCTTTGTAGCCGATGGCAACATCGCACCTGGTGGCTCGCTGCCAGTAAACACCAATGGCGGCGGGTTAAGTTGCGTACACCCCGGCATGTACGGCCTGTTCTGTCTGATCGAGGCTGCAACCCAAATCCGGGGCGACGGTGGCGATCGTCAGATCGACGATGTAAATGTCGCGATTGCCCATGGCAACGGCGGCACGTTCTCGAACGAGTTCACGACCGTTCTGGGCAGCGAAGCTGCGCTTTAAGTGATCAAAGTGGGGCGCAATTGCGCCCCCAAAGCTTGAGATTTTGCTAATACGATAAAACGCAACCTGCCGAAGACGTACCCTCGGCAAGGGTTATTTAGCGTCTGAAGCAGACAATCCAAGTTCGTTTTGTTGGTAAAGCCCTAAGCCCGACCGCCAATCTGGCGGCCGGGTTTAGGCTTCAAACCTACGTTTCTCGTGTCTTTAAAGTACAGGTACGCGCGCTGCAGGAGGGGTCGAGCGCGACCGTCCGGTACGCATCTTACCATCAATCATAACAGCCCCAACTCCGGGGATGTTGCCGACGGCCATTCCTTCCAAAACGTTCTTACCGTCCGATCCCTCTGGGCGGTCCATGAACACCAGATCGGCTGGACGGCCAGGTGCCACGATCCCTTGTGCAAGACCCCGTCTCTTTGCCACGTTTCCGGTGCCACAGCACCACGCCTGTTCGGCAGGCAATCCGCCAATACTGGCCAACAGAGTTGCCATCCGCAGCATTCCGTTCGGCTGTACGCCGGACCCTGCTGGGGCATCCGTTCCAATCAGGAAATCGGCAAGGCGTCCTTCGGCCAGAGCGCCTTCCAGTGTCACAAGTACCGATTTCTCGTTACCATTGTGTACGGCTTCAAGCGCCCCTTTCGCGTGACGGCAAAGCTCTCGGATTTCATCCTGCGAAATTGAGGTTGGTCCGCCATTGATATGACTGACTACGTCCGGTTGCGCCTCTAGCACATCTGCAGCTCGAACATCGTGAGAGCCCGCAATCGAAGGGCCGCCAGTATGCATAATGGTTTCAATTCCCAATTCCCGACACCAGCCAGTGACGCGTGCCGCGTCGGGGCCTTTGGCTACTGTCCCAAGGCCGATCTCACCAATATGCCGGATACCGGCCGCCTTTATTGCCGCATAGAAATCGCGATCAAAATCAAGTTCAGGCACTGGCGCTCCCGCCAAAACCTTGGCACCGGACGGGCGGGAATTTGAATAGCAACGTTGTGCCACCATCGCCAATGCCTTGACGCCTTCGGCATCCTTGGGGCGACCGGGCAGATGGACTTCGCCCGCGGAAATAAAGCTTGTGACGCCGCCGTTAACATTCATTTCGATCCAGCCGATCTGGCTTTGGCGTGGGGTCCAATCGCCGAAAACCGGGTGGCAATGGCCATCAATCAGGCCCGGTGCGACCGCACAACCAGAGGCATCGATGATGCGATCCGCATCGCTGGCCTCAAGGCCCACAATCTCTCCGTCTTCGATGAGAAGGCTATCACTGTCCGCAATAGGCGAGTCCAGATCACCGGTCAGAAGCAAACCGATGTTGCGGATTAGTGTGCGACCCTGTTCCGGCGTGTCTTTTGGTGCGTCAGCCATCTGATCCCCCATTTGGCGTGTGATTTCTGGTTCATATTTGGATCAAAAAAAGCACGCCAAGTAACCGTTCGGCCGTCGTGCTTCCTTCAGACATTTTCATTAGTATACCAGCGATATTTAAAGGCCTGTGTCAAGACCTTCTAGTTGGCGCTACGCCGGGATTGGCTACCCTTGAGCGGTTGATTGACCAGAGCCAACCAATCCTCGCCTGTCAGATAGAAACCTGCATTCCCCAAGCCGCAGTTTAGTACCGCGGCTTGGGGGTTGTTGGCCCCTTTTGCCCCGGTTCAGGAAAACGCTTTGATGACTTTGGCGTAGTTGTCCAGCATCTCAAGCTCTTCATCCTGCGTGAAGTATCCGACGTGATGCCAGACTACGAATTCTTCGGTCCCGTATTTCTCTTTCAATGCACCAACCTGATCAATCACCTGGTCTACGGTGCCTTTCCAGACCCGACCCATCGGCACATGATATGGCGGGGCGTTATAGGCGAAATTGAACAGTTCCTCGAAATCGCGATAGTGCCGTTCGGCCTGCGCGTCGGTCGATCCGATGGTCAAATGCCCGCCCAAAACCAGAGTGTTTCCAACCGTCAGATCGGTATGGCCATGGTGGTGCGCTTCTTCCAGATAGATCGGCATCGTCATATCCATGAACTCATCCTTGGACACAAATGACACCAGCTTGGCGCCTTCCTTGGCCCAGAACTTCGCTGTCTCCATCGACCACGAAAACGGCACGTAAAGCGGTGGAAAATCCCGCCCGTCGGTCCGCTTACGCGGGCGCGAAACAATACCCATTTTGCGCAACGTGCCATTATCGTCCACCGCACCTTCGCCGCCATACTTTGCGGTCGGGGGGAAGGGCCATGTGATGTTGTCGGAAGGAATGTTCCAAAACTCACCATGATGACTGAAGGTTTCGTTGGTCCAGGCCTTTTTGACCACGGCCCAACTTTCCTCCATCAATCGACGGTTTCGGGCATCTTCCTTGCATCGGTCAGATTGGGTTGTTGTGATATCAAGATGTTGCGCCAGTGTATTCAGCCAGCGCGGCGTGTTGCCCCGAACAAACCCACAGAACAATCGGCCACCGGACATGTGATCGATCATTGCCAGATCCTCGGCTAGACGCATCGGGTGATGCGCCGTCAGCGCCATACCCACCTGCCCCACCATCAGATTCTTGGTGTTTGCAGCGATGTGCATGTTCCACAAAAGCGGGTTGGTCGTGGTTTCGATTCCTTCCACCTGAAAGTGATGCTCGGTCATGCAAAACCCGGCATACCCATTTTCGTCGGCAAACTTCATCTGCTCGGTTGTCCGCTCCAACAGCGTTTCATACCGATCCGGGTCCGAGCCGGGCAGAACGACATCTTCGCCCTTTGAACGCATGTAGGGTTGCACAAGGATATGGGATTTCATGGTATTACCTAAGGTTAGTGACCGATAACTAAATACTATTCTATGACCTCTCAGCGGAACTTGATTTGGGTCAAGAAACGCAAAAAGGGCGCCCTGTTTCCAGAACGCCCTTTAGAACCGCTGTCTGTGAAGAAGGAGGAGTTACAGACAGCGATCAGCCCGACATACAACGCCGGGTTCACCGGCCTGCATGATCAATTCGTGGCTGACAGCGCGGGGCAATGCCCGCGCCATAAAGGCGCGCGCTGCATCCACCCGATCCGCATAGTATTCTGGCGATTGAGAACCTGCTGCAGCGGTGGCCACCCGTGCAATCCGGGCGGACATCCAGGCCGATACGCTCAACGCCACGATTTCCAGATAGTCGCACGCCCCGGACAGCACGTCACCTTGCGCCGTGCCCAGCACCCAATCGGTCGAGCGCCCAAGCCGGGAAGCCGCATCGCGCAAGTTATTCTTCAAGTCAGAGACGTCGTCGCCCAGTTTGCCCGCCTCGTCCAGCATATCGGCCACCAGACCCTTGATGGCGGCACCATTGTCGCCGCGCACCTTACGCATAACCAGATCACGGGCCTGAACGGCATTGGTACCTTCGTAGATTTCAGTGATCCGCACATCACGCACCAGCTGTTCGACGCCGTAATCCTTGATGAAGCCATGCCCGCCATGCATCTGCACAGCCTCATTCGCCATTCGTGATCCCATGTCCGAAAGGTAGGACTTGATGACCGGCGTCAGTAGCGAAAGGCGCGCGTCTGCCGCTTTGCGCTGCTCGGACGTAGCGGCACGATGAGCTTCGTCCAACAGGCCCGCTCCAAAATAGGCCAGCGCACGGGCAGCGTCCATTTCGCCCTGGGCGGTCAGCAGACGGCGGCGTACGTCCGCATGGGCAATCAGCGGATCCGCAGGACCGTCCGGGTTCAACGGTTCCCCGTCCGCGCGCCCCTGATGACGTTCGTGGGCATATGTCGACGCGGTTTGCACAGCGGCCTCAGCCACGCCCAACCCCTGCAAGCCGACCGACAGGCGCGCGGCGTTCATCATTACGAACATCGCGGCCAGGCCTTTACCCTCGTCACCGACGATCCAGGCCTTGGTGTCTTCAAACGAAATCGCGCAGGTGGGTGATCCGTGGATACCCATCTTGTTCTCGATCCCGGCAATGGTGATCGTGTTTTGCTGGTCCGTCGTGTTGTTGTCCGCATCCAGCATGTATTTTGGTGCCAAAAACAGTGATAGTCCACGCGGTCCGGGCTGAGCGCCCTCGACCCGCGCTAGGATCAGATGGGCGACATTTTCCGACATGTCGTGGTCGCCCCAGGTGATGAAGATCTTGTTACCGGTGATGGCATAAGATCCGTCATCATTTCGCACGGCCTTGGTGCGGATCAGGCCCAGATCGGTGCCGCAATGCGGCTCGGTCAGGTTCATGGTTCCGGCCCAGTTGCCGGACGTCAGCTGAGGGCAATAGACCGCCTTTTGTTCGTCCGATCCATAGGCCATCAGCGCTTCGACAACGCCGAAGTTCAGTTCGTGGATCAGGGCAAAAGCCAGATTGGTTCCGGCCATCCCTTCACGCAGGGCGGCATGCAGGACGAAGGGCAGTTGTTGGCCACCATATTCTTCTTCCAGTGCCAGCGCGTTCCAGCCGTCTTCGCAGAATACCTTATAGGCATCACTAAACCCGGGGGCGGCATGGACCTGACCGTCTTCCAACCGCGCACCCGGGCTATCGCCCGCCTCATTGCAGGTTGCCAGATTGTTGCGCACAAACCCGTTGATCGCGTCAACGACCGCAAAGAACGTATCTTTGTCGCAATGCTCATATCCAGGCAGTGCCAGCGTTTTGTCGAGGTCAAGAACCTCGTCCAACAGAAAAGTAATGTCCCGCTGCGGGAGTTGATAGTCCATACCTATGATCCCTCAGTTTTTGAGCGGCTTGCCGGTCGTCATGGTGTGGCGCATTCGTTCGATTGTCTTATCCTTTCGGATCAGGCGCATCATGCCTTCGGCTTCCAGCCTGTGCAGCGCTTCTTCATCCAGAACGCCGCCCTCACCCCCGGCCAGTACGTGCGCCGTTTCACGCGCAATCTCGACCGCGTAGGGCGCGTCTGGCATAGCCTCGGCCAGTGCGGCCAGTTTGAGCTCCAGCGCGGCATTGATAGCGGCGGCATCCAGTGTGATCTCGGCCTTGGGCGCGGGTTTGTACCCGTCAGCCAGCGCCAGAGCCGCCGCCTTGGCCTCGGCCAGAAGGCGGTCGCGGTTCATGACAACGCCGTCCGTCGCGCGCAGATAGCCCGCGTGTTGCGCCATCGGGGCAGAGCCGGTCATCAGCGCCACAGAAATCACATCGAACGCAGCCTCGGCCCCTTGGACCGGATCACCCAACTCCGCCGCCTTGAGCAGCAACAGGGCTGTGGTTCCGCCCCACGCAGGCAGCAGGCCAACATTGGCCTCGACCAACCCGATATTGCTTTCCAAAGCGGCCATGACCCGATCCGAGTGCATTAGGATTTCGCAGCCGCCACCAAGGGCCAGACCACAGGCGGCCGAGACAACCGGGAACGGCGCGTATTTAATCTTGCGCATCGTGGCCTGACCGATGGCTAGTTGCCCTTCGACCAGATCCAATTCCCCCGCATCAGCACGATCCAGCGCTTTTTTTAGGTTCGCGCCCACAGAAAAGTGGTTGCCGTCCGACCCGATGACCATCGCTTTGAAGTCTCGGCCTACAACGTCCAGTGCTTCGCTCACACCTGTCATCACCTGATCATCCAAAGCCGCATTAAGTGCCGTGATCGTCAGCAGAGCGACACCATCACCCATATCGCGCAGCACAATGGCCTCGGTCTGGAACACCGGAGCATCCGTCAGGTCAGATGCAAAGATCACCCCGGGCCCACGCGGCACGTCCGCCTGTTCGCCCGAAGGCAACAGCACCTTACGGTCACGGCCCTGGCCTGAATAAATCCCGCCGCGTTCAGCGGCCAGCGCCAGCAAGGGCGGCACGTCCTGACCCTCGGCCTTCAAGCGAGCCACAATCTTGTCCGCACCAATCTTGTCGATCAGCTTGAATGGGCCCATACGCCAATTGTATCCCAGCTCCATCGCTGCATCGATATCCGCCGGGTTGGCGGTAATCTCGGGCACGCAGTATGCTGCGTAAGACAAAGTCGGCCCCATTACGGCCCAGGCAAAATCAGCCAACCGATCACCGGCCTGATCAATGAAGTCGACACCAAAGCTTTTGGCAAACTCCGGACCCTTGGCCTGCGCACGATACTCTAGCGTTGCCAGATCAACGGCTTCGGCGACTGGTTTGCCATTTTCGTCCTTGGATCTGCGATAGAAACCCGAACCGACCTTGCGACCAGCAAGGCCCTTGGCGGCCATCTGATCGAACAGCTCCAGACCGTCGGTGTGGAATTGCTGCGGATCATCAGCCTCAAGCAGATTGCGCATAGACAGGCGCGATTTGCCCATCAGGTCGATACCGATCAGGTCCATCAACGCGAATACACCCGTTCCGGGCACGCCGAAGGGACGGGCCAGCACTGTATCAGCCTCTTCAACTGTGATGCCACGCGCCACAGCCTCGCGGGCAGCGGCGTTCATCCACAGCCCGCCCAGACGGTTGGCGATGAAACCGGGGCGGTCGTTGCAGGGCACGACGGTTTTGCCGAGGCGTTCATCGCTGAACGCACGCGCACGTTCCGCAGCAGCCGGATCTGTGTCCGGTCCGGTCACAAGCTCAATCAGGCGCATATAGCGCGGCGGGTTGAAGAAATGCACGATGATGAACCGCTTGCGCAGGCTTTCATCCATCTGGCTGACCAGATCGGCCAGCGGAATGGTCGAGGTGTTCGAGCTCAGCAGCGCGTCCTCGCGAAGGTAGGGTGCAATTTTCGCATAGAGCGCGTGTTTGATGGCGAGGTCTTCCAGAACAACCTCAACCACCCAATCACAGGTCGAAAGCTGATCCAGATCATCATCCAGATTGCCCGCTGTCAGTCGGGCCGCATAGGCCGGATCGGCCAGTTGCGGCGCGCGGCCCTTGGTCATGCGTGCAATGGCACCTTTAGCCAACATCGAGCGGTCTTCGGCATCCTTTGGTACGATGTCCAGCAAAACGACTTCGGCACCGGCATTGGCGAAATGGGCGGCAATGCCTGCCCCCATCACGCCCGAGCCGATGACAGCAACTTTGTTGATCGCAGTCATTTAGAGAACCTCGAACAGACCAGAAGCACCCATACCGCCGCCGATGCACATGGTGGCAACGATGTACTTCGCACCGCGTTTCTTACCCTCGATCAGCGCGTGACCAACCATACGCGTGCCCGACATGCCATAGGGGTGACCCACGGAAATCGCACCGCCATCGACATTCAGGATCTCATTCGGGATGCCCAGCTTGTCACGGCAATACAAGGCTTGCGATGCAAAGGCCTCATTCAATTCCCACAGGCCGATATCATCCATCTTGAGGCCATTGCGTTCCAGCAATTTCGGCACTGCAAACACCGGGCCGATCCCCATCTCATCGGGCTCACAACCCGCGACGACGTAACCCATATAGCGACCCAACGGCTCGAGCCCGCGCTTTTCGGCCAGCTTCTCTTCCATCACAACCTGCGCCGAGCCACCGTCGGACAGTTGCGAGGCGTTACCGGCCGTAATCCACTTGTCCTCACCCATCACTGGAGTGAGACCCTGCAGGCTTTCCAGCGTGGTCGAAGGACGGTTGCACTCGTCCTGCGACAGCGTGACCTCTTCATAGGTGATCTCGCCGGTTTCCTTATTCTTGTTCGCCTTGGTGACCGTGATTGGCACGATTTCATCGTCAAATTTGCCCGCAGCCTGCGCCGCGGCGGTGCGCTGCTGCGATTGCAAGGCAAATGCATCCTGCGCCTCGCGGGTGATGCCATAGCGTTCGGCTACAGTATCGGCGGTCGCGATCATCGGATCGTAGAACCCACGAATGTTCTGCGCGATCCAGTCCTCTTTCAGGCGATAGGTGTTATCGCGACCCATCACCAGCGAGATGCTTTCGGCACCGCCACCGACAACCACATCGCAGCCATCGACCATGACCCGCGAGCAGGCGCGTGTCAGCGCCTCAAGACCCGAGGAGCAGAACCGGTTGATGGTTTGGCCCGATGCGGTCACGGGCAGACCGGCGCGCATGGCGACCTGACGGCCAAGATTGCCGCCATTTGCACCTTCGGGGACGGCATTGCCAATGATCACATCCTCAATTTCGGACGGGTCAACACCGGCGCGTTTGACCGCCTCGGCGACAGCATGGCCACCATAAACGGCGGGGTGAGTGTCGTTGAAAGCACCGCGAAAGGCTTTGCCAATTGCAGTACGGGCGGTTGAGACGATTACAGCAGAACGCATTAGATTGATCCTTGAAGGAAGTATTAGATGTCAGTGGGCAGCTTGTAGTCGGCGTATTGCTCACGCAGATGCAGCTTTGAAACTTTGCCGGTCGCGGTGTGCGGAAGCTCGGCCTGGAACACTACGTCGTCGGGCGTCCACCACTTGGCGATCTGACCGTCATACAGTGCCAGAATGTCCTCGCGGCTGACATCCGAGCCCTCACGCCTGACAGCAACGATCAGCGGGCGCTCATCCCATTTACGGTGTTTGGCGGCGATACAGGCGGCCTCCAGAATGTCCGGGTGGCTCATGGCGATGTTTTCCAGATCGATCGAGGAAATCCACTCGCCGCCCGATTTGACGACATCCTTGGTTCGGTCGGTCAGGCGCAGATAGCCTTTCGGGTCGAGCGCCGCCACATCACCGGTGATGAACCAACCGTCCTCGGTAAAGGCATCGGCACCGGCCCCACCCCAATAGCTTTCGGCAACCCAGTGGCCACGCACTTGCAACATGCCAGAGGCGACGCCGTCATGTGGCAGCAACGCGCCTTCGTCATTAACGATACGCATCTCGACGCCGTAAAGCGCGCGGCCCTGTTTGGTCTTCAACGCAAGACGGTCGTCGATTGGCAGTTTATCCTCGCCCCATTTGGGCACCGAAAGCGTGCCGACGGGGCTCAGCTCGGTCATACCCCAGCCATGCACCACGTCGATACCGTGGCCTTTTTCGATCTGCTCGATCAGTGACAGAGGTGCTGCTGAACCTCCCATCATCGCACGTTTGACTGTTTTTAACGTGGTGCCCTGTTGATCCAGATATTCGAACAAGCCCAGCCAGACAGTTGGTACACCTGAGATCATCGTGACCTCTTCATCGTCCATAAGTTCGCGCAGCGGGGCCGGATCCATGCCCGGTCCGGGCATTACCAGTTTGGTGCCGTTCATCAGGGCCGCATAGGGAATACCCCAGGCACAGGCGTGGAACATCGGCACCACGGGCAAAGTGGCATCACGCGAGCTGAGCGCCAGCCAGTCGCCACCGGACACGCCCATGGCGTGCAACACGGTCCCGCGATGGGAATACAAAACGCCTTTGGGATTGCCAGTTGTGCCAGATGTGTAGCACAGCGCCATGGCCGCGTTCTCATCCAGTTCGGGCCAGTCATAAACCTCGGGCTTGCCCGCGATCAGGGATTCGTAGTCACTGACCGGGGTGTTCATCTGCGGCACCTGGTCCGGGCCAGTCAGACTGAACCAGGCCTGAACGCTGGGGCAGCGGGCCGAGACAGCATCGATCAGCGGCGCAAAAGTCGTGTCGAAGAACATATGCGTGTCTTCGGCGTCGTTGATAATAAACGCGATCTGATCGGGATGCAGGCGCGGATTGATCGTGTGGCAAATCGCACCGATGCAAGCCAATGCATAATAGAGTTCCAGATGCCGATTGTTGTTCCAGGCCAGCGTCGCGACGCGGTCACCCGGCCCCACACCCAGTTCGGTCAAAGCGTGCGCCAGTTGTTGGGTCCGTCGCCCCATATCCGCAAAGCTGTACCGATCAATCGTCATGTCCGAGTTGCGCCAGACAATCTCCGCCTCGGGATGCGCACGCATGCCATGACGGAAAATGCTGGTCACCGTCAGTGGCATCGTCATGATCTGACCGGGAATCGTCGTTTTTTCTGCGCTCATTTTTTGCCTCTCAATGTGTTTTTCTGTATCTGCGTCCGTCACAGAGGCGCAGGCGGCATTTCTCCGATGTCCCGTTCGATCCGCCATGACATTTGCAAAACGCCCAGATCGTCAAAGCGGCGTCCGACCAGTTGCATACCGATCGGCAGCCCGTTGCGGTCTAGTCCGACCGGAATGCTGGATGCCGGTTGCTCAGTGAGGTTGAACAGGAAGGTATGGGCCCAGCTTTCGAACGGCTTATCGGGGTCAGACCCCGGCCGGTCGGCAGCAAAGGCGGTGTCCGGTGTCGATGGCAGCAGGACAAAATGATGGCCGTCAATCAGCGCCAACGCACGTTCGCGCAACGCCTGCGTGTGGTCGAAATTCCGCTGATGCTCAACAGCGGACAAAGCGCGTGCATCGTTGGTCCAGTCGCGGATATAGGGCGTTTTCGCCTGTTCGGCCTCGGGTTGGCGCATCAGTTCGGACAGGGTACGTATTTTGTAGAATGCCTCGGCGGGTTCCCAGTCCATTCGGCTGAACGGCGCGGTTTCAAGATAGGTGACCTGAACGCCCATATCCCGCAAAACCTGCGCCGTCCGTTCCAGCGCTGCCTGAACATCTTCCGCCACCGGTTCGCCCAAGCCCAGCTCGGGGATGACCAGAACCGACATACCTTTGCGGTCGCCGCGCGTCAGGCGCGAAACATAGTTCACGCCGTCCCGTGCCAATGCCGCGAAATCGCGCGTATCCTCTCCGGTCAGAACATTCATATGCAGCGCGACGTCGCCAAAATTGCGAGCCAACGGCCCCGCCGTGATCGCCGGGCTGTTGCAGACGTAATAGGGCACTCGCCCCTGGCTGGGCTTCAGCCCGGCCAGGCCGCAATACGAGGCTGGCAGACGGATGGATCCCACGATGTCGGTCCCAATCGAAACCGGCTCGATCCCAGCGGCAACACTGGCCGACGCGCCCGAAGATGATGCGCCTGTCGTGCGCAATACATCCCATGGATTGCGGGTAACCCCATGCTTTGAGCTCACTCCACCTGCAAGAATGCCGTAATCGCACATGGTATTCTTGCCCAGGATCACGGAACCGGCCTCACGCATGCGTGCTACCGTGGGATGATCGGTTGTGCTGACCGATGCCTCACCCGCCGCCGAGCCGCGATAAGCGGGCATACCGATGCAATCCATTGCGTCCTTGACTGTTGTCGGCACGCCATCCAGCGGCCCCATTGGTTTGTTGTCGTGCCAACGTTTCTCAGACGCCCGGGCCGCTTCAAGCGCGCCCTCGGCGTCCACGTGGTAAATCGCGTTGATACTAGGATTTACCGACTCAATACGGGCCAGCGCTGCCTGCGTGACCTCGACCGGAGACAGCTCCAGCCGAGCAAAGGCCTGCACCATGGCACGCGCCGAAAGTTGGGAATATGGGGCGGTCATTCGGGTGCTCGATCAGATAAAGGGGATCAGTCTTCGGTGCGCTGGACGTAATAGACCTTGGCCGCAATCTTCCAGCCCTCGCCGGTGCGGATCAGCGACAGGTAGTCGATGAAGTATCGCGGCTGCACGGCGCAGTCGATCTTGACAAAGGCTGTATTCGGCCCTGATTGATCGATCGAGATCGTGTGACCATAGACCGGATAGCCTTTAGATTTTGGGCTTTCGCGACCGCCGATGACCTCTTTGTATTTCTCCAGCGTCATGTGGATATAGCTGCCATCCTCGTTGGCGCAGCAAAGATCACATTCAGGCAGAAACATCTGGTCGGTTTTGCTGATGTCTCCGTCATGCAGGTTTTCGATATACGCCTGCATCAGGGTTTCGATCTCGGCAAATGCGGTCATAGGATATCCTCGGTCATGAGTGTCTTGAAACGCAGGTGGTGTTGGCTGTCAGGCGGCCTTGTCTGCAAGCAGGTCCTGGCGGTACCGTTTGAGGTCTTCAATCGTGCCGACCTTAAGGCCGTGCCGGGCGCCAAATTCCAGCAGATCCGGCAGGCGCGCCATTTCACCGTCATCATTCATGATTTCGCAGATCACACCGGAATCCCCCTGCCCGGACAGGCGGGCCAGATCAACTGCGGCTTCAGTGTGGCCTTCGCGTTCCAGCACACCGTGCGGTTTCGCCACCAATGGGAACAGATGCCCGGGCGAAACCAGATCTGCCGAAGAGCCGCTGTCGGACGCCAAAAGTGCAATGGTCCGCGCCCGGTCGCTGGCGGAAATGCCGGTGGTCGTGCCTTCTTTCGCATCCACCGAAATGGTGAACGCGGTATGATGTGGATCCGTGTTCAACGCTGTCATCGGTCCAAGACTGAACTGCTCGGCCCGTTCGGGCGGAATGGCCATGCAGATCAAACCCCGACCAAAGCGCGCCATGAAATTTACCGCGGTCGCATCCGCGCAGGCGGCTGGAATCACCAGATCGCCCTCGTTCTCGCGGTTTTCATCGTCGACAAGAATTACCATACGGCCTTGTTCGCAATCCGTAATGATCTCGTCGATGGGCGACAGCTGATAAACTTCATGCAGATCGAACACGGTCTTCCCCTTATACGTTCAGAGGTTTGATGACGCCTTCGGCGAATTCGATCAGAGCTTCCTGCTCGATCTCGTCGCCAAAGTAGTTCACGTGGTGCCAGACAAAGAATTCGTCGATCTGATAGCGCTCGGCCAGTTCACCGACCTGGTCCAGAACCTGTTGACGCGAGCCGTCCCAGACGCGGCCTAGTGGGACGTGATAGGGCGGCGCGTCGTAGGCCGAGAACCACAGGTTGTCGAACATTTCGCGGTACTGTTTGGTCTTGGCGGGAGTCTTGCCCATCATCAGATGCGCACCCAGAGCCAGAACGTCGTTGTTGGTGGTTTGAGGCAGCCCGTTTTCATGCGCAGCCTTCAGGCAGTTCTCAAGAATCACCGGCATGAATTCTTCTTTGTCGGCGGTCACGAAGGACACCATCTTGGCCCCTTCCGAAGCCCAGAACTTGGCAGTTTCCATCGAATACGAGAACGGCGCATATACTTTTGGGTGCGGCTTTTGCAGCGGACGAGGCACGATGCCCGATTTGCGCAGGATCTTGTTGCTATCAACCGGGCTGTCACCACCCCAGAGTTTGGTTGGATTGAACTCCCACTCGACATTCGACGGGAAATTCCAGAATTCGCCCTGATGTTCGGTCAGGTCGTCCGTCCACAGCGACTTGATCAGACGCCAGTTTTCGTACAGCGCGCGACGGTTGCGCTGGTCGGCCTCGGACTTGTCGGATTCAGCCGAGGTGATGTCCAGGTGCTGCCCCATGGTCGCCGTCCAGCGCGGCGTGTTCCCGCGCGAGAACCCTGCGAAGACGCGGCCGCCGGTCATATGGTCCAGCATGGCGATGTCTTCGGCTGTCTTGATCGGGTTCATCGCGGTCAGGTTCATCCCCAACTGACCAACTTTGAAGTTCTTGGTGTGCTGGGCGATGTACATGTTCCAGAACAGCGGGTTCGTGGTGCATTCAACGCCTTCGACCTGCATGTGGTGCTCAGTCAGGCAGAAGCCGTCATAGCCCAGCTCTTCGGCAAGGACCATCTGATCACGCATCGTGTGCATCATCTTGTTGAACCGAGCAGGGTCACGTCCGGCAAGCTGAGTATCCTCGCCATGCTGGCGTGCGAATGGAATGGCGAGAATCTTGAACTTCATACAGGCGTCCCCTGGCGTGTGATTGAACGTTCACTAACAATCCCATACAGCCGGCAATTTCGTCAAGCCCCGAATTGATTTTCCCTACGTCGCAATGACACTGCGACGATTTCCAACTGGACAAGAGATAGGGATTTCAACATGTTGCCCTCAGGTAGGGTCCTATGGAGGCAAGCCACGTGTTTTTGTATTCTGCTGCGCAAGTTGATGAATTTATTAATAAATCGCAGCTAGATGGCGTGTGCGTTGCGTTGGCGATTGATGCTGCGCGCGAGGAACTCAAACGCCTCGGAGACACTTTGCATCCAACACTGGTCAACACCTCGGCCACGAATCTGGCAACTGCGGGACAGGGGCAAATCGAGGCTCAGGCCATCCGCATGTCGCCAGAAGATTCGCCGCTGACCACATACCGTGTCTCGATCGTTCAGGCCGGACACAATCCCGGTGAAGCCGCCACGCTGATGGAAGTGACCTGCACGTTCTCAGTCGATGCGCAACTGGCGGAAACGCCGAAATCCACTCAGACTGAAAAGCCGCCCCGCGCCCTGTCCGACACCGCCGAGGAACGGCGGCGGCAGATCTTTGAAGGCGCATGCAAGGTGATTGCCAAGCATGGGTTCGGCAATGCATCGATGCGCGAGATTGCCAAAACATCCGGGCTGTCGGTTCCGCTGATGTACAAGTACATCAAGGACAAAGATGACATACTGCACTTGATCACTACGATGTGCATGCAGGACATCATCGACTTTTTCGATACCGGAGAACTGTTCACCGGCCCCGCCGATCAAAACCTTGAAAAAGCGGTTGACCGGTACATCGACTACATTGGCGAAAACCGCCGCTATATCAATTTGGTCTATTCGGAAACGCGGTCCATGTCTGCCGAGAACCGCGCGCGCGTATTTGATATGGAGCGTGAGTTCATGGGCCGCTGGAAAGGCATTCTGGACAAAGGGGTCGAGCAGAATGTGTTCCGCCCCATGAACACAGAGCTGATGGCCAATTATCTGTATTTCCTTTGTAATGTCTGGTCTCTCCGGCATTGGAGCATCGGAAAGTTCCCGGAAAGTGAAATCCGGACCAGCCTGAAGGCGCTTATCATGGATGGCGTTTTGGTCAGGGCTGCTCTCTCCAAGAAATCCTGAGCGAACCATCAACCGCTCAGGATTGTTGATGCACAAACGCTTAGGCAATCAAGTCGCACATCTCTGTCGCTTCCGGGCGATTTGGTCGCAAACCAACTTGCGACACGTCTTGGGCGTGTCAAACTGCGTATATGACAACGCTTTGTAGTCCTAACCCTCTGGATCGCCGCGCAACCGGTTGTGACCTCGTCGTGAGTGGATGATGGCAGGCGCTCTGCGCCTTTTGCCATCTGCCCAGACAACGGACAATTCGGACACTCTCATGACATCTCAAACCTTACGCCTGGCCATTGATATCGGCGGCACCTTTACCGATACGGTACTCGTCTCGGGCGATGAGACCATATTGGCTTCGACCAAGACGCTCACGACGCACAAAAATCCCGCAGATGGCGCGATGGAGGGCGCAAGACGTGTCATGGCGGAATCCGGCCGGTCGTTGAATGAGGTGACAGGTTTCATCCACGGAACGACACTGGCGACCAACGCATTGATCGAACGTCGAGGCGCCGTTGTGGCAACCGTGACGACTGAAGGGTTTCGCGACATTCTGGAAATCGCGTATGAGCGGCGATATGCGCAATATGACATCAACCTGGAAAAGCCGGCCCTGCTGGTCCCACGCGAACGGGCGCTGACCATTCGCGAAAGAATGGCTGCCGATGGGAATGTGCTGATCCCGCTGGACGCCAGTTCGATAGACGCGCTGTTGGCCGAACTGGATGCCACCGGTGCAGAAGCGGTCGCAATCTGTTTGATGCATGCCTACGCCAACCCGTCGCACGAACGCAGGTTGCGCGACATTCTCGCGGAAAAACGCCCCAGCCTGACAGTTTCAATTTCCTCTGATGTCAGCCCCGAGGCGCGCGAGTTCGACCGGCTTTGTACCACGGTCGCCAATGCCTACATCCAGCCACTAATGGAAAGCTATCTGGCGCGCTTTGCCTCACGGTTCCAGACAGAAGGCGTGACCTGTCCGATCCTGATGATGACGGCCAGTGGCGGAATGTGCACCGTTCAGACGGCCTCACGCTTTCCGATCCGGCTGGTCGAAAG
The DNA here is from genome assembly GCF_059609785.1 of Ruegeria sp. YTSC003. Classification (NCBI taxonomy): domain Bacteria; kingdom Pseudomonadati; phylum Pseudomonadota; class Alphaproteobacteria; order Rhodobacterales; family Roseobacteraceae; genus Ruegeria; species Ruegeria sp. YTSC003. The sequence goes on along the minus strand of NZ_JBXWMK010000004.1, from coordinate 79,389 downwards.
CGGCCCGGCGGGCGGAGCAATTTTGGCCGCACGGATCGCAGCGCGGGCTGGGATTGACGAGGTTTTATCTTTCGACATGGGCGGGACGACTGCGAAGCTCTGCCTGATTGACAATGCAAGGCCTCAAACCTCGCGCCAATTCGAAATCGCGCGGGCCGCGCGGTTCATCAAGGGGTCGGGCATGCCTGTACGTATCCCTGTGGTCGAAATGATCGAGATTGGCGCGGGCGGCGGCTCAATCGCCGGGGTTGACCGTCTGGGTCGGTTGACTGTGGGTCCAAAATCGGCCGGATCAGAACCCGGTCCGGTAGCTTTTGGGCGGGGCGGCACAGAGCCAACCGTGACCGACAGCGACATTACCTTGGGCTATATTGTGCCGGACACATTTGCCGAAGGGTTTATCAAGATCGCCCCCGAAGCGTCTGAAGCTGCGCTGAACCGGGTCATCGCCGCGCGTCTGGGCACGAACGGCACTGCGGCAGCGGACGGCGTCAGTCGCATCGTCGATGAAAGCATGGCCAGTGCGGGCCGAATGCATGCGGTGGAGTCGGGCAAGGACCTCGGTTCGCGCACAATGATCGCTTTCGGCGGCAACGGCCCCCTGCATGCAAGCCGTGTGGCCCGATCCGCCGGGGTCCGTCGCATCGTGATCCCGCCCAATCCAGGTGTTGGATCCGCGGTGGGGTTCCTGTTTGCTCCGGTCAGTTTTGAGATCGTCAGATCAAGTTATTCTCTACTTGAATACCTGGATCTGGAGCGGGTCAATGCCCTGTTTTCCGACATGATCGACGAGGCAAGCCGGGTGGTTGCCCAAGGCGCGGGTGATGCACTCACCGAAACCCAACGCACGGCTTTCATGCGCTACAATGGTCAGGGCCACGAGATCGAGATTGCCCTGCCCGATCGCGACCTAACATTCGAAGACATAAAACCGCTGACCGATGCGTTCGAGGCGGAATACCGTAAACAATTCTCGCGTCCCGTGCCCGGGATGCAAATCGAGATCCTGAACTGGGCGGTCCGCGTCGCAACCCCAGATGCGGATGTTCCAGATTTGCCGGAAACGCCAGTTCTGACAACTATCACACCAGCCCAAACCCGCCCCATCACCTGCGATGTAGATAGTCAGATAAAGCAGGCTGGTTTTGTGCCACGCGACAGTCTGAGCCCCGGCGACCGGGTTTGCGGCCCGGTGCTGATCACGGAACCGCAGACGACGACTTTGGTCTCATCAGACTTCTCGGCGCATGTGGATGCCATTGGAAACCTCATCCTTATCCAAGATCCGAAAGGAGGTGTATGATGACTGCCGATCATTCCCCCGCCCGCCTGCAAGTCATGTGGAACCGCCTGCTTGCCGTCGTCGAAGAACAAGGTCAGACCCTGATCCGCGCCGCATTCTCACCCATTGTGCGCGAATGCGGAGACATCTCAGCCGGGATCTTTGACGCCGGGGGTCGGATGCTGGCACAGGCGGTTACCGGAACGCCCGGACACATCAACACGATGGCCGAAGCCGTGATGCATCTGCGCGGTCATTTCCCGGTTCAGAACATGAAGCCCGGCGATATCTACATGACCAATGATCCTTGGCTGGCTTCGGGACACCTCAACGACTTTCTGCTGATGATGCCTGCCTTCAAAAACGGTAAGGTCGTCGGCTTTACTTCATGCACATCGCATCTTGTAGATCTGGGCGGCCTTGGAATGGGACCCGAAGGGTCGGATATCTATGATGAGGGCCTGCTGATCCCACCCTGCAAACTGGTCGAACAAGGTGTCCCGAACGCCTTGCTTTTGGACATTGTCCGCGCCAACAGCCGCGAGCCCATTGCGAATGAGGGCGACATATATGCACTGATCGCTTGCTGCGAAGCGGGCGTGAACCGGCTGCTCGGTATGATGGATGAATTCGGAATCGACGATCTTTATCAACTGGGCGGCTACATCATCGACACCTCGCGCCGAGGCACGCTTGAAGCCATCGCTGAAGTGCCCACAGGCACCTATAGAAACGTTCTGAGGATGGACGGTTATGAAAAAGAACTGGAACTGCACGCCACCCTAACGGTCAGCAAAACGGGCATGCATGTGGATTTCACGGGAACGTCGGGTTGTTCGGGCAAGGGTATCAATGTGCCGTTGAACTATGCGACCGCCTATACAGTCTTCGCCCTGCGCTGCATCGTCGGGTCTGACATCCCCAACAACGCCGGATCGTTGGAGCCGTTTACAGTGGACGGCCCAAAAGGCTGCATCCTCAATGCACAACGCCCCGCCCCGGTGGCAATGCGGCACACGCTAGGACAGGTAACACCAGATCTGGTGCTTGGATGCCTGCATCAGGCCCTGCCAGCTCAGGTCCCCGCCGAGGGCGCATCCTGCATGTTCGATCTGCCGATGCGGCACGCACCCGAAGTGGCGCGTGATGGAGGTCGGGAATTCGCGGTTGAACCTGTGCATAATGGCGGCACCGGCGCTCGGCCACACGCGGATGGCTTGTCTGCCACAGCCTACCCTTCGGGCGTGTTCGGATCTCAGGTCGAGATCACGGAAAGCGTGGCCCCCGTCACAATCTGGAAACGCGAACTACGCCAGGATTCAGGAGGTGCAGGCAAGTTTCGCGGCGGTCTCGGCCAACGGATCGAGATGACCTCGGCCAATGGTGCACCCTTTCTCGTTTTCCTGTCGGTTGAGCGCCTCAAATTCCCCGCCCTCGGACGCATGGGTGGAAAACCCGGCGCACCTGGTCGTATTCGTTTCCGCGATAGCGAAAGTGATATCCCGGGCAAAGGAGAACTGCGCGTTGAAGCTGACGACTACCTTATATTTGAAACCCCTGGGGGCGGTGGTTTTGGCGACCCGGCCGCGCGAGACCCACAGGCAATCTCCCTAGACCTCAAGCGCGGTCTGATCAGCGCAGAAGGCGCAAAATCCTATGGGGGCACATCATGATCCGCCCGGTTCCCCACATAAGTGCAATGGCGGCCTATGCGCTGGCCGACCTTGGTGGCGAAAACACTATCTCGTTGGCCCAGAACGAAAGCGCCTTTCCCACAAGCCCCGCTGCCATCAAGGCGGGTCGTGACGCAATGGCCGATCTGCAATTGTATCCTGATCCGGAATGGTTGGAACTGCGCGCAGAAATTGCAGATGTGCATGGACTTGATCCGGCACGGGTGCTGTGCGGAGCGGGCTCGATGGAGCTGATCGGCTGTTTGATCCGCGCCTATGCCGGGCGGGGTGATCGGGTCCTTGGCACGGATTATGGATATGCGTTTGTCGCCTCAGCAGCAGCCCAGGTTCAGGCCGATTACGTCAAGGCGCGTGAAGTGGATCTGACCGTATCCGTCGACGATATCATCGCCGCGGTGTCACCTGAAACGCGGATCGTCTTTGTCTGCAACCCCGGCAACCCGACCGGCACCCTAATCCCCAATTCCGAAATCCTTCGTCTGCGCGGGGAACTGCCCACCGATGTTCTGCTGGTCGTCGATCAAGCTTATGCTGAGTTTTCCGATCACATACATGATCCGGCCGACATCTTCGCGCTGACCGATCGAGGGGACACCGTGATCATGCGCACCTTTTCCAAGGCCTATGGCCTGGCGGGCGCGCGCGCAGGTTGGGGATACTTCCCGCCCGAGATTGCAGCTGAGTTGCGAAAATTGCTCAACCCGAACAATATCTCCATCGCTTCACAAGCAGCAGCCGCTGCCGCGATCCGCGATCAGGAGCATATGCAAAATGTGGTTGCCCGCACGACTGAAATCCGTGAACGGTTTGCCGTGGAATGTCGTGCGTTGGGCCTAATCGTTCCTCAAAGCCATACAAACTTTGTGCTATTGCGCTTTGAATCAACGCAGGATGCACAACGGGCTGATGCGGCGCTTCAATCCGACAACCTTCTGATGCGCGGCATGGGGGGATACGGCTTACCCGACTGCCTGCGCGCCACTATCTGCGAGGCACCGGTCATGGATCGGTGCCTGACCGCCTTGAAGGGAGCACAGAAGTGACCGAAACACGAACCGCAGCCAAAATCGGTGTTCTGGTACCCTTCACCAACACCAACCTCGAACCGGATATGGAGTTGTTGAGGCCGCCCAACACCACAGTCCATTTTCAACGCATGGGCGGATATGACGTGGATGAAATCCCCGGCTCGGATCAGATGGCGGGGTTGGGCGCATCGGATATCACTCACGACCTGCGGATGATCTCGGGCATACGCCCCGATGTGGTGCTGTATGGCTGCACCTCGGCGACACTGACCCACGGACCGTCCTTTGATGCAGAGCTGGCCCTGCAGATTAAGGCGGGCTCGGGTGCAGTTTCGCTGACCGCTGCAGGGGCGTTGATCGCTGGGATCAATGCTGTCGGCGCAACAAAGGTCGGCTTTTCATCGCCCTATTTGGGCGAGATCAATGCCCGGGCGATGGATTTCATGGCCCTAAACGGCATTGAAACCGTCAAATGTGCCGATGTCGGCCGCGAGCTTGGCAATTATGGGCAAGGTGAACTGACCCCGGACGAGGTGTTCGATCTGGCGTGTAGGGCCGATCACCCGGATTCGCAGGCAATCGTCCTAAGTTGCACAGACATGCGCTCGGTCGAGGCGATTGAACGGATTGAGGCCGCGCTGAACAAACCCGTCATTACCTCCAATCAAGCGATGGTCTTTGGACTGCTGAAAGCGCTGAACCTGCCACGTCACAAAGCGTTGCCTGGGCGTCTGTTCGATAGCTTGTGACGCGCGGTCAGGGCAAATGAGATTTTTACGACCCGCCTAACATCGGTTGCAGTTTCCAGGCGGTTTTCAGGGCTTGGTATGGCGTTGCCATCCAAGCAGGCTAAAACAGGCAAACAGAATGGCGGCGACGCAGACGATGGAAGGACCTGCGGGCGTGTCGAAGACATAAGCCGCTCGCAACCCGGCCACAGCAGATGTCGCCCCAATCGCTGCAGCGATCAGAGCCATCGTTTCCGGTGACCGTGCCAGACTCCGCGCCGCTGCGGCCGGTATTATCAGCATTGCCGCGATCAACAAAACGCCCACGACCTTGATGGCGACTGCCACCGTGATGGCCAGTGCAAGCGTCAAAATCAGTTGTTCTCGCTTGGGGTCGAACCCGCTGGCATACGCCAGTTCCTCGTTCAACGTCGCCGTCAACAACTGGGACCAACGCCACGCAATCAAAAATACGACCAGTGCAGCGCCACCCCAGATGACGGCCAGATCCGAACGGGAAACGGCCAGAATGTCGCCAAACAGATAGGCCATCAAATCAATCCGGACACCGGAGAGGAATGAGACTGCCACAAGACCGAATGCCAAGGCGGAATGCGCCATGACGCCCAGCAACGTATCCATAGCGTAACCACGACCTACCAACAGTGTCACGGTCAGCGCCATCAACAAGGCGACGGCCAGCGCGCCTGTAAAAATCGACATCTGAAACGTTAGCGACAGGGCGACGCCAAGAATGGCGGCGTGCGCTGTGGCATCGCCGAAATAGGCCATACGGCGCCACACCACAAAACACCCCAACGGCGCCGCAGCAAAGGCCACGCCAACTCCGGCCAGTGTGGCCCGGGTCATGAAATCATCAAGCATTATTCTGCGGCTTCCTGAGAATCTGTTCCATGGTCATGATGATGATCGTGGTTGTGATCATGATCATGGCGGTAAAGGGCAAGGGCACCGCCTGTTCCGGTTCCGAACAGGGCGCGGTATTCGGGGGCCGAGGCCACGACCGCAGGTGAGCCCTCGCAGCAGACATGGCCGTTCAGGCAGATCACCCGGTCCGAGGCGCTCATCACCACGTGGAGTTCGTGGCTTATCATGATGATCGCGCACCCTGTTTCCTGGCGCACGTCTTCGATCTGGCGATAAAACGCAGCCGAACCGGGCTGGTCCAACCCTTGCGTGGCTTCATCCAGCAACAGGATTTCGGGCCGGTTGATCAAGGCTCGCGCCAGCAGCACGCGCTGGAATTGTCCGCCCGAAAGCTGTGACATCTGGCGCTTGAGCAGATCGGGCACTCCGGCTGTTTCCAACGCAGTCGCGCAATCCTTCTTTGAGGCGCGATGGGTCAGCCGCATGAACCGTTCGACGGTGATCGGCAAGGTCGGGTCGATATGCAGCTTTTGCGGGACGTAACCAATTCTCAGCCCCAGCTTTCGCTTTACCCGCCCGGCAGACGGTTTGATTGCACCGATTATGGCGCGCAGCAGGCTTGTCTTACCCGAACCGTTAGGGCCGACGATGGTCACGATTTCACCAGGTTCGACCCCCATGTTAATGTGCCGTAACACGGTATTGGCCCCATAGCTAACGCTGAGGTCTTCTACGGTAATCAGGTTCATTTCTACGCCTTTTCGGTGCAGTCGGGGCAAACGCCTTCGGCTTCTACAACGGTCCGCTCAATCTCGAAACCCACCGCCCGCGCGGCTGCGCCCAGCTCTCCTTTCGCGGGTGTTGAATGTGCTTCGGCCACGGCATCACATTTCCTACAAATCATGAAGGCCGGGGAATGCGTTGCCCCGGGATGCGCGCAGGCGACAAATGCGTTCAACCGTTCGATTTTGTGGACAAACCCGTTCTCAACAAGAAAATCGAGGGCGCGATAAGCCACCGGCGGCTGCGATCCGAAGCCTTCGTCGCGCAATCGATCAAGGATTGTATAGGCACCCAAGGCCCGATGTTCCTGCAGCAGCATTTCCAAAACCTTGCGCCGCACGGGAGTCAGCCGCAAACCTTCTTCTTTGCACCGGGTCTCGGCAACGGTCAGGCTGCTTTCGACGCAGTGCGCGTGGTCGTGCTTTTGGAATCCGACAAGGGCGGAGTCTTCGGCAGGTGCAGGTCTCGTCTCACTTGTCATGTTATTCCATATCATATATGCCACTCGCAACGTTATAAAATCACATAGAGGGTTTGATGTCCAGAAAGCTTCTTCCTGTTTCGATCACGGCTGCGTTGATGGGGGGCACAGCAATGGCCGATGTCCCAAATGTTGCAGTTGATATTGCACCGGTGCACTCGTTGGTGGCGCGCGTGATGGAAGGTGTTGGGACACCTAACCTGATCGTACAAACCGGCGCGTCCCCGCATGAATACAACCTGCGCCCTTCTGAGGCGGCTGCCCTGCAAAATGCGGATCTGGTATTCTGGATGGGGAAGGACCTGACCCCATGGATGGAAGGCGCGGTAGAGACCCTGGCCAACGGCGCGACAGTCACCCCCCTGCTGGAAGTGGATGGCACCGTCCTTCTGGATTTCCGCGAGGATGCGCTGTTTGAGGCGCACGATCATGACGATGAAGATCACGCCGAAGAGGAGGAACATGACGATCATGGTCACGAGGATCATGCCGACGACAAAGACCATGACGATCATGACCACGAAGAGCATGCCGAGGGCGATGACCACGATCACGAGGATCATGCAGAACACGACGACCACCATGACCACGCGCACGGCGATCATGATCCGCATGCCTGGCTTTCGCCCAAAAACGCCGACACCTGGCTGAACGTGATTGCCGCTCAGCTTTCCGCTGCGGACCCGGACAATGCGGGTGCATATTTCGCAAACGCGGCGGCTGCGCGCGAAGAGATGGCAGCCCTCTCTGCTGAAGTAAGTGCAACTCTGGAACCTGTACGCGGAAGCAACTTCATCGTGTTCCACGATGCCTATCAGTACTTCGAGAACGCCTTCGACATCCCCGCGTCGGGTGCGATTTCGCTCAGCGATGCGTCGGATCCAAGTCCGGCGCGGATTTCAGAAATTCAGGTGCGCATTCGTGAAGAAGGGATCAATTGTGTTCTGTCAGAGCCGCAATTCAACCCCGGCATCGTCGCCACCGTCTTGGACAGAACCGAAGCGAATACCGGTGTGATAGATCCGCTAGGTTCTGATCTTGAACCTGGGGCCGAACTGTACCCGCAAATGATCCGGAGCATCGCAAAAACTTTGGCGGAATGTCTATGACCTGACCGGGCAGCCCGTTTTGGCATGAAAACCCAGAACGGGCTGAACATAGCCGGGGACACCAAAGCATCTCGGACACTTGCTTTTTTTGCGTTTCAGTGCCCGGGGTATTCGCCCGTTTGGGAACGCACCCAGATGTCTTATTGAGTTCCCATCAGAACGACGCAGTCAGAGGCTTTAGCGCTGTCCGGATTAACGATTCTGACACTGGCTAGGGTCAGGCATGTGCCATCTCAGATCACGACGCGCGCCCGTAAAACCCGATGCGTTCTTCGTCTGTGAACTGAACATTTGGCCGATCATAAAAGGAAAACACGGCGATCATGCGGTCGCGGTCGCCTTGAACAGGCGAAACGCGGTGCGCCGTGTTTTTGCCTTTGAAGATGTTCAAAGTCCCCGGTTGCAGTTTCATGAGCGTGGGCTTGCGCCGACCTTCCAGCAATTCAGCCACCCCGTCATAATTAGGGTTGTCATCACTACGCAGGTCCTTTTCGTACTCGAATTCACCGCCCGCCAACGGCGCTTGCAACAGCAGCGTTGTGGTGAATTCGGACCTGTCGAAATGCCAGTTCAGGGCCTGCCCGGCTGAGTAAGCCATTACATTCACGCGGGCCAGCGGATCATCCATGACAAAAAGCTTAGGCTTTTCCATGACCGCGGCCAGAAACTTCGCAAATGGCGGCCATTCATACAGGCGGATGACAAAGGCCTGCCCCAACTGATCGGCGCAAATCGTCCTGTTAGACGTTTCAAGTTGGGTCAGGGCAGGATGGTTGCTACCGAGGCCCTCGATAGACGTCCTGAAATAGATGTTGTGCCGCCGTGCATGGACAAAAGCCTCTTCAGCGAAAACCGGTTGCAGCTCAGACACCGCCGATTCCAGCGCACTGTCGCGAACAAAGCCAGGCAGGTTGAAAAGTCCATTCTCAGAAAGATCGGCTTTGCAGCGTTCGATCAGGCTGTGCCAGGCCATGCTGCCCGGCTGGTCCAGCGGATACAAATCCAAGTTTATGACATCACGCATCTTCGACCCTCCCTTCCTGTTATCCTAAGCAGGGCTTGAAACAGGGTTTTATCAATGGATAGCCTTTTTGGGGAGCATAAGAATTTCAAAAGCTCTGACCAGAAACGGATTGCCCGGCGGAAAGCGCCCGTTCCTGAGGGCGCTGGTTCAGTAGAAATGACGGCGATGGATTTAAAGTCGGAGACCCTCACCAGGATGAGCATGTCGCCGATCCCTTTGCGGCAGGATTACCGGATAGCTTACGCAAAAAGACGTAGATCTCCTCCAGATGTAAAAAAGTCGTGGCTGCGCTGCAAAGTTAAGGCACCACTGAATTCAGCGGTGGGGATCAATCTGGCACACTCGCCCGGCGACGTGAGGTAACCGCCCTGATTTGTTGACGCAGGCTATTTGCCCGCATACGAACTTGCCCACATGCAGGAAACCCACAGCCGACGCGGCACAAATTCCGCCGGACATCCAAGGAATAACGCCATGAGCGAACATATCATCGTCAGCACTCAGGATCGCGTCACCACAGTCACGATTTCTCGCACAGACAAGAAAAACGCGATCACTTTTGCCATGTATACTGCGATAGCTGAAGCCATCGAAGAATACGGTCAAACTGATCATGCCCGGGCGCTGGTCATCACTGGTGAAGGCGATATGTTCACAGCCGGGAATGACCTGCAGGACTTTATGACAGGGGGCCTTCCGGCGGGTGACGTTGAAAATCCGATTATTCGGTTCCTGAATGCGATCCGGGATTGTCCGAAACTCCTGATCGCCGCAGTCAACGGTTCTGCAATTGGTGTTGGCCTGACCATGCTGCTGCACTGCGATCTGGTCTATTCCGCGAACAGCGCTTCATTCAGCGCTCCATTTGTCCAACTGGGTCTGGTGCCCGAGGCCGGTTCTTCGATGTTGCTGCCTGCGTCCCTCGGCATGGCTGTCGCCAATGACGTCTTGCTGGCGGGGCGGGTTCTGACGGCATCCGAGGCCCTGAACCACGGGTTGGTCGCGCGCGTCTTTGCCGACGGTGAGTTGATGAGCGAAGTCCAGGAGATCGCAAAAGCCATTGCAGCCTCATCCCCAGTGGCGCTCAAGCAGTCCAAGGTCCTGATCCGCAATCAGCGTGACGAAGTGGCCGGACACATGGCCGCAGAAATCAAGATCTTTGCCGCGCAGCTACAATCCCCGGATTTCGCCGAAAGCGTTGCGGCCAAACTGCAAAAACGCGCACCGAATTACAGCTGACCTGCGCCTTTGAGGGACTACGGCTTTCCTCGCCTCGAAGGCAGCCCCGGTTATTTCGGAAACGAAAGCTGAGGCACAAAACGCCTCTGACGCAAACCCAAGCTGAAACCAACCTTCCGTTATTGGCCTGCATCGCGAATAACGGAAGGATAACAACTTAATTTCATTACCGGGCTGGTCAATTCCGCCCGGCAATGGAATCAGTGCACATCAACAAATTTTGATTCGCCCTGACACGCTTTAACAAGCCGAAAAGGGCGTGCCCTGTGGCTGTTGGATGGCGTTTCACCCGATAGCCGCGTGAAGTCAGAGGAAAAGCATGGGCCTAACCTGCTATGACGTGATGGTGCCGCCTGAGGTACAAAAGACCATTCTGCCGGATGAAAGCATCGCCACGGCTTTCAACATCATCAGGGGCAGCCGGGCACGGTTTCTGCCTGTCGTGGCCGAAGACGGGACTTATGTTGGCGTCTTTACCGCCCCGACGCTGCTGAAACTGATTCTGCCGAAGGCGGCTACAATCGGTCTAAATGATGATGCGTCGCGCGTCGCGATCGACTCGCTCAGCTTCATGAATCTGACGCGGGATGATTTCGAACAACAGATGGAGCGGCTGAAGACCGAAAAGGTTCGCGACAACATGTCGAGGCCCTCGAACATCCCTGTCGCTGCACCTGATACGCCGGTGATGGAAGGTATCTTCCTGATCTACAAATTCAAACGGCACGTGATCCTTGTTGAGCCCGAAACCAACCGTTTCGTTGGCACCGTAAGCGCCAACTCGCTTTTGGATCGCGCACTCAGCTAACCCTATACAAACCGGACTAAAACCTTGGCTACGCATTCGACGTCACACGGAGAGGCCGCTCTCTCTGTTCCACAACTATTGGGCATTGATCCGCTTTGGATCGCGACCGGAATTCTGATTTTGGTGTATGCGGTCCTGATCACCGAAAAGGTTAACCGCGCCATTCTGACGATGCTGGGCGCGTCCCTGATGGTCCTGTTTGGCATCATCAATCAGGAACAGGCCGTGGCGGGTGTGGACGCCAACACTCTGGCACTGCTTATCGGCATGATGGTCATCGTGGGGATCACCAGCAAATGCGGATTGTTCCAATACGTAGCGATCAAGGCCGCAAAAGCGGTGAAAGCCAATCCAACCGGCATCCTCATCATGCTGACGCTGATTACGGCGGTGTTCTCGGCCCTGCTGGACAACGTGACGACCGTTTTGCTGATCGCCCCGATTACGCTGCTGATCACTGAAGCCCTGGAAACGCGTGTGTTCCCGTTCTTTGTCGCCGAGATCCTGGCCTCGAACGTGGGCGGAACAGCGACGCTGATCGGTGACCCACCCAACATCATCATTGGCTCGGCCGCAGGGCTTAGCTTCAACGATTTCGTGGTGAACCTGGCGCCTATCTCGGCCATATGTCTGGTTGTCCTGACCGGCATTATTTACCTTATGAACCGCAAGGAACTGGCCCGCATTCCGAAATCGGCCAGCGATCGGATTATGGGGTTCAACGAATCCGAAGCGGTTACTGATGTAGTCTTGATGATCAAGTCTCTGGCCGTTTTGGCTCTGGTTTTGCTGGGGTTCACGCTGGGGCACAGCTACGGCATTCAGCCGGGTACGTCAGCGTTGGCCGGTGCAGGCCTGTTGATGCTGCTGGCCTATGGCCACCAAAGCGGTGAAGAACAGTCGGAGTCGGTTCACCACATCTTTGGCGAAGTTGAATGGGTCACAATCTTTTTCTTCGGTGGGCTGTTCGTCATCGTTGCCGGTGTCGAACATGTTGGACTGCTGGCATTCTTCGGTGAGAAAGTGCTGGAGCTGACCCAAGGCGACATGATGTGGACCGCGTTCTTCATCTTTTGGGCCTCCGGCATTTTGTCCGCAATCCTCGACAACATTCCTTTCGTGGCAACGATGATCCCTCTGATCGAGTCCACCGCAGACACGTTCGGCGGCAAGGACGCGATTGAACCCCTTTGGTGGTCGCTGGCGCTTGGGGCCTGTCTGGGCGGCAACGGTACACTGTTGGGGGCAAGCGCCAACCTTACGGTGGCTGCTTTTGCGGAAAAGGCCAAGCAGCCCATCGGCTTCATCGCCTTCGCCAAAATTGCATTCCCGATCATGATCCTCACCCTGATGATCGCGAACGTCTATATTTGGCTGCGTTACTTCTGACCTATGGCCCTTTGAACCAAACGTATTACAGGTTCAAAGGGCGTCCGACTCCGGACAGGTTTACTTGCCCGCATGTGACACGCACCGCGCTGAGGCACCGAATTTGGTTGTCTTTCTAGCCAATCCCCCCTAGTGACGGCCTCACCTCGGGGAGCACGGCCTGCCGCGCTGAGATGCTTATCAAGCGAACCCGTAGAACCTGAACCGGCTAGAACCGGCGGAGGGAAGGGTTTCGGTTTCATCCATCCTTGCCCTCTCGCCGCAATGGAGGATGACATGAAACATCTGCTAATTGCTGCGGGACTTCTGAGTGCAACTACGGCCATCGCTGCCGACAAGCCTCAGCTAACCGTTTACACCTATGACAGCTTTGTATCCGATTGGGGCCCCGGCCCGCAGGTCAAAGAAGCCTTTGAGGCAACCTGCGACTGCGAGCTGAACCTCGTGGGCGTCGAAGATGGTGCCGCACTTTTGTCGCGTGTCCGGCTTGAGGGTGAAAACTCTGACGCCGACGTCGTGCTTGGTCTGGATACCAACCTGATTGCAGCGGCCCGGGAAACCGGCCTGTTTGCGCCCAATTCCGTCTCTGCCGACTTCGCGCTGCCGATCGAATGGACCGATGACACGTTCACACCGTATGACTGGGGCTACTTCGCCTTCGTTCACAAAGCGGATGCGACAGCGCCTGCAAACTTCCGGGAACTGGCGGACAGCAACACCAAGATCATCATCCAGGACCCTCGCTCGTCCACACCAGGTCTGGGTCTGCTGATGTGGGTCAAAGCGGCTTATGGTGACGAAGCACCCGAAATCTGGGCAGGTCTTTCCGACAACATCGTGACCGTCACCAAAGGTTGGTCCGAGGCATACGGCCTGTTCCTTGAGGGCGAGTCGGACATGGTTCTCAGTTACACCACATCTCCGGCCTATCACCTGATCGCCGAGGATGACGGCAGCAAGGCCGCGTCCGCTTTTGACGAGGGCAACTATCTGCAAGTTGAGGTTGCGGCAAAGCTGGCCGCGACGGATCAGGCCGAACTGGCGGATCAGTTTTTGCAGTACATGGTCTCGGATGCGTTCCAGCAAATTATTCCGACAACCAACTGGATGTACCCGGCCGTAACCCCGGCAGAAGGTTTGCCTAAAGGGTTTGACACCCTGACAGTGCCGGCAAAGTCGCTGCTGTTCTCTCCCGATGAAGCCGCCGCCGTGCGGGATCAGGCCCTGGCAGAATGGCAGAACGCGCTCAGCCAGTAAGCCTATGGCCCGGTATCGGTGCGGCAGCTCTGGTCGCCGCGCTGATCCTGGGCACTCTTGCGGCGGTTGCACTGCGTGCTGAAACCAGCGGCGGGTTCACTCCCGCCGACTGGGCTGCGCTGCGGTTCACGCTGACCCAAGCCACACTGTCCGCATTGTTCAGCGTGGTGTTGGCCGTGCCGGTTGCGCGGGCTTTGGCACGTCGGAGGTTCCCCGGCCGACGGGCTTTAATTGCGCTTTTGGGCGCGCCCTTCATCCTGCCGGTCATCGTTGCCATTCTGGGTCTGCTGCAAGTCTTTGGCCGGTCGGGATGGATCTCGGACATCCTTGGCATTTTCGGCCTGCCGCCCATACGCATCTACGGCTTGCATGGCGTCGTATTGGCGCATGTGTTCTTCAATCTGCCTCTGGCCACACGCCTTGTGTTGCAAGCCTGGCAGGAAATTCCGGCAGAACGGTTTCGCCTGGCCGCACAACTGGGATGCAACGGCATGGCCATGTTTCGACTGATCGAGATGCCCATGCTGAAACGGACCCTGCCCGGGGTTCTTGCAGTAATCTTCGCCATTTGCCTGACCAGCTTCGCCGTCGCCCTCACCTTGGGCGGAGGACCACGGGCTACAACGATCGAACTGGCGATCTATCAGGCCTTCACCTACGATTTCGACCTGGGCCGCGCCGCCCTGTTATCCGCCCTGCAACTTGCCCTGACAGCTGCGACCGCTTTAGTGGCGCTGAAGTTTTCGCGCGGGGACGGTTTTGGAACAGGCCTTGATCGCGCATTGCGCCGCTGGGACGGGGGTGCGCCGACGATAGATGTATTCTGGATCGTCGCAGCGGCCGTCTTTTTGCTACTGCCTTTGGCATCGGTCGTAATTTCGGGAGTTGCCGGGTTGTTTGACATGCCCGCAATCGTTTTTCGTGCCGCGTTGATCTCGGTCCTTGTTGCCGCTGCAAGTACCGCTGTCCTGCTTTTGCTTGCTTTGCCCATGGCCACCGCCGTCGCGAGCGGCCGGCACGGGCTTGTGGAACTCAGTGGCATTTTGGGTTTGGCGGCATCACCACTGGTCATCGGTACGGGCCTGTTCATCCTGATCCGGCCTTTGGCAAATCCGACGACATTGGCTCTGCCTGTCACTGCTTTGGTGAATGCCGCGATGGCCCTGCCCTTTGCTTTACGCATTCTGGTCCCCGCGGCGCGCGACATAACCGCTAGGCACGGACGTCTCGCGCTTTCATTGGATATGACAAAATGGACGTTTTTCACGCGCATCTTGCTACCGCGCATGCGTCCACAGATCGGTTTCGCCGCTGGTCTTGGGGCGGCTCTGTCAATGGGTGATCTGGGCGTGATCGCACTGTTCGCCGATCCGCAGATCGCGACCCTGCCCTTGCAAATCTACCGCTTGATGGGTGCCTATCAGATGCAGGCGGCTGCCGGCGGGGCATTACTGCTGTTGCTGCTGTCCATGGGCGCATTCTGGCTATTGGACCGAGGAGGGCGCTCGCATGCTGAAGCTTGACGACTGCGTGATTGAAAACGGGAATTTCACCCTAAACGCCGATATCCAGATCGAGGTTGGCAACAGCATTGCCATTGTCGGCCCCTCCGGGGCGGGCAAGTCCACATTGTTGGAGACTATCGCTGGATTTCGGGATCTGAAAAAGGGTCAGATCTTTTGGGGTGGTCAGCAGATTTCCAACTTGCATCCCGGCAAGCGCCCTATGGCGATGCTGTTTCAAGACGGAAACCTGTTTCCGCATCTGACGGCTGAACAAAACATCGCCCTGGGCCTGCGCCCAAACGGTCGGTTGTCCGAAGACGAGGATGCACAGGTTCAGTCCGCTCTGGGCCGGGTTTCTTTGCATGGTATGGGCGCGCGCAAACCCTCGGAACTGTCCGGAGGACAGCAAAGCCGGGTTGCCCTGGCCCGCGTACTTGTGCAGCGGCGCGAACTGTTGCTTTTGGACGAACCATTTGCGGCCCTTGGGCCAGCCCTAAAGGCCGAAATGCTGGATTTGGTGGCCGATCTGGTAGCCGAAACTCAAACGACCCTGTTGATGGTCAGCCACGACCCGCAGGATGCACGCCGTATTGCCGACCAAACCGTACTTGTTGCAGACGAAACGGTGCATGCCCCCGTTCAGACAGCGGAACTCTTTGACAACCCGCCGCCAAGCCTGCGTGCCTATCTTGGCTAGCGGTGATCCCGCCTCAGAAGTCAACGAGGCGTTGTAACGGGTCGCCAAGCTAAATATCGTTCAAAGATGGTCAACGAAGACAAGCATACGCAGCACACTGGCGTGATCGACAAAAGCGCCCAGGCGCAAAGCAACCGCCAAACAAGGTTGAAAATCCGAATTTCCACTCTGCTGGCGCTGACCATTGGCGGACTGGTGGCAATATCGGCTGGCGCAGTTCTGTTGGTTTCGACTTATGCCAATTTTCAGAACACGACGGAACTGTTGAATACGTCTGCCGCGATGATCGTCGAATCCATCGAAGACGATATCTTCAGCCTGACGACACCGATCGAGGAACTGGCACAATCCCTACAAGAAGACGCAAGCACGGGTGAAGTCGATCTGCACGACACCGATTTTCTGAAAGCCTACTTCAAAGGCGTGGTGGCTTCGGTCCCGTATCTGACAGATCTTGCCATCGTGTATCCTGACGGCAGTCTGTTCATTTCAACACATATCACGGATGTTGAGGGGCCACGTTTAATAACGTCATACGAGCCTCCGGCTGCAGGCACACTTCAGTATCTTAAAGATGTTAAAGGCTATGATGGTTTGTTCTGGAACGAACCCTTCTTTGACCAGGGCCGGACACATATCTCAGCGACTGTACCTGCCTATAAAGACGGTATTTTCCTCGGGGCCGTGCTCGTTTCTTCTACCGTTCACCATTTCTCGGGCCTGGTCGACGAGTTAAGCGGAAAATACGGGGCAACCGGTTTTGTTCTGTACGGTGACAACCGCGTTCTGGCCCATCCCAAATTGCTGAACCTGTCTGCAAACACGTTAAGCTCAAACGCCCCCTTGCATTCGGTCGCAGCACTTGATGACGCGGTCATCTCACAAATGCTGATGCAGCCACCTGAGTTTCAGGGCAACGATGGAACATTTGTCGGATATGTGGTCGAGGCGCTGAACGGAGAACACCTGGTTTTGACAAGCATCGTCAGAGGCTTCGGATCTGAGCCGTGGGTGATCGGGCAGTATTCTCCACTAAGCGATTGGAGCAACCAGTGGTCCCGGCTGAGTGATGCCGCCCTGGTCAGTCTTGGTTTACTGATCGCTTCGGTCATTGCGGCGCTTGTGTTGGCAAGACGATTGGCGGCACCCATTCACAGGTCGACCGAAGAAGCCATCAAAATCAGCGAGCTGAATCTGAACCAAATCGACCACCTGCCCCCCTCTCGGGTCTCTGAACTGAACCTTCAGGCTGTGGCCTTCAACAAGATGCTCGACGGGCTGCGCTGGTTTCAAACTTATTTGCCCCGAACCCTTGTACGGCAAATGCTAAAGACCGGAGACCCTAACCTTGTGTTGCCGCGCGAAGTCGAACTGACCGTCATGTTCGCCGACATCGTGGGGTTCACACCCGCATCCGAGGCCATGACACCACAAGCCACGGCAGCAATGCTGAACCGGCATTTCGAGATCCTGAACCGCTGTATCGAAGCCGAAGGCGGAACGCTCGACAAATACATCGGCGACGCGGCGATGGCGTTCTGGGGCGCCCCTCAGGACCAGACGGATCATGCCGAGCGCGCCTGCCGGGCTGCATTGGCAATCAAGCAATCTCTGGCTGAGGCTGGCGTCGAGTACGGCGTCAAGATCGCGGTGCACACCGGACCGCTGATTGTCGGCAATATCGGGGCCGTCGACAGGATGAATTACACAGTGATCGGCGACACGGTGAACACCTGTGCCCGGATCGAAACCCTGGTAGGCGAACTGCCAAGTGACGAGCAAACCAGGATTTTGATCAGCGATGCCACAGCGCGACTGATCGGCCCGGTTTTTCATCTGATCGACTGCGGCGAATTCACGGTCAAAGGACGTTCAAGGAAAGTGAATGTCTACCGCCTTTGCGATGCAGATAAGACCCTTGGCCCCTCAGCATAACCTGCCAGAAATTCCGGAGGCCACATAAAGGTCACTCGGTGCGCCGCAATTGCTTTGGTGTTTTGCCGTATTCGGCCTTAAATGTCTGGGCAAGCGTAGAGGTTGATGCAAAACCGCAGGCAATGGCGATGTCAATAATCGGCATTTGCGAGTTCGAGACCAGGGTAAACGCTTTTTTTAATCTGATCTTTCTATAAAATTTTCCGGGCGATGTGCTCAAGTGCAGCATAAACTGGCGCTCTAACTGCCGGGTGGATACGCCCACGCGGCGGGCAAGACTGGCCGTTGGCAACGGGTGTTCCGTGTTTTCTTCCATGATGCGGATCGCGTTTTGCAGCCGCTTTTCTAGGAAATTCGGGTTCGCGCTCACGCCTTTGGGTTGCTCTTGCGCGTGGCCCCGAACGTCGTTCAGCATCAATTGACAGGCCAGTTCAGCCCTGTCCTGAGGCTCAAGAACCTCGGCCAGAATGCCGATGATCGCCTCGACGGTATGACCGTGCCCGGCGCAAGTCAGCACCGTTCCATTTCGGGCAACAAGACTTTCAGAAAGCATGGGGTAATCCCCAATCTCACGCAGCAAACCTATGTCGCGCCAATGTGCCGTGACCGGCCCGGATTGTTGCACTGTCGCCTTGATATATTCGCGCGCCGCGTCCGAAAACAAGGCAACCGGTCGTTTATGCTTTTGCATTGCCCGGACGCGTCGCAACCATGTACTGACATTTCCCAATTGACCGCCCACGACACACAGGCAATCGCTCAGATACTGGTCAGAGATGGCAGGCGTTGCCCGCACAATCAGGTCTGAACTGCTGGATACCAAGCCGGGCGTGTCCGACGTAATCTGCCACCGAAAAAGATCGCGGTTGAGAACATCATTTGCCGTCTGCAAAACTGCAATGATGGATGACAGCTCCAGATAGGCAAATTCCGCCTGAACAAAAATCTCGAAAGCTATTTGCTGTTCGGTCTTCGATTTGTCTGTGAGTGCTAACATTCGACGAGATCTTGTTGTTCTTTATCAGCGCGATAGCCCCTTTCAAGACCCGATCAATCTTTGGGGCAGCCGAACATCAATTGGCAAGGACCTAGTTTGAACCGATCGTGGGGTTGAAAGCAAGGAACAAGTCCGCAGGGGTCGTCGCGGCCATGCGTTTCCGATCGTAGTCGTAAAATCGAAACGCAGGGTCTGAACGACCCCGCGCCAAGTGATGCCTGGTCTACCTTGGTTTATGCCGCCGCTATCTGGCCTGCCTTTTCGACCAATACTTCTGCCTGACGGATCGAGGCATAGTCGATCAATCGTCCATCCAGCGACACAGCACCTTTCCCGGATGCCTCGGCCTCGGACATGGCGATAAGGATACGCTGTGCCTTGTTCACCTCAGCGTCAGATGGGGACATGACCTCGTTGGCCAATGCAATCTGGCTGGGATGGATGGCCCATTTGCCTTCGCAGCCCAGAACGGCCGCACGTTTTGCCGCAGCCTTGTAGCCGTCAGGATCCTGAAAGTCTCCGAAAGGCCCGTCGATTGGGCGCAGACCGTTAGCACGGGCAGCAACGACCATGCGGGCTAGTGCATAGTGCCACATGTCGCCCCAATGAGTCAGACGGCCACCATCAGCATCCGCGTCTGTCAGAACCGAATAATCCGGGTTCACCCCACCGATGATCGTCGTCCGCGCGCGGGTAGAAGCGGCATAATCGGCAACCCCAAAATGCAGGCTTTCATTGCGTTTTGAGGCGGCCGCGATCTCGCTGACGTTCTGCATGCCCAATGCAGTTTCGATAATGTGTTCAAAACCGATCCGCTTCTTATATCCTTTGGCATCCTCGATCTGAGTGACAAGCATATCAACAGCATAGACGTCTGCGGCGGTGCCTACCTTTGGGACCATGATAAGGTCCAGCCGCTCACCAGCCTGTTCGACCACATCGACCACGTCGCGATACATGTAATGGGTATCCAGCCCGTTGATCCGAACCGACATGGTTTTGGAACCCCAATCGATATCATTCAGTGCCTCGATGATATTCTTACGCGCCTGTTCCTTTTCGTCCGGGGCAACAGCGTCTTCGAGGTCAAGAAAAATGACGTCCACATCTGATTTCGCGGCCTTTTCGAACATACCAGGCTGGCTGCCCGGAACGGCAAGTTCGCTGCGGTTCAGGCGGGCGGGCGCCTGGTCGATGGAATGAAAGCTCATGGTTTGGGTCCTTCGTCTTTTGGTTCAGAGTGATCGGGGTTGGCCTCAGATCACGCGATCTCGGGGCGCGCGTCCGGCGAAAAAGTCGTTGAGGTTATCCAGAACGCGAAACCCCATCGCTTCGCGCGCCTCGCGCGTGGCGCTGCCCAGATGCGGCAGCATCACGAGGTTGTCGCATTGCAACAGGTCCGGGCTGATGCGGGGTTCGCCATCGAAAACATCCAGCGCCGCTCCGCCGATCATGTCAAACATCAGCGCCTGGATCAGTGCCCATTCGTCGATCACCTCACCGCGCGCGGTGTTGATCAGAAAGGCGTCGGGTTTCATCAGGCTTAACCGGCGCGAGTTGATCAGGTGCCGGTTCGCAACACCACCAGGGCAATGCAACGAAACGAAGTCACACTGCGGCAACAGATCGTCAATCGTATCTACCTGAGTTGCGTTGCATCGGGCCAGTACATCCGGCGCAACCTTGCTGCGGTTGTAGACAATGATATCCATCCCGAACCCGTGGTGCGCCCGGCGGGCCATCTCTTGTCCGATGCGGCCGTAGCCGATGATGCCCAGAGTTTTGCCACTGACCTTGGTGCCCACCAGATGTGTAGGCCGCCATCCGGTCCAGTTGCCCGAGCGCAACTCACGCTCTCCCTCACCTGCACGGCGCGCCACCATCAGCAGCAACGTCATCGCAATATCAGCAGTGCATTCGGACAGAACGTCAGGCGTGTTTGTCACCGTCATGCCCAATTCGCGGGCCGCGGGTTCGCAGATGTGGCTGTAGCCGACCCCGTAATTTGCAAGGATCCTGGTTTGCGCCGCTGAAACGTCCAGTGCCTCGGCGTTCAGCGTATCTGTGACAGTGGGCAACACCGCATCATAGCGTTTCAAGGAATCCCGTATTTCAGCCGGGGACATGGGCTTGTCCCCGGTATTCAGAACGACGTTGTAATTCTCGGCCAACTGCGCCTCGACGGCAGCAGGCCAGCGACGGGTAACAAGAACCGAAGGTTTAGCCATTACGCAGCCTTTCCCATGACGCGGGCGATGGTTTCGCCGATAACAGCGGGATTTTCAGCGACCGTGACGCCGGCTGCCGAAAGGATTTCGACTTTCTCGGACGCGCTTTCGCCAAAGGCCGAGATGATCGCGCCCGCGTGGCCCATCGTCCGGCCTTTGGGTGCGGTCAAGCCTGCGACATAGGCGACGACGGGTTTGGTCACATGATCGCGGATGTATTCCGCGGCCTCGGCCTCCTGTGGGCCACCGATCTCGCCGATCATGGCGATGACTTCGGTACTTTCGTCCTGTTCGAACCGCTCAAGGATATCGCGGAACGAGGACCCGTTGATCGGATCACCACCGATACCCACGCTGGTCGAAACGCCAATACCACGTTCCTTGAGTTGGGCCGCAGCCTCGTACCCAAGCGTCCCCGAGCGGCCAATGATTCCGACATTGCCCGGCAAATAGATGTGTCCGGGCATGATCCCCAATAGCGCTTTACCTGGGCTGATTGTACCCGCGCAGTTTGGTCCGGTCAGCACCATGCGTTTGTCTTTGGGATAGCGATACATGTAGCGCTTGACCCGGATCATATCCTGCGCCGGGATGCCATCGGTGATGCACACGCAATAGCGAATACCTGCGTCGGCGGCCTCCATGATGGAATCCGCGGCGAACGGTGGGGGTACGAAAACAAGGCTGGCATCCGCTCCGGTGGCTTCGACGGCCTGTTTGACGGTGTCAAAAACCGGCACACCCTCGACGGTTTCGCCGCCTTTGCCGGGGACAACACCGCCAACGACGTTTGTGCCATAGGCCAGCATGTCCTTCGTATGAAAGCGCGCCATGCGTCCGGTGATGCCCTGAACGATAACCCGTGTGTCGCGGTCGAGAAGAATGCTCATTACACAGCCCTCATCTTGGTGTTTTGGGACAGATCGTTGCGCCACGCGCCGACAGCGCGTTCTGCGGCCTCCATCAGAGTAGTGGCGCGGATGATCGGAAGACCGGATTTGGCCAGAATTTTCTGGCCCTCTTCGACATTCGTTCCAGCAAGGCGCACAACGACCGGAATGTCGATCTCGATCTCGCGCAGTGCCTGCACGACGCCTTCGGCAACCCAGTCACAACGGTTGATCCCGGCGAAGATGTTGACCAGCACCGCCTGAACATTGTTGTCCGACAGAACCAGCCTGAACGCCTTTGCTACTCGTTCTGGAGACGCTCCACCACCGATGTCGAGGAAGTTTGCGGGCTCTCCTCCGGCCAGCTTGATCGTATCCATCGTGGCCATAGCCAAACCAGCGCCGTTCACGATGCAACCGATATTGCCTTCCAGCCCAACATAGGAAAGACCACGATCCGCCGCGCGGCTTTCGCGCGGGTCTTCCTGGCTTTTGTCGCGCAGTTCAGAAATCTGGGGATGCCGGAACAGGGCGTTGTCGTCAAAGCTCATCTTGGCATCCAATGCCAACACGCGGTCGTCACCTGTGACGACCAGCGGGTTGATTTCAACCATCGTGGCGTCCAGTTCGCTGAACGCGGCATAGCAGCCCTGCAATGTCCGCACCATTTGCTGAACCAGACGCGGTTCCAGCCCAAGGTTGAACGCGATCTCGCGCGCCTGAAACTCTTGCAGGCCCACAGCGGGTTCCACAATAGACCGCACGATGCTGTCGGGGCGCTCGGCCGAGATATCTTCGATCTCCATCCCACCTTCAGACGACGCGACGATCATCACCCGCTGGCTGGAGCGATCCAGCACGAAGCCCAGATAAATCTCGCGGTCGATAGGCACGGCAGATTCGACATAAACACGGTAGATACCCTTGCCCTCGGGTCCTGTCTGATGTGTCACAAGCTTGCGGCCAAACAGGTCGTCACAGGCCTGGTAGATCTCATTTTCGGTGTTGCACAGCTTGACGCCACCCGCCTTGCCGCGGCCGCCGGCATGAACCTGCGCTTTGACAATCCACTTGTCTCCGCCCAGTTCACGCGCGCGGTAGGCCGCCTGTTCAGGGCTGTAAGCCAAAGCGCCCGACGGCACGGCAACACCGAAATTCGAAAGAACCTCTTTCGCCTGATATTCATGAATATCCATCTGCAATCCTCCCGTTCATGCAGTGTGATTAAGCCGCGATCGACGTGCCGTACCGGCTTTCGAGCAGCGCCTCGATCTCTTCGAATTCGATCTGACCGCCCAGTTCCCGGATGGCCTCGGCAAATAGACGCACGATGCGGCTGACGGCCTGTCGGTTGAGCTGATTGAGAATGCCAATGCGAACCTGAACCGGCGCGCTCAGCGTCGGCCAGATGCCAAAGCCCTGTGCCCGGCAATTCTGCACCAATTCCATTTCGCGACCAGCCAGTTCCGGCGGCAGGTTGAGCACAACAAGGCTGGGCATATCCGAGGTCACCTCGCACCCCATGGCTGTTACGGCGTCGCGCAGCACGCGCTCGTGGGTCTTGTAGGATGCCGACCGTCTGGCCAGACCTTCCTGCAATGTCAGACGCAGGGACTCATGGAACGCGGCGACGGCGTATCCGGAATGCGTTCTGTGATAGGTCCCTTTTTCAACATCCTGACCGTCGACAATGCCCCAATGGCGCGCTTCGAAAATCGGATTGTGCACGTAAGTGTAGGCACCTGTGGTCTTGAGAGATCGGATAAAGGTATCCGTAAAACTGACCGGCGCGTAAGTCAGGGGCAGACAACAAAGCCCCTTTTGCGGACATGACGCCCAACCGGCGATCCCCGGATAGTCATCGATCGAAAAGTCATCCACACCCAGCGATGAAACTGCATCAATCAGACCCATTACACCGTGACGCTCGCACGCATCCGAGAACGCGCGCAGGTCGTTGACGCGACCAGATCCGGTTTCCCAATGCGCCATGAAAGCCCATTTGGGCTTGTGTTCCGCCAACGCGTCCTCGGCCATTTCACCGGTCACCGGCTGATCATGCGGGACATCAATCACTGTGACACTTGCTGCCTGAGGATCCAGCGGATTGGCGGCATGTTCCTCTGGTGTGGCCGCCTTGATCCGCAAAGTCAGCGCGTCGATCCCGGAGAAGGTTCCGTTGGCAAAGGCCACGACCTTGTCACCGGGCATGACGGCAGAGAACATGGTGTCCAGCGCGCTCCAACCTGTCCCGGCGACGGCGAAAGTATATGCGTTTTGGGTGCCCCAGACCTTGCGAAGCATGTGTTTGCATTCAACCATGCCCCTGAGAACATCGCCCTGCATGTGATCGGCCACGCCCGCGTTGGTGAAAGCTTGCAGAACACGTGCATCCGTATTGCCCGGCCCGGGACCGGCGGCCAAGGTCTCGGGGATCTCAAGCGGAGGGAAAATCTGAAATGTCATCGGTTGACGTCCTCGGCATTTGAAGGGGCATCTGGGCCCATTGGGTTGCATTGCCAATTAGGAAACGCGGACTTGCCTCGTGACACAACGTAACTTACTACTGCTTTAGGATGGCTATTTGGGTGGGAAATTTCCCACCTTTATAGGTAAAAATACAAAGGTATACTGAAATTCCACCTACCTATACGGGTAGTTTTTGCGGAAATTGGACAGAAATCAGATGGTTGAAACCGTACAGAAACCGATTGACGTCATGCTGGCCGACAGCAATCCTCTGGTCCTGTCGGCCATGTCGGAGATCTTTGAACGCGACTCACGATTCTCGCTTGTTGCGACCTCGGCGACGGCCGAAGGCTTTTTGGGGACGGTGATGCGGGTTCCCGTGAAAGTCGGAGTTATCGACTGGAATCTTCCCGTTTTGGGTGCAGCCAAACTGATTGAGGTGCTGCGCGAACAGGCCAATGCACCACGGTTTGTCGTTTACGGCGATACGTCCGGTGACGTTCCAAGACTGGCAATGCAAGCGGGGGCCGCCGGGTTTGCTGCGCGATCTGGCGAGGTCGAAGGCTTGCTGAAAACCTGTGCAGACGTCGCCGATGGCAAGATGGTGTTTCCCTTCGTTGACGTTCGCAAAATGCAGCAGGACCCCATCCAAAGCCTGTCCCGCAAAGAGCGCGCGATTCTCGAGGCTCTGGCACAGGGTATGTCCAACCGGGATTTATCGAAGGAGCTTCAGATTTCCACCAACACGGTCAAATTTCACTTGTCCAACATTTATGAGAAACTGGCCGTAAAGAACCGAACCCAAGCGATTGCATACTACTATTCATCTCGGTTGTCGCGCGAGTAAGCCAAGCGTTTCCCGGCTTAGCCGGCCATGAAAGTGCTGTTCAGATCACCGCCGAGGCAAACGATCGGGTTCGTCGCCAGTCTCTTGCACCTGATCGGGTTGAAAAGATATATTCCGGATTTCAGCACACAGTGTCGACGTCTAAAGACGCTGAACGTGAGAATACTGTGTCATTGTTCCAAAGGTCCATTGAAACCCGCGGTCGATCGAGCTGCAGCAACGTCAAAGATGCTCGCACGTTGCCGAAGTTTCTGGATCAAATTCCACCAGAATAGCCAATCGGCTCTGTCACGACCGAACTGTGCGCGGGTAATCTGGACTGAGACACAGCCTCAATGGTTGTCACTGTACATGAGGCACTTTGCGAGAAACGCCAATAGATCGGATTGGTGATGTCCGGCAAAAACCGAAAGGTGGTCGCTGAAACTTTGAAATTGCAATCCTGTCAAGCCGGGCCTTTGCAATGGCCCTGCGCCGCAGGCATAGTCCTGACAAAGCCAGTCGCCAAAGGCCGAAAAAAATGGACAGGATCAAAGTAAATCTGATCGGAGCGGGCCGGGTCGGTCAGACATTTCTGAGCCTTCTCAGCTCTTTGGCGGATTGCGAAATACAGGATGTTCTTAGTGCAAGTCGGAACTCGGCAGAAAACGCTGTTCAACGCGTCGGCGCAGGTCGGGCCGAAACTGACCTATCAGATATGCGGCCAGCCGATCTCTGGGTTGTCGCAGTACCGGACACGCAAATCTCTTGCGTCGCCTCGGACCTTGCCGCGACGCAAACAGCGACAGAACAACGCCCCACAGTATTTCACTGCAGCGGATTCTTCCCGGCTGATGAGCTGGCCGCGTTGCGTAGGCTGGGCTGGCGTTTGGCCAGTGTGCATCCGGTCCTGTCCTTCGCTGACCCCGATAAAGCGATAAAACAGTTCACGGGCACCCTGTGCGGCCTTGAAGGTGACGCCGATGCATTAGCCATCCTCAAACCCATTTTGGAAAGAATTGGGGCCGAATGCTTTTCGATCCGCTCTGATGGCAAGAGCCTTTATCACGCGGCGGCCGTGATCTCGAACAACTTTGCAGTAGTGCTGCAAGCCATCGCGCGCGAAGCCTGGGCTGAAGCCGGGGTCAGGGCCGATGTGGTCCCACTGCTGAACGCAAGGCTTCTTGAAAGCACTGCGAAAAATGTCGTTGCTTTGGGACCGCAACAGGCATTGACGGGCCCGGCCGCGCGCGGAGATGAACGAGTCGTGACCACTCAGGGACGCGACGTGGCAAACTGGCACCCCCAAGCCGGAGAGGTTTATCGCGCCTTAAGTGACATGGCCGGGTCTTTAAAAAAGACCGGTTCGACCGATGCCACCCTTAAGTTGTCAAAAGAATAAGCCGCATCGCTCGCGTACTGTGGCCCGCGCAATTCAGTTGGCACCTTTTCGGGGTGTCTTCAACACAAAGATCCCCCTCTCCTTGGGTTGCCAGCTTGGCACGAGCACGTTGACACCCGACATCTAAATCGGCCGTCACCTGTCGCAAAGGTGTGTAGGTTGCAGTCAACTGGCTGCGAGGCTGATCAAAACAAACAGGCACAACTGAAGGAGCACATTTCCCCCGTCTTCAGTGCTCGACAAACCCCGCTAAATCACTTTGAACAGCAGCGTTTTCCCAGTTTCGTCGTCTCTTATTTGGCCCGAGGCGATTTGGTGGCAATGCCGACGGAGTGGCATTCTAGGGGGCACTAAGATCTGCGCATAACCTGACCGATACATTCGATGCCGCTTCGGAATTCCTGTGATAGCCTCACAGCGCTCAGGGTCTTGAAACGGCACCGTACTCCATTTCATGAAGCCGTTCCAGGAAGGATGCATTCAGAATAATGATTGAGCGATCCTGGATTCGAATTGCGTCGGCGCGCTCCCACTCTTTCAGGCCTCGATTCACGTTGCTGCGGGTACTGCGGACCATACTCCCGATATCGGATTGCGTAGCAAACGCCCCGATCCTGATCGCCTGCCGTCCGTCGACCGAGATCGGCTCGCCGATCTGACTGGCAACGCGCAACAAAGCTTCCGCAAGGCGCGCCGACAGGCTGTTCATTGTCAGACAACGCGTGGCGTCAACGAATGTTCGGAACCTTTCCGCGACCAGATCGCTCAGGGCCAGACAGGTCGACATATTGGAGCGGCTGAGCATGTTCAGAACATCTCTGCGAATGCGGTAGACAGTGACAGAATTCAGCGCGGTTGCGGTGCCTGCATATTGGCTTTTTTGGAATACACCCAACTCACCAAACGTGTCACCGGGGCGCAGAATAGCATAGGTAAACTCGGAACCGTTCCGTGTCAGGCTGCTCAGGCGGACATAACCATCGGCCAGAAAGTAAAGGTAGTTCGCGTCGTCTTATCGCTTTCAACGATCAAAAAACGACTTGCGTTGGTCTGTAATCAACTTAAACAGAAAAAATGAAATGCCACCAAAACCCCACCTTGCTTGAACTAGGAAACAGCCCTGTTATCGCGAAGGGAAACAGGCAATTCGTGTATGAACACCCATTTGATAAGGGGTTGCTGTTAAAGGTTCCACAACCTCATACGATGGATGCAGGTTCGAGGCTTGTAACCGACAAATGGTATGACCGGCTGTTCCGCAGAGCTACCGCTTTTAAGGGTTTCATGCGTGAGTTTGATGAAGCCTTTTTTCTGATGGTCCGCCATCAGGAAAGCCCGGACGTTATGCCCGTTTGCAGGGTGTTTGGCACTGCACCGACAGACAAGGGTCTGGCGCTGGTCTATGAACGCATTTCTGATCCGGATGGCCAGCTTTCCCCAAGTCTGTCTCAGTTAATAGCCGAAGATCGTCTCACCCCTCAGCATTTGAGCGATCTCAATAGACATTTTGAGCAACTGTCAGATGAACGTGTCATCATAAGCAACAAAAACACTGGCAATCTTGTCTATCAAACATGGCCCGACGGATCCGGGCGATGGGTTTGGATTGACAGCTTTGGGTCTAAACAAGTCATTCCTCTGCGAAGATGGGTTCGCAGTTACAATGACCGCAAGCTCGGCCAAGTTCGAAAAAAGTTCTTTGATTTGATTGGCGCCGCAAAAGGCTAATCGTCTGGCTAACCCAGTTGATCGGAGTCAACAGGTCCTTGTTTGGTTCGGGCGG
Organism: Ruegeria sp. YTSC003; assembly: GCF_059609785.1. NCBI lineage: Bacteria > Pseudomonadati > Pseudomonadota > Alphaproteobacteria > Rhodobacterales > Roseobacteraceae > Ruegeria > Ruegeria sp. YTSC003. Next base: position 50,947 of record NZ_JBXWMK010000004.1, on the reverse strand, counting down.
GAAGGCGCCTATTCGGTTGGTGGCTTATGAAGCGAAGCCAAATCGACGCCAGTAGTTGGTCGCAGAGCGGGTGTTACTAGCTCAGACCAAATGCCTGGCCCATGCGCGTCCGACGACGCTCGATGGACTTGCGGAATGCTAAATCAGAAACCAGCGTCAGCGGAAACAGCACTCGTTCGCCCAAACCATCGATAACGACCAGTTTCCCATCGCGTTCTTGCGCCCGCACAATGTTTTCAAAACTCAGGTCGCCCACGATAATCCGGCCACGTTCAAGGTCGTCCATGAGTTCCATAAACTCACCGTGCAGCTGTTTGCGCTCTGACAAATCATCGCCCAATGCGGCCCGTTCAGACTCCAGCGTTGGTGCCAAATCACCATCTGGGCCGGTCATCTTTTCGACCACCAGTGCTGGTCCTTGAGATGTCGCAGCATACCCCATAAAATCCGCAAGGCGTTCAATCTCGGGGCAGCCTCGAGTCAGCGCGGCTAAGTATTCGTTTGCTTCCCGGTTCCACTGACGGAGGTTGCCATAGCGTCTCTCGGCATAACGAGGAATCACGTGGTTGCGCACCGGTTCATCCACCCTGACTTTCAACAGCGCGCGCTCAACAAACGGATGCTGATAAATCTCGTAGTTGCGGCTTCTTCGCATTGGCCGAATTTTACTTAAGTCTATCATGTTGTTTTGCCGATCCTAATAGAGAAGATCACTGATTACAGCGATCCTCTCAAACCAAAACCTCCAATTAGTCCTTTTCATTATTGAGGACAACCAGATGTCGAAACCAATTGTTTAGTACTGGCATCTGGTGGACCGAATCGAGAAGGAATCGAGACGATTCTTAAGTCCAGATTTTGCAGATTTTTCGTATGGAGCGAGGCGACTTGGTGTCTTCAATCGGTGGCGCAAGTGTAGGCATCATGGACTTCAGTCAAGTTCGAGCGAAGCTGGTTGTTGCAGCTGGCTGCCATTGACGGTCAAGGTGGTGTTGATATCGCAGGGAACCGTTTCGAGCAGGTGCTCCAGAAAAGCTCAAGCTTCCTTTGTGTTTGCGATTTCCACCAGTTGAGACGCAGCAAAGACGCAGGTCCAGCCAATGGCCAAATGTTTGCAACAGATCCCTTAACGAAATCGTTCGACCGGTTCCTGAGAAGTTTTGCGATTGGCCGCTAAATTCATTGTACCGCCTCTCATTCCAATGAAAATTCCCCGCCATCACATCGTGGGATCAAACACCTAGACAAATCCCCCTGCGCATAAGAACCTGTGACCAAACAAAAACAGGGAGAAGATTGATGAAACTGATTGCTGGCCCAGCTCTGGCCTTACTTTTCTCAACAGCCTCGGTGCTTGCTGCGGACGATGGGACCTGCGCCAAAGGCAAGACCCTAACAGAGGGCACCCTGACAATCGCAACAGGTAATCCGGCCTACTATCCTTGGGTAATGAATGACGCGCCCGATAGCGGCGAAGGATTTGAAGCTGCCGTTGCTTATGCCATCGCCGAAAAAATGGGCTTTGGCCAGGAAAATGTCACCTGGGTTCGCACAAGTTTTGACGAGGCGATTCAGCCCGGCGCAAAGAACTTTGATTTCAACATGCAGCAGTACTCGATCACGCCCGAGCGCGAAGAAATGGTTGATTTCAGCCTGCCATATTACACCTCGGCCATGGCGGTTTTGACAACCCAGAACGTTGTCGATTCCGGTGCAGAAGCGACGTTGGACGGCCTTAAGGATTTGAAGTGGGGCGCTGTGGCCACGACAACCGCGATCCCGATGCTGAACGACGTGATCCAACCGTCGAGTGAACCGCTGCTTTACAACGACAATGCTGATGTGAATGCGGCCATCATGGCTGGCCAGATCGATGCCGCAATTTATGACCTGCCTACGGCACTCTATCTGTCGGCTGTCGTGGTCGAAAACGGTGCATTGCTTGGCCAGTTCCCTCCGGGGCAGTCCGAAAGTCCTGATCAGTTCGGCCTTTTGATGGAAGAGGGCAACGCCTTGAAGGAATGCGTCAACGCGGCCATCACAGAATTGACCGAAAGCGGCGAGCTTGCGGCGATTGAAACCCAATGGCTGTCCGAGGCTACAGGTGTGCCGGTCATCGAGTAGATGGAAGAAACGTCATTGCAAAAAGACTCGGTTGAGCACTCTGCCGCGACGCCAACGCGTCGCGAGGTTTATGAAGCCGAGGTACGGCGTCGCTCAAATCGCATCGCGCTGATTTCAGTGGTCAGCGTGGCTCTTGCCATCGTCGTCCTCGTCCCGCTCGCCCCAGGTTGGGAGGCCGTACAACGCTCGTTTTTCAACGGCCGGGTCTTCGCCGAGACGTTTCCCGGATTGCTCGAAGCCTTTCTGATGAACGTGATGATTTTTGCCTGGTCTGCACCGCTGATCGCGATCACGGGACTGGTTATCGCGCTGTGTCGGGACACGCGCGCACCTGCGCTTTTTCCGCTGCGGCTGTTCGGCATTGCATATACGGACATCTTCCGTGGCCTGCCAGTGGTTCTTGTAATCTACATTATTGGCTTTGGCGTGCCCGGGTTGGGCCTGCCGAGACCCTGGAATAGCCCCTACATTTGGGGCACGCTGGCGCTGGTTTTGGTCTATTCAGCCTATGTGGCCGAGGTGATCCGCTCGGGCATTGACTCGATCCATCAGTCGCAGCGATCCGCCGCGGCCTCGTTGGGGCTAAGTGATCAGGACACCATGCGCTATGTGGTCCTGCCGCAGGCCATACGAAACGTCGTTCCTGCCAATATGAACCTGTTCATCGCTTTGCAGAAGGACGTAGCGCTATTGTCCTTTATCGGCCCGGTTGAGATTTTCCGACAGGCTGGTGTTTACAAATCGCTCTATGCCAATTTTACGCCTTATGTGGGCGCAGCGCTTATCTTTCTTGCGCTGACCATACCAGCCACGCGGTATGCGGACTACCTTATGAATAAACAGAACAGGGCCCGTACATGACAGCAAAGTTATCCTTGCGAGGGGTGCGGAAACGGTTCGATGATCACGAGGTATGCAAGGGCATTGACCTGGACGTAGCTGAGGGCGAGATGGTGTGCCTGATTGGCGCCTCAGGCTCTGGCAAATCCACACTCTTGCGCTGCATGAACCTGCTCGAACCCATCGATGACGGGGAGATCTGGCTGGATGGAAAGGACATCTCTGAACCGGGGCTGGACCCACAGCCGGTGCGCCAACAGATCGGCATAGTCTTCCAAAGCTATAACCTCTTTCCTCACATGACAGCGGCAGAGAACGTAATGCTCGCGCCACGCCGTGTACGCGGGCTGAGCAGAGATGACCTGCGCCCGCGGGTGACCCAGCTTTTCACGCGCTTTGGGCTGGGTGAACGGATGGAGCACTATCCAGACCAACTATCGGGCGGTCAGCAGCAGCGGGTGGCTATCATCCGTGCGCTGGCGATGGAGCCGCAGATCATGCTGTTTGACGAGATTACAAGCGCACTGGATCCCGAGCTGGTAGGCGAGGTTCTGGACGTGCTGAGGGACCTGCGAAAGCAGGGTATGACCATGGTACTTGCCACCCACGAAATGGGCTTTGCACGCGAGCTGGCGGACAAAGTGTGTTTCCTGGACGCCGGACGCATCCTGGAGCAAGGCCCGCCCGAGGTGCTCTTTTCCCAACCAAGCGAACCGCGCACCAGGGCATTCCTGTCGCGCGTGTTGTGATACCGCGGATATCGTGCAGCGTCACGCCTGGGGCCTATGTTAAACAATGTACCGGTATTCCAAACCGATGCTCATCTGCGTTTCCCACCCACGTCCAATTCGTAGGTTCTGCCAAGGCAGGCGGCTTAAATTACATGAATGAAAAGCCTATTTTGCGTGACACAATATCGACACGCTATCGATCAGCGTCAGCGGATTGTTAGCCAGTGCTTGCACTAGGATTTCACGTTCACCAGACAAGGCATAGTTTCGAGGCAGAGGCATGCACAGTGGAAACCGACCGACGCACGCCAGTCCTTCATTCTTGATTGTGGAACCAAATTCTCAGATTGGCAGCGTCTAAGTGACGGGATCGGCGCGGATGACTGGTTTTGCGACCCACAAGCGGCTTATCAAAATGCACCGTCGATACCACTCACAATAGGCTACGAAAATAGCTTCGACGGTCAAATGACCCTTCGGCGCTGAAAAATCGATACCTTGTCATCCCATCATTTCTAAGCCGTGCAAATGTTTCGGTTACGGAACATCTGCAGAAGTCTTCGAAAGCAACCCGATGGGAACACTGAACTGGATGACCCGACAAGATACGTCCGAGATCGCGCTTCAACGTGGGTTCACGTGAATTTATCTGAATGAATTGGGGTTTTCACCCTGCCGACCGGGCAATTCGCAGTTTGTTCAGCGGCTACAGTGCAGCTGTCCAGACCCGGTAACGCCCCTGCCCCGTTACCTCTCGGATCAAACCCCGGTTCATAAAACGGTCGATATTGCGTTGCACCGCAGCGCGCGAAGCCTGTGTCAGGTCCTCGGCCAGCGGTGCCGACACCATGGGCCATGCGGTCAGCGCGTCGATCAGGCGCGGTGGCGTGCGGCCGCTCAGGTCACTTGTCGCATCGCGGGCGCGCTGATCCCAGGCGCTGACCCGATCCAGGTGCAACAAAGCCGCTAATATCGACTGCCCTGCCCCCCTGATCCAGGCCGCGAGTTTTTCCTGCGGCTCACCAACCCCACGCAACGCCCCCGGACCCGACAACGCCAACGGCATGAAGATCGCCCCACCCCGCCCCATCGACGCAGCATGTCGGGCTGCAATGATCGCTGCCTCAGTGTCCTGACCAGGGCTTTCCGAAAGGGCGCGCCAAGCATGAAACCCGATGGCTGCCTGCGTGACGGGATGCAAGCCTTCCACATTCTGCATAATCTCAGCCAAATCGGCGACGGCCTCTGGCATGTCTTCGATGCCCTGTGCCATGCGATCAAGAAACGCGGTCAGGCCAGTCGCCCAGCCGCCCTCTGATGGCCCAGCCCCTGCAGTTAGTCGGCGCACAGCCCAGCCTGCCCGGAACATCGCCTGGACATCATCGCCGGTTGCGCCAATCCGTAATCCCACCCACAACGCAAGCCGGTCGACACCGATCCTATCCCCTGTCCACCAACCCAGATCAGACACATCCATCAGCGCCAGCCGGTGTCCCCACCCGGTCGGGCCTGCGCGCAAACGTTCGTCCAACGCCCCGAACGTGGCTGCCAGTTCGGCCAGTTCATAAGACAGCTCGGCCTGGGCCGCACGCCAGTCCCTTGGATCAAACAGCAGGCGGCGATCGACCACCGGACCGGGCGGCAGAAAAACATCCTGCGCCAGGTCCTCATCCGGGGGGAGGAACCAAAGATCATCATCCTCAGGCGGATCTGTGTCATAGATGCTGGGAGGACCAACCACATCGTCGTCTTCCGGGTCCGGCATCACAGGTTTCGTCGTCATGCCCGCTATATTTCGGACATTTCGTGCGGTTCACAAGACGTATTTCGCCCTGCCCCCGGTTAGCCGGCGAATGTTGTCGTCAGAATGTCCAGTTGCTGGTCAAGATCGGTCTGCTCGCTGCTGCCGATCAGCATATATCCATATCCATCCTGCGCCCATGTCGCAGTGGCAACACCACTTATCGCCGCAAGTTTGACATCCTTTGCTGGCGCGCCCTCACCCTGGCGGATCACACAAAACGCCAACGGCTGACCCTGATCATCCGCAAAGACAACCTGAATCAGAGGTTTCCCCTTAAAAGACAGAACCTGAGCGCGTTTCAATTCCAATCCAGGCAGCGTTTCAAGCGCATCCCGGTTAAGCGACCGGCCCAGCTGTGCCTCAGCCCGCGCAAACTGCGCATCAAGCGCAACCGGAGAATTGTCCAATGATGCAATCGTGTCCGGTGAATAAAGTGACTGGTAGATTGCCGCCTGTTCGGCCCACCCCATCGGCTCGGGGCGTGTGGCCCAGAACGTTGCGGACACGGCCACGACCGCCACTGACGCCGCAACTGCCATCAAGCGCCAGGGGCCGCCCGAGGTGCGGGCCGTACTGACCGGCATTGGTTGCGGCAATTCAATCTGTGGCGCGTCTGCAGGAATGTTTTCGAACACTGATTGAACCACAGGTGCCAGCAGGTCCAGTGTCATCAGGCGTTGTTCCAGCGCAAGATCGGTCTCGATCGCCGCTTCGATTGCGGCGGCCTCGGCTGCATCCGCATTGCCTTCCAGATACGCCTTCAGCGTCTCGTCGGAAAACTTCATTTGCCACTCCGTCGAACGGTGTCTGCCGCATCATGCTGCATCACGTTTTTCAGTTTCTGCCGGGCGTTAGACAACCGGCTCATAATAGTCCCTATCGGAACCTCCAGCAACGCGGCGGCCTCGCGGTAGCTATATCCCTCAACAAACACAAGCATGACTGTCTCCCGCTGCGCTTCTGGCAACTGCATCACTTGTGTAAACACCTCAGCGGCGAAAATATTCGTTTCTGAATCCGGTCCGACCGAAATTAATTCGGCTTCGGGCGTCACGGACAGCGCTTGGGCCTTGCGCACCGAGCGTGCGCGCACCTCGTTCAGCCAGATCGAGCGGCAGATCGTCATCAGCCAACTGTCCAACCGATCATGCGATGTGACCTGATGATGACGCTCCAACGCGCGCAAACACGTCGATTGCAAAAGATCATCTGCAACGTCCGACGCCCCCGATAGTGCAAGACCAAACCGCCAGACCCGCTTGGAATGCGTCTGGATTGCGCCGCGCACGGCCTGTTCGGAGTTAATTTCGGGACTCATCGAATAAATCGCGACCTGTGTGTGTTTGTCATTCACGGACCGGGCCCGCGAGGTCAGGACTGACATAACCCGAGGAGGAAAGAAATGAAACTTCTGTTGAAGGCAGTCACAATCGCGTCGGCAATTGTTGCAACCCCGGTTCTTGCGCAAACTTGGACGCTGGACCCTGAAGGCTCGCATCTGGCCTATGGTTCGATCAAAAAAGACACCGTGGGTGAGGTAAACTCTTTCACAGGTCTCTCCGGTCAGGTTGGACCCGACGGAAAAGCCGATATTGAAATTGACCTGTCATCGGTGGAAACCAATATCGACATTCGCAATGAACGTATGGTCGAATACGTGTTCCAAAAAGCGGGTACAGCATCACTGACGGCGCAGTTCGACATGGCAGATGTAACGGCCCTGAGCGTTGGCCAAACCACGATTGTCGATGTCGATGCGATGCTTTCGCTGGCAGGCACAGATGTAGCGTTTGATGCCGAGATGTTTGTGGCGCGCCTGTCTGAAACATCAGTCATGGTTTCAACAAATGACATGGTGTTCATCAATACAGAAGATGCAGGCGTCGATGCGGGTGTGGATAAGTTGATGGAATTGGCCGACCTGCCCGGCATCACACGGACCGTACCCATTACAGCGCGTCTGATATTCAACCTGGACGAAAAGAAAGCCCAAGCCGAACCTGCCGCCACAGCCGTAACTGCTGCGGTTGCTATCGAAGGTGACGTCAAAGCAGGTAAGAAGGTGTTCCGCAAATGCAGCGCTTGCCACAAGTTGGACGAAAACCGCCATACGGTGGGCCCATCGCTTCACCGCATTATCGGCGCTACGGCGGGTCAGGCTGACGGATTTAAGTTCTCGGAACCTCTAAAGGGGTCGGGTATCGTATGGACAACCGACACCCTGACCGCCTTTCTAGCGGATCCCAAAGGCACAGTTCCGGGCAACAAGATGCAGTTTCGCGGCCTGAAAAAGGAATCCGATATCGTGAATGTGATCGCCTATTTGCAAGCCGAAGCACAGGGTTAAACCTGAACCAATCTAATAAAGCGGGTTCCCTTTACACGCATCGCCACGCTATCCCTTGTCTGACCTCAGACAAGGGAGACGCGCGGCATGAGCGACACGGTCAAACTGACACTGGACGAGATCCGGAACCTCAGCCTGTCCATCCTGACCAAGTCGGGGTTTGGCCCGGAACACGCGGCCGCAATTGCCGATGTATTGACGACCTGCCAGGTCGACGATTGCCAATCTCATGGGTTGTTCCGCCTGTTCATGTGCAATGACACCATGAAGACCGGCAAGATTGACGGGCATGTGGCCCCGGCTCTTGCGCCTTCGGATAATGCCATTGTTCGTGTCGATGCGCGCGGAGGCATGTCTTTGCTGGCTTTTCGCGAAGCATTGCCTGTGCTGATCGAAAAGACCCGCACCCACGGCATCGCTGCAATGGCAATCAACCGCTGTTTTCACTTCTCGGCCCTTTGGCCCGAAGTGGAAAGTCTGTCTTCAGAAGGTCTGGCCGCGATGGCGATGGTGCCCAGCCACAGCTGGGTCGCACCGGCTGGGGGCACTCGGGGTAGTTTGGGTACGAACCCCTTGGCATTTAGCTGGCCGCGTCTGGGAAAAGATCCATTCACGTTTGATTTTGCAACCAGCGCCTTTGCCCGCGGTGAGATTGAACTTTATCGCCGGGCGGGGAAACCCCTGCCCGAAGGCGTCGCCATAGACAAATATGGAAATCCGACCACTGATCCGCAGACCGCGATGGAGGGGGCGATGCTCACCTTCGGCAGTTACAAAGGCTCGGCCTTGTCGATCATGATCGAGCTGTTGGCCGGTCCGTTGATCGACGACCTGACCAGCCTGGAAAGCATGGAGTTTGCCGAGGGCCACGGCGGCGCGCCCTATCACGGCGAGATCATTCTGGCTTTTGACCCCGCCCAGTTCAGCGGTGGTCGTGCCGCAGCAAATGATGAGCGCGCCGAACGCTTGTTTGCCGACATCGTCGATCAGGGTGCGCGCTTGCCGTCGCAAAGACGTTTCGCGGCGCGCGCACGCAACACGTGCCGCGGTTACGTTGAGATCGCAAAAACCCTGCACGACGATTTGCTGGTTTTGGCCGAACAGGCTTAACAGCTTCGATCGCCTCTTTCCCTTGGTGGAGCGGCTGGCCAAGAAGTGCCTCCCAAATGAATTCAGGGGGCATCCTTGGACCGCATCGCCCGCACCATCGCCACCGAAATCAACGCCCGCCCTGAACAGGTCGATGCAGCGAATGACGGAAAATCGGGCTGCACCCTCAGCATCACGGTTGGCTGCTGGATATCGGCTGCGGTCCCCCGATTCTTCACCAAGCATTACTCTTCTAAAAGTTCACGAATATTGGCATCTAACTGAGCCGTGAAACCTTTGTCATTGCCTGGGTTGGCAGCGCAATGACCCCACGGGGAATTGTAAGGGCGGAAGACGGCGCGAGGTATGTGGTGGGCCTCAAATTCGTTATCCTCGGGAGGGAAATATAGATCCTGAGTACAGGGCATCAGAATGGCACGAGCCTTGATGGCACCTAGCGCCAGTTCAAAATCTTCATTGTAAAGCGGCCCGGCTGAGATGTCGCCTGCCTGCCATGTGGCAAGCTTGGCCAGCAGATTGTTTGCATCCCAGCCCTGCACATGGTCCTGTTCCCAATCCTGCATCAGCGCTTCAATCGATTGGAATCCCAGCTGCCGATATAGCCCCTCGCGATAGAAGGTCTGAGAGAAGGCCCAGCCTGCGTAAACCCGGCCAAAGGCTCTAAGCCCGGCCTCAGGTGGGCTGTCATAATTGCCGCCGCTCCAACTCTGATCCGCGCAAAGGGCGGCCTTGACCCCCTCGAGGAAGACGAAATTATGCGGTGAGGTTTTGGCTGAGGCGCAGAAAGGCAGGATCGCCTGCACTATGTCCGGGTATTGCGCCGCCCACTGGTAGGATTGGCAGCCCGCCATTGACCAGCCCGCGACAAGGGCGATTTTATCGATCCCCAGGTGATCATGGATCAACCGATGCTGGGCAGTGATGTTGTCCCACATCTGCACCAAGGGAAAACGCGGGCCGTCCTGCGGCGCAGGCGCATTCGATGGCGACGACGAACGACCATTGCCGAACAGGTTCGGGCTTACGATGAAATGGCGGCTTGGATCAATCGCGCGACCCGGGCCAAAGAACCCCTCGTTACGGGAATTTGTGCCTGTGTAAAACGTGGGCAGAACGATGACGTTGTCACGGGCGGCCGACAATGTGCCATAGGTCTGATAGGCAAGCCTGGCATCCTTCAATACCTCGCCCGACAAAAGTGGAAGGTCGCCAAGCTCGTATATCTCAAAGTCCGACACCATCTGGTCATCTCCTGCCTCAGTAGAGTCGCAAATATTCCTGCACTTCCCAATCGGTGACCGATTGGTGATACCGCTCCCACTCGTCGTTTTTGTATTCGAGATATGAATTACGCATCACCGGACCCATCACATGTTCCGCCATGGCATCGCCACGCAAGGCCTCGATCGCGTTAAACAGGGTCCGCGGCAATCGGCGGATTCCGAGCTCGGCGAGTTCAGCTTCGGTCTTTGAGTAGAGATCAAAATCCGTTGGTTCGCCCGGATCGGTCTTTTCTTTGATCCCCTTCACACTGCAGCTCAGATGCATCGCCATTGCCAGATAGACGTTCATGGTCATGTCGCAGGCACGGTTTTCGATGCAGTGACGGCTTTGCGGCAGGCGGAACTGGGCGGAGCGATTATTGAAGCCATATGTGATATTGGTCGGAGCCCAGGTGACGGTGCCGCCTTCAAAACCTCCAACGCGCGGCACCAACCCGTTATAGGAGTTCACGGTCGGACAGGTGATCGCCGTGATTGCTTCGGCATGCTGCATCAGCCCGCCTACGGCCCAGCGGCTCTCGTCGCTCCAGTTGCCATCGGGTGTCTCAAAAATGTTTTCGCCGGGGCGACTTTCATGCTGCATCGACATGTTGATATGCGCCCCGGACCGCCAGTCCCCCACAGTTGGCTTTGGCATGAAGGTCACAAACAGCCCATGCTGCTTGGCCACCTCTTTCAACGTGATGCGCAGAAAAGCCAACCGGTCGGACATTTCCAGCAGGTTGGTATAGTGGAAATCAAGCTCAAACTGGGAATATGCACCCTCGGCCACCACGTCATGCAGGTTCCAGCCTAATCCTTCGATGATGTCGATCAGGGTTTTTAGGAATGGCATCGAGTCTATCGAATACTCAACATCATAGCCAAATGCCTGACGACGCGGACGAAGCCCATCTGCAGGGTCATCGTCAAATGCCTTTACCGGCTGCCCGGCGTCGTCATATTTCATCACGATAAACTCGGGTTCTACCCCGGCGTAACCAGTGTACCCTTCCAGCGCCGCCTCGTGCATGGCGCGTTTCAGGGCCTGACGCGGGCAGACATTATAGGGTGCGTCTTCCCAGTAGAGATCCGAGAAGATGATCGCCATCGATGTGTCCCACGGACAGACGTAGACGGCATCGAGATCCGGAACCACCACCTGATCGCTGTCGGCGGGGCCTAGCTCGGGCACGTACGAAATCGAATGCACCGCGAATTGCGGGCCTTTTCCAAGGCATAGCGGTTCAAAATCACTCATTGGTACGGGTTTGGTTTTTGGAATACCGTGCAGGTCAATCCAGGCGGCCATCACGTATTTGACACCAGCCTCCTCCAGACGTTGCCGTACCTCTGCGATACGCGGGCGGTTACGCTCGACAGCGTCATGGAAAGTCTCGTAGTAGATGCGGGTGCTGGCATTATCTTTGGGCATTCGGCGTCCTCCCATCGAATGGCAATCAGATTTGGTTCACCGAGGGTGACCCCTCAGTGTTGGTGCTGGTTTCGGTTGTTCTGTCGCTCAGCGAAAAGGTGTTCAGCCGGGGACAAAATCGTCTGGGTCGATGCCCGGAACCTGCGTGATCCCGGCAAGCTGTTTCCAGTTGTGAGGGTAGGCGGCATAGAAGATCACGCATTTGCCGTCCGACTCGTAGGAAATGTGGTTGTCCTTGGGGACAAACAGCACGTCACCACGATTGCAAACATAGCTTTTGCCATCGCAAACAAGTCGGAACGTGCCCTCAAGGCAATAAATGATCTCGTCGCAGGTCAGATCCCAAGGCACCTTGATGTTGTTCAGGACGTTGATGCCACCGCACATGGACTTGCTGAATTCGCTGGTGACCATCGGTTTGATGTAGGTGTCGCTGTCGCCCATCGAGTCGTAGCGATTTTGAACCAGATCGAATTTGAAAAGTTGAGGTGTGTCACCCATTTGGTCAGCCTTCCTGTGCCAGGTGTTTCAGTATGGATTCGTTCAATTCGACCTTGTAACCGTCAGGGTCCTCGCAAAAGGCGATGACCCTAGTGCCGTTTTTCATTGGCCCCGGTGGACGGGTGATGTTTACCCCCGCTGCAGCCAGCTGTTCGCACGCGGCATAAACATCCGGCGTTTCGATGCAGATGTGACCCCAGCCGTCGCCTTTGTCATAAGGCGTGCCCTGATCCCAATTGGCGGTCAGCTCCAGCGTGGGAAATTCGGCCTCAGGCCCATAACCGATAAAGGTATTGGTGAATTTGCCTTCGGGGTAGTCCGTGCGCCGCTGCACTTCCATACCCAGAATTCCGCAATAGAAATCCAGTGACTTCTCCATGTCGGTGACCCGCATCATCGTATGGGCCAGACGAAACCCTTTGGATATGGACTTATTCATCGATATTGTTCCTTCTTGCTTAAGCACCGGCCACATCACGCTCGATCAGATCCTGGAAGGCGCGCACGCTGTCCTCCCAGGCGGGCGACAACAGGCCTCCGTCCTCGGCGACTGGGGATTTGCGGCCCTCAAACATGCGCTCAACCATCTCGTGATCTTCCTTGTGGACATCCCACCAAAGGTTTCTGAGGGCTTGTATTTCCTCGGCGCTCAGTTCCTGGCCTTCCGTTGTGTAAAGAGCTCGGTACTGGCGCATTTTTCCGGCACCGATGGGCACGTTCAGATAGACGCCCAGTTGGTCCGGGAAATAGCGGCCCAGAATGAAATTGGGGTACAGGGTCAGATAGCGAGAGCTGACGCCCAGACTGCCGGATGTGCCCAACTCTTCGTTCAGGTCCACGGCGCTGCCGATGCAGTTGCCATCGATGAGCGTATAGTGGTTTTCCAACGGCTGATCGGTGGTTGAGGCATGGACAAACTGGACGTGGTAAGGCTCGATAAAGTTCTCCATGATCAGCTTCCAGTTGGTGCCAATCTCACCAAAGTCGAGCAGGCCAATTGGTTCCACTTTGGTGAAGTCCATCCCCTCCAGCCGGCTGATCAAAGGTGCGGCATAGTCTTCGAATTCCGGCGCGTTCCCATCAAGATTGACGAAAATCCAATCATGCCAGACATGGGTGCGCACGGGCTTCAGGCGGTGTGCTTTGATGTCAAACCCGTCGAACTCCTGCTTTCCGGTTCCGGCAAAATGCGGTGCAGCACGCAGGTGGCCATCCAGATCATAAGCCCAAGCGTGATAAGGGCATCGGATCAGCTTGCCGACGTTCTTAGGCTTGTCGACCAATGTCATGCACCGGTGCAGGCAAACGTTGTGAAAAACCTGGATGTCGCCATCACGACCGCGCACCGCCAGCAGTGGCAAGTCTGCGCAGGTGATTGGATGTGCATCACCGGGGTTGGCCATCTGATGGGCAAAGCCGATGAACACCCAGTTCTTGGCCAGGACAGTCTGGCATTCCCTCTGCCAGAACTCTTCGCTGCGATACGCCCCGGCAGTCAGCCCGTGCTGAGGCCCGCCAACGGCCTGCGCTCTTTCCTCGGCAATTGTCATTTGTCCTCCCTTCGACACTGCCACCTGCACCCGCCTGTTCAACGGTATGCGTATGGTTTCCACCGTTTCTCGCGGTCTTCCTACTTGCCGGCTCTGTTTCGCCGCGCCGGGACTTGAGGTTTTGACTGCGAATATCGAATTTCTCGTCCATTTTTTTCCGTTTTTCGCGACTAATTGGAATCTTGAGGCAAGAATCAGAAATAATCTGGTCAAAAAACGGCATAGTGGTGCGAATTTCGTATAGCGGGATCGTGTGGATTGCGAAAGGCGCAATTCCAACGGAATTTTACAGAAAATCTGGCAATCGACTCGCGTCACCGTCCTTAAAATCTAGGGTGTCGAGGGCAATGGATGTCGTTTTCTGCACTTCCCGCCACAGAATTCACAGGGGAGAATTGCGGATTTCGATGTCCTCACCTAGTCTCAGCTACGAATGCAGCAATCGAGCATCGGGTATATGGCAGTCAAAAAGCAATCAAACATGCGCGCCACCGCACAGAGCATTAGGTCCCCAAAGGATGACTTGAACCAACAGATCATCCGGCTACTGCAGCAAGATGGCCGGATGGCCTTTTCTGAGATTGCGCAGCAGTTGAATGTGTCCGAAGGAACCATCCGCAACAGGGTGAGCGGGTTGCGAGACAACAACATGTTGCGGATTGTTGCGATGTCGGATCCTGTGGCCACAGAGTACACAACCGACGCGATGATTGGGTTAAATGTGGCTGTTGGCGTGACACCACGCCAAGTGGCGGAACGGCTTGAAAAGAACCCAAGGGTAGTTTTCATCCTGTGGGTCGCGGGCCGTTATGACCTGATTATCGAACTCGTCAGCGACGACGGTGACGCACTAAAGGAATTTCTTGAACATGAAATCCACGCGAGTGACGATATTGCCAAGGCCGACGTCATGCCGGGGCTGCAAAATTTCAAGAACCAGTTCCTGCTGAAGCAGGGTGTGAGGGAATGACTAGGGAGCTGTCCACAGATGGAAATGCCGGCGACACATAGTTCTGCCTCCAGCGAATGAACTCATCCATTTTCGCAGCGCGCCCTTCATCCAGCATCTAAACCGATTTCATTGATCCTGACCTCGATTTGCCAAAATTGGCGCTGATTTGTAGATCAGACGCCGAAGACGACTGTTCCTGTTGATCTGCCACGTGGCGGTCGCGGATACCGTTCATCGCCACGATGCGAGCGCCGGATTTCGGAGCCCCCGCGAGAAGGTTCGCACCCGAAAAAAGCGGATCGGTGAACCAAGCGGAAAGGCGACGACCGGAAAAAACCGCTGTCGCAAGTTCGTATCGAATCGCAAAATATGTTAGGATTTCTCATCAAGAACGCCGGTCTATTAACCTCAATTCTTCAACCAGTATTAGTTTATCGTCGCATCTCTCCACTTGTTCTTGGAGGTCATATGTTAGCCGATTCAACACTTTACAACTTTGCCGTAGAATTCTTGCGAAACCAGGACGAGCGGCCCAACACACCAGATACCGTTCCCGATTCCAATGCCCTGGACGTGCGGCGTGCAGCGCTGGCAGGGTCGAGCGAAGCCTTCGCTGCGGCGCTTTCAGGGGCTGCTCCGGCGGAAATCAGCGTAACCGAAGCTGAGGAAGCGGCTGCGGCCCTTCGAACACTTTACGTCGATAGCGCCCAGGATCGCGATACGCTTGCAAGTCTTGCAGAGCACGGGCTTTCTTGGGACCGGATCGACGGCGCGGAGAGAGTACTGCGCTCCGGCTCCGACCGCGTGGTGGCGGTGCGCCGGGTTCCGATCTTCAGTACGCAACTGAATGACGCTCTTCCGGCCTGGACCAGTGGCTTGGCGGCCGAAGCGGTCATCGGGCCAGTACGTGATGCTTTCGGTCGTGACATTTGGATCCATATTTTCCGGATCGTCCGCCAGGTCCGATTTGTCCGTGCCCCTGGCGGTGCCCCGTTCCTAAGCGTCCCGCACGTCCAGTTTGCCTCAGTGTTCCATTCCGCCGCACAAGTCGATCATGACCTCGCGGGCGGCAGCTTTTGGATGGCAACGAACCTATTTGCGACCGTGGCTGGCGACACCTACACTGGCATCCGGATCAAAGGCGGCTCGCTGTCTTTTTCTTCACCAATTGCGGTCAATGGCGACGAGGTCGTCGTCCCGACCAATGTCACCTGCAAGCTCGATATCTTGCTGGATCCGCCCGCGCGGGGCACTTCGGGCGTCCCATTGGACCACGCCGGCGCCGACGCGCGCGCCTCAATCTTCGATCCACCAGAAGCCCTGCAGATCGTCATTGGCCCTGGCGGCAATCAGATTGAAGCGACGGCAGACGCCACCATTGGTGCCTTCGGTGAAGAGGTGAAATTAACGCCTGCGCAATCCGCAGCACAGTACCTGCCGGAATTCAACCGCCTGTTGGTGCCAATGACCCCAACCGAAACGGAGTTCACGGTCACCGCCTCTGATGCCAAGGACTTTGCGATCGCGGGCGAGGCCCCGATCACCGGCGGTGGCCTTGCACTGCCGGCCGCGCGGATCGCCCCCGCGCTTTTGGGCGAGGCGGCGGGAGTCGGCGCATTGATGCTCCAGATCGACCCCGGACTTTCGGCTCAAATCTCTTCTGAAACCGCGCCCGGACAGCTTTGGCTAACCACTTTGATGGTCGATCAGGAGCGACTTGCACTCACCGCCCTGCAAGCCGAACAGGATGGCCACCGCACACTGATCGAGATTGGCGACGTGACACCTGCGTCACGCGCTGAAATCGGGCGTGCGACCCAAGGTTCGGTGCGTTACTTCGCCCAGACTGGCGGGCAGGAGGCCGTCCAGTATGTGGCCGATGTCAGCCTGCGCCCGGACCTTCCGCGCGATGTCGCAGGCGATCGTGTGCCGCTGCGTTTACTGGATGCGGTCGTCATCATCGCTCAGATTGGGGATATCGGCGCGCTCGCAATCTATGGTCGAAACCGCGGGGACCGGCGACGGTGCTTTCAGATAAAGAATGGTCTCCTGCGCACCAACGACCCGATCAACGCCCTTCTATACGGCTTTTTCGATGGCGAGCGCATAAACTCCGGCGCCCTTTGGGCAGGCTACAGGCTGGAGGGGATCGTACCTACACTGCCTGACCCTTATGCCGCCAACGTCGGTATCCGCGACACGTCCGAGAAACGGGGCGCTCAGCTTCTGATCAGCCGGTTCGGCGTCCAGCCAGGCAGCCGGACACTGGACTTTTTCCTCCCGGGCCCAGCGCCTGTAGCGGCCCCCAACGATGGCGACACCGGCGCATCCATGAACCTACTGTCGAACTCCGTTGCGGCTGTTGCCTCGGTCACCGACATCTCCATCGCCGCGCGTCCCAACACCGCCGCGGCCGCCGCTGATCCGAGTTGGGGGAAAGCGCTTGGCGATGCGCTAGACTTCGAATTTGTCCCTAAGATCACCCTTCTCGATGTCTCCAGTGGCGCGGGCCAGTTTGGTGTCGCGCTGCGCCCACCACGTGGCCCGCGCGATCCTATCGGAGTTTCCAGCACTGCACCGACGACTGCAGTTAACCAGGTCGTCGCCATTGAGGACCTGGCTTTCGAGGTGGATCCCAATTGGATGGTGCTGCTGACCCTTCCTGCGGTTCAATGGGAACCCGCGGTCGTCGTTCCGCCGGAGCCTGCGGACGCTATCGCCTTTCCCGAACGTGTGGTGTTTCTCAATTCCGGCGTCCCCGCGGTCATCGACCTGCCCGACGGGGACCGCGTACCATTCGCACCGGTGCCCGCCTATGACACGATCCTCGACCGGCTCCGCGGCGACACCCACCCGTCTAGCCGGGCGCGAGTCACCCTCCCCTTTGGAATGATTGCCTCCGCTCGATTGACGGCGCCGACCGATACCGAACGCGGTGTTCGGGTGCAGGAAACCCGCCCGGAGGCCCCTGATGACATGCAAGGCGCCCACCAGCTTTCGCTGCGCGCGCGGGACCGCACGCTCGCAGGTCGCCAGACCCCGGCCATGCCCGGCCATACGGTGCAACTTCCCGTTGCCGTGCCTGCGGATGTACCCGGTGCGCCAGTCAGTATCCTGGGAACCAGCGCGACGAGCATATTCAACTCTAGCCTTGGTGCTGGTTCACCCAGCACTGCGCTCGTCCCCGTCACGCGGCTCGACCTTTCGGGCTATGGCGAAAGCATCTTCAGCAAGTGGAACAACCCACTGAACGCCACAACTCAGGTCGAGAAGGTCGAACTGGACGTGCCCGTCGGACGCACCGCGCGGGAAGTCGTCACCGTCAAATCGGTTCTGGTTCCCTACGGCGTGCCTGTTGTGCGCACGATCACGCTTCAGCGTAAGGCAGACGCCATTGTCGGTCGCAGCGACACCGGCTGGGTTGCGGGCGGCGATGGCCTGTATGACTTCCCAGGTCTCGGCCTGATCACTCATCCCGGAGTCGTAAGCCGGATCACAAATGTCACCGAGATCGCCGAGACCGGCCAGATCGTCACCGCCAATGGGCAGGATTTCATGGCCGTCTACTTCCAAGGCGATCTGGTCATGGATGGCGCCGACGCTCCTGTACCGGTCAAACAGCACCTGGGCTACGTGCGCATTACCGCCGACCCGCCAGCCTTCGACGTCGCCACCTACACCGACCTGATCAATCAGGTCGGGCCGATGTGCGGCCCTGTCGAAGCGGTTTGTGCCGTCGCAGGCGGAGAGCAGAAGATGCGTATGAACCGCGTCGGCATTGCTGTGGCGGGAACCGAGTTCGCGATGACTGCATGGGGCAGCCTCGTCTTTCCCGGCGGCGAATGGTCTGTGCTCGAGACGCTCGACGCCAGCGGCGCCCCTTCGCCGGTGCCTGAGGATGAAGGCTTGCCGCTGATCCGGCGCGGCGCAGCCGGCCTGCCGACAGGAGAACCTTACCGCTTTGCCGACCCCGAGGATCTCTTCGCCGTCAACCCGGCCAAGGATTACGGCATCCTGCACTCCATGGGGATGCAGCGTGCCTTCTTTCGCCGACCCCGGATCGAGCCGACCGAACCCAATCGCATCGTCTCGACCGAACGCCCGATCATCGCCGATCCTTTCGTCCTCGCCGACTCGTTGTCCATGTTCCCCGAGCAGTCCGACTGCATCCCCTTCCCGAGTGCCAATTTCGCATTGGTGGCTGATGGCGGCAGCTTCCGCCTTGACGGTCCCGGCACTTTCAATGCGGGGATCGGGCGACGCACGACCGCGTCTGCCGGAAGCGTGCAAAGCGACGTTGATTACACCAACTCAGAGGTCACATACGAAGTTGACACCAGTCAGCCAACTCCATGGGAGTTCCGCCTAACCAACGCCACCCGCATCATGGCGCATACTGATATGGGCGATGTGATCACCACGGTTGCGCAGGTCAGCGCCCTTGGTGACCCCGACACCCGTTTCGAAGCGCCCGAACTCCGAATGGGCGGACCCGTACAGATCGTGCAGGACCTTCTGACAATCCTGCAGGAACTGGGTATCTCCGGCGAACCGGATGTCCGGATGGAGAATAAATGGAAATTCACGTTCGGAATGAAGGTTCCCTTCAAAACCAGTAGCGGTGCCGATCTTCAGATCCCGCCCTCACCGCTGCCGGGAGACATCATCTTTGCGGACACAGGCGTAGAAGTTCTGGTCACCTTGGCGAAGGAAAAGACCAAAGCGAAGTTCTCGCTGGGCGGCAAACCGATGTTCGCGATCAAGGCTGTTCCCGGCCTATACGCCGTTGCGATCATCAAGTTCTCACTCATCATGTCTGTGAAGGACGGCACGACCTTCGTGGTCACTATCGGCTTTGGGATTGCCTACATGAAAAAGGTCGGACCGGGCGACTTCCTCAAGCTTAAGGGTATGGTTGGGTTCACCTTCATCGCCATTATAGGTGAAACCGTAATGGGTTGGGGCGGAGGGATTCTGCTACAGGCCGAGGCAGCCATCAAACCAATCATATCCGTCGCCATCCGGTTCGAGGCAATGGGGGCCCGACTACTCGCGCAACCGGGCACCGGCAACGAGACCGTGTTCTTCGTCTCGAAAGTTACCGTATCGATCGACATCTCGGTCTTCCTGGTCTTGAGCTTTTCCGCCTCCTGGGACGCAAAGATGGTTGAAATCACGCGCGGCCCCCTCGGCAAAGAGGATGCTCCAGATGTGCTGTAATAACCAAAAGGGGAGGATCGCCCCATGACTGCCGTGTCCCGCCTTGTGCTGCTGCCGTTCCTCCAGAATTGGGATGGCGCAAATCTCTCGCTACGTCTGATGGTGACCCCCCAGACCGATCCGACCTCGGCCCCCGCACCGGGCCTGCCACCCTATGCGACAACGGATTTCGACGTTGTTGTTCGCACCATCGCGGACCCGACGGTGCTGCCGTCACCGGCCAGCGTCGCCACCGGCGAGACTGCGATCACGTTGCCCGCAATGCCTCAGGCCGAAACGCTGTTTCAATCACTGGCGTCCGAGCTCCCCATCGACAACTCCGTCACGCCTACCGACCCACGCACCGCCTCGATCCGGATCATGAAGTACGCGCCACCGCCCTATCGCGAGGCCACAGGCTATGGCCAAGGTGCCAATCCCTTCCTTCTGACCGATGACACGTATCGCTGCGCGCTCAAGGCCGTTCCGCCAGCAGGCACGTCCATCGCCGATACGGCACCACCGTTGTCGTGGGGCCAGGTTCTGGCCGGCGTACTTCGCCAGCCTTTACTTGCCGAAGCCGTAGGTCTCATTCGCGCAATCGACATCCCCCTTCCTGCAGACGTCGTCTCACAAGGGGGCTGGGTCTATGTCGATCTCGCCCCCGGCAGTCCGTGGCAGTCGCTTGCCGGCATTCCCGGAGCGCTGCGTCTCTACGCCGCGCGGCTGTCCCCGCTATCGGGGCCACGCCCGCTGTTCACGGCCGTACAGTTCCCCGTCACAGCAGCACCCATCCCAGGCTACGACGATATCTTCGCCGAGGCCGTACGTTATGACGACGGCTTCGCCAAAGAGGTCTATGGCGCGCAACCGGCCTGGGCCGACCCCTTCGACGAGGACGGTGAGGACGAAGCGGAGCGTCCCGCGACAGAACGCGGCCTGCTTGTCGGGTGCGACGACTCGCAACTAGTCACCTGGTTCAACCGTCAGATTAGCCCCGGTGCTGCGCCGTTGGATGCGCCGATGGGCGTACGCGGCTATCGCATCGATGCCCGGGAAACCGGCAATTCAGACTGGGTTCCTTTGACGATGGGGGAAACCGCTCTTGTTCTCGGCGGCAATGACCTTGGTAGTGTTCAGGCCAACTTCCCCGTCGAGGTCGGACCGAACAAGATCCTCGGCGATCCCACTGCCAACATGTGGCTTCCCTCGTACTTTGCTGCCTGGAACGGCCGGCCGCTTGTGGGGGTCGACCGCTTCGCCGACCGGCTGATGGGCGGCGACGATGAACCTGAACCTGTCATAGGCGTGCCCCCCGATATCCCGTTGCGCTATGGCACCACCTACGATCTGCGCATTCGACTTTGCGATCTTTCCGGCGGTGGCCCCGGCATCGAAACCGAGGCCCTGAACCCTGGCGCACAGCCTGTCTACACCGCAACGATGAAGCGCTACGTCCGGCCCGCTGGACTGCGTACGACGCCCGCCCTGCCTTCGGCAGCCGATCCCACCGACCCTCCAGCCTCGCTCACAGTTAGCAAACCCCGACTGCACTACCCCGCGTGCCTCGTGGCCGGCGGAACCGAGGCCGAGCTTGAGGCAGATATGCCCCAGGCCGCCGCCGAGCAGCGCGCACCTGGCCTTCCGGACCCAGATGTGGACATCCTCGAGATCTCGGTTGAAGTGCTGCGTCCAGACGTGAACCCGGAAGACGATGAGCCGGTCTACGAACAACTCTACACTATAGAGCGCGCCTTCGATGCCGATGGTCAGGCCCTGCTAGATCTCGAATACGTTGACACCGCCGACATCGGGACCATGGCAATCCCCACAGACGGCGCGATCACTATTCCGACTTCGCGCAATGTGCGGCTGAACCTGACCCCTATCTGCTCGGACAAACCCAACTACTTCGGTGCCGATGACGTGCGCCGCGGCGAAACTGCGCGGCGCTACCTACGCAGCCCGGCCCAGGACGAACGCGGCCTCATTAGCCTGCCACGCGGATGGGTGGCCGAGGGTTTCTACCTGCAACCTACGGAACCGGGAAGCCGGGCGCTTGTCAGAGCCAACCGTGCCGGAGGTCGTACCGGTCAGGGGGCCGAGAACCCGATCGCGCGGCTTGCCTCCGCGCTCGACCTCGATCATGTGGGCGCAAGCCTGCGCGCTCGCCCGGGACAGCGCTGCCTATTCGGACTGCACTCAAGTCTGAACGCAGTTATCGGTCCCGACGGCGGTTCAGTCCGCTTCGCAACCAAATCCGAAGTGACCAGCCAGTGGATCGTCGCGGTCATTGTCAACATCGAAAGGGACTGGACATGGGATGGGCTCAGTGGGTTGCGCATCGAGCGTGACGGCAACCAAGTGGGTCGCGTGAGCTGGCGGCAGTCCGCCCCCCACGAGGTCGCCCGTGCCGCCGCCAATGGAGAAACGACGCTGATCTTCCTCGATGCGATCGACCCCGAGCCCGCGGACGGCAGCTTCCCGCGTCCTTTGCAGTTAAAATACACCGCCATCCCCGAATACAAGGTTGACCCCGCACAAGAGGACGGTGCCGAAGAGGTCGATCTGACCTTGCCTGTCGCCCGGCCTCCGCGCCAGGTGCCCAAGATTGTCTCAGCAGGCATCGCATTATCACCTTACTTGCGCGACCCAGCGTATTCCCACTCCGAGGAACGAACCCGGCTGGTCTGGCTCGAGTTCGACCGACCGCCCGACGATCCGAATGATAGCCTGTTCGCGCGCATGCTCGCCACCAGTCCGGATCCGGTACTCACCGGGGATCTTACCGGCGATCCGACGCTGGGTAACACGCCCCTGCCCATCGACCTTGAACTGATCCGCACGATCATCCCCGAGCAGGCCGATGACCGCAGCGGACTGGGCGCGATGCAGAAGCTTTTGCCCACGAACAGTCCTCGGCACTTCATGCTACCGCTGCCCCAAGGGCTGCCGCCCGAAGCGCCCGAACTCTTCGGTTTCTTCCTTTACGAATTCCGCGTCGGTCACGCCGAGATGTGGAGTACTGCGCAAGGCAGATACGGGCGGCCCCTGCAAGTCGCAGGTATCCAGCACGCGCCGCCTCCGCTCACCTGCGGCGTCACCCGCTCGACCCAGCGGTTGACCGTCAGCGCCGAATTCGCCGACCCGGTCAAGAATGGTCGCTCCGTGCAACCTGTGGTGCCACGCACCGACCTTTGGGTGCTGCTTTACGTACAAGCGGTGCAAGCTGATGACGAAGACCGGCGCAACGTGCTTCTGGGTCGTCGCCAGCTTGCAGCTCCGCGCCGCCCGCGCCAGCCCTTCGATGACAGAAGCTTTGGATTTACCGCCACAACCGAGCCCGCCGGCCAGACAAGCTGGTCGGCCGCAGAGATCACGAGTCTTCTGGCCGACATAACGCTCGGCCCCGATGCACCGCTCAGCTGCCTCGTTGTCGAGACCCTGCCCGGCGAGGTGCCACACAAAGATCCGCTAGGTGCGCATCTTGGTTACGAACGCATTCTGCGCGCATCACCTCTGACGAAGGTGCCCGAGGTCTGCTAGGTCGAATTTATTCTGCCTACGGCTGATCGCAGGGTTTGGCGACGTGTACAGGGGTGCTGGTCGGATCGGTGACCTGCGGTAAGAGGACTGTTGCGTTAATTGGTTGAAGCTGGGTCAAGTGCAGCGCATGCGGCCGGACTATACGCGCTCGAACAGTTTGAGATGAAGCCGGTCTCTCCTCGAACACCGGTCTATTTGTGTCAAATGTGACCGCGCTTGTTGGTCCGGATCGTCTCTATCCCACTCAGTGTTGCCCTCACGGTTCGCAAGGCTCGAATGCTCTGACGGTACCTAAGTAGGCGCTTCATTGCGACATGGTCACTTTCGACCAAATTGTTCCGCCACTTTCGATCAATTTGCCTGTGCAGTCAAAATCCGGATCGTATCGGTGGTTGATTTCGCAGATGATACGCCGATAAGCGTAGGCCTTGGGAGCCTTAACGTCTCGCGAACCGAGAGCCGGAAAGCGGACCGTGGTTGGGCTCAGGACACATTGATTTTTGGTTTCAGCGTGATTCACGTTGCCGAAAACAAGCGGTTACCATGCCTGACCTTTTCTGGCTGAGCGACGAGCAGATGGCGCGCCTTGAGCCCTTCTTTCCTAAGTCTCATGGCAAGCCACGTGTAGATGATCGACGTGTTCAGAGTAGGATTATCTTCATCAATAGCAATGGGTTGCGCTGGCGCGATGCGCCAAGGAATACGGGTCGCACAAGACGCTATGCAATCGCGCTCGCGGCTCTCGTCATTTATTGGTTATGATGCCCGACCCTAACCGCACATTACCTAAATCAAAAATTCGAAATTTTTGACTTCCGATACTGGTCAGATGCAATCTAATCGCGTCTTTCAGACCATCCTCTCCGGAAAGAAGTTGGCGCCTCGCCGTAGCGTTTCTTGAATCGTACGGTCAGCTGAGTAGCGCTGCTAAAGCCAGTGGCTGCCGCAATTTCGGCGACCGACATCTCGGTTTCGCTGAGCAGTGCGTATGCCCTCGCGACGCGCAGTTCGATATAGAACTGGACGGGCGAGATTTCGACATACTTTTGAAAAAGACGTTCCAGCTGACGACGCGATATCTGCACAGCTTCCGCGATTTCAAAGATATCCAGCGGCTCTTCCAGGTTTTCATGCATGATCTGCATAGCATTGATCAGGTATTGATTGCGGCTGCCCAAGGCCACCGAGAAGGCCGATTTCTGAAGCGTTTTGCTATTGTTGGATCGAAAGTGGATGCACATGTCCGATACGATGACCGCCAGATCGTTTCCGAAATCGGATTCGATCATGTCCAGCATCATGTCGGTTGCGGCATTTCCACCACCACATGTCATAAGCTCGTTGTCAATCTCGTACAGGTTTGCCGATGGCTCCAAATCGACAAAACTTTCAATGAAAGCCGGGTGGTTTTCCCAGTGCAACGTAAACCTTTTTCCCGGCAGAACCCCGGCCTTAGCCAGGGCAAAAGCGCCGGTGCAAATTCCACCCAGATTGCAGCCAAAGGTTCTCTGTCTACTGATCCAGGACAGGACTTTGGGGTTCGTACTTTCGGCTGGTTCAATGCCTGAACAAACAAACAACCGCGAGGATCGCGGAAGATTGAGCAATGCAAAGTCCGGCGTAATTTCAATCCCGTTGGAACAGGAAACCGGTGTCCCGTCTTCGGTGATCAGAAACCACTTATAAAGCTCTTTGTTGGTGACCTGATTGGCGATCCTCAGTGGCTCTACCGCAGCACTAAAGGCCAGCATGGTCAGTTTCGGCAATAGCAAGAAGTAGATTTCTTTGGCCGACCCTTCATGGTCTATGCGATAGCTGGCCGCACCTTTTGGAACAAAGTTTCTCGGGTTCATTGTCTCTCCTCCCAGTATCGACCAAGGCGGATGAAGTGCACCAACACCTGTTGCGGTGTTGGTGCGGTACGGTCAGGCGCTCATCTGGGCAACAGGCTCACCGCTTTCCTCCCACGAGCGGATCTCATCTTCGCTCGCCTTTGGTGAGAAGAGCCCGGTCATGGCATAGATGATACCGATGACCGGTGACAGCCAGCAAGCAAATGCGAGCGGGATGTACAGCAGGTTCTCGAAGTTCCCGTCCGCGATCCCCAAACCAAGTGCCGTGATGACAAAGGCACCACCTGCATTCCATGGGATCAGAGGGGACACCAGCGTTCCGCCCTCCTCGACGGCGCGGGACAGGTTCAGCGGGGAATAGCCCATCGCGCGATAGACAGGCGCATACATTCGGCCCGGCAGTGCGATGGACAAGTATGGATCGCCTGCAACGGTATTGGTGGCGACAGACGTCATGATAGCGGAAATCTGTATGCCGGCGAACGACTTCACCTTCGATATGACGACTTTGATGATAGCCTGAAGGCAACCCACGCGTTCAAGCGCTCCGCCGAAACCCAGGGCCAGCAGCACCAGTGAGATGGTCCACATCATCGACTGAATACCCCCGCGGTTTAGCAAAGGGTCTATCTCCGGAACCCCGGTATCGATTGAATAGCCGCTGTTGGCAAAAGTGAACGTTTCATGAAGCCCGGCCCCCTGACAAAAGATTGCCATAACACCGCCCGCAACAGCCCCCGCAAACAGCGACGGGATCGGAGGTTGCTTCATGACAGCCAAAACGATGACCAGAACCGCCGGAAACAGCATGATCGGTGAAATCCAAAATGCGTCGTCCAGCGCGGTTGTGATCGCGTGAATACGATCAAACGAAACCTGCGACGTGTCGATCAGTGTGAAACCGACGACAAAGTAAATCACCAGCGCGATCAGCATCGAAGGAACTGTGGTCGGAAGCATGTTCCGAATGTGATCGAAAAGATTGGTCCCCGTCACGGCTGGGGCAAGGTTAGTTGTGTCCGACAAAGGCGAGATCTTGTCGCCGAAGAACGCGCCAGAGACCACCGCCCCTGCCGTCCAATACATTGGAATACCAAACCCGGCACCAATCCCCATCAGCGCCAAACCAACTGTACCGGTTGTTCCCCACGATGTGCCCAATGAAACAGAGACAATGGAGCAAAGGACCATTCCTGCAGCAAGGAAAAGCTCGGGCGACAATATCTTGAGACCGTAATAGATCAGCGTCGGGACGGTGCCGCTTGCGATCCACACGCCAATGATCATACCTACCGTGATCAGTATCGAGACCGACGGCAGGGATATATTAATGACGTGGAACACGCCTTCTTCGATGCTGGGCCATTTGTGACCCAACATAAGGCCAACGATGCCGGTGATCGCGATCCCGAAGGCCAAAGGGATGTGCGGGGTAAAATCGCCGAAATAGAATAGCTGCAGCCCAAGCACACACAGGGTCAGCACGATTGGCACAAGCGCCAGCACTAAGCCGGGTTGACGTATGTTGTCTTCATTCGCAGACATATGGGTCTCCTCCATTGGAATGATCCAGAAGCGGTATGATCTGCGGAAGAAACCAAGTTTAGCAGTGTGGGACCGTCGGTCAGAGCGCACATCCTATTAGAATTTGCGACACAGATGCGTCGGGGTTCGGCTTCTTCGGGTGAACTGAAGGCCGACCAACGCGATCAAGCGCAACAAATTGGCTCCAATTACTGCGCACTCCCAAGCCCCGAACGACAGCAGGCTGTACTACGGGTATTGGCAACAACCCTTGGCAGACGTCCGCCTCATTGATCGTTGCTGCGGTACGGCAGCCGTAATTTTGATTTTTTTTGCAAAGCAGGCTTGGAAGGTGGTTTTGCGGATAGCTTACAAACGTGACTTTGTCGTTTCATGTAAATGCGCCCTTCGAAATTCCGAAGGCGTCATCCCGGTTTGAGCGCGAAAGGCGCGGTTGAATGGTCCCAGTGAGGAAAACCCCACATCGTAAGCGATGCTCAGGACCGAGCGCTCTGCCAGCTCGGGCGATGATAACATGGATTGCGCCTCTTGAATGCGGAACGCGTTCACGAAGCTCGCAAAATTCCGGTGCCCCAAGCCTTGATTGATTGCGGACCTAATGCGGTGTTCCTGTGTCCCAAGATGTGCGGCCACTTGGGCAACGGTCAGCCTTTCGCTGCGCCACAGCCCCTCAGACATCGCGGCTTCAATACGCGTTATGAGCGCGGACTGCGCCGGGTTGGCTTGGTCATCCCGCTTTGGAGTGCTCGGTATCCAGATGTCTGGAACCACGCGAACCGACCACAGCAGGAACGCGCTTGCAGACAGGAAAAACGCACTTGCCTGTAGTGCAAATACCCAGACAGGAAGCGCTTTATCCAGATGGGTGATTTCAAATCCGGTAATGAGAATTCCCAAACTGAGGATCCAGATCAGAAACCAACGCCGAAACCGGCGACGGGCCTCGATCAGATCCCCTGCCTGACCTGAAACTACGATCCACAGGCCATGGAAAAAGAAGATCAGTACGCAGATACCGCGAATTGCACCAAGTTGCAGCTGTAGTTGAGAAAGCCATGCCAAACCCACTATCAACGCAGCGGTCAAGATCTGCCAAGGTCGAACAAAAAGGTCATCCAGGAACAGCTCAATCACGGCCCAATAGAGCAAGACAGGGATCACACCTGCGATCATCACAAGCACAATCCGAACCGGGCCGTCGGTTAGATCGATGCTTGGTGAGGACACAATCAAGTAGGGGCCAAAACTGAGGCACAGCAAGACTACTGCCATGCTTTTCCGCTGGAATCCCCCGTTTCTCATGAAGACAGCGGCGCATAACGCGAGTGTGCCGATGGCACTGCCGCGCAGGAAGATATCCAAAATCATTGGGTCTGACATAACAGGCGCAATCGAAGTCGGATTTACCCCGCCGGTCAACGGTATAGCCATACTGAAACTGAAAAATCCTCGCCGATTTTGCAAGAAACGGATCGGTTTTCAAATTCAGCGCGCTCTGATTTGCGTCGCCAGCCACTGTCCGCCACATGTCAATTCGCATTCGGAGCAGACAATGACTCAGTTAGCCACACTCTTATCCATCTACACGGATGTCTTCGGCGGAGACCTCTTACGGTATATTCTTGGCGCCGGCGGCACGTATCTATTGATCAATATCATGCTGGCACGGCGTCTTGGTGCGCAGAAAATTAGACCCTCTGCAGTGCCACAAGGTCAAATCCTGCGCGAGATTCTAACGAGCCTGCGCACAGTGCTTATCTTTACTGCCGCAGGGACATCCATCGCGCTTGGTGCGAGGGTAGGTGTCATCACAATCTACCAAGACATAGCCGCATATGGCTGGACCTATTTCGCGTTCAGTATCGCGGTGCTGATTATCCTTCATGATGCGTGGTTCTATTGGACGCACCGCGCCCTGCACTACCCGCCCCTGTTTCGCCGGTTTCACCGCTTGCATCACAAGTCACACCAACCGACTCCCTTCACCTCCTACAGCTTTGACGTTGGCGAGGCCGTGGTGAACGCCGTCTACTTGCCTTTCGTTCTTATCATTCTGCCAACACACCCTGTCGCGCTTTTCATCTTTGTGACCCATATGATGCTGCGCAATGCAATCGGGCACTGCGGGATCGAAATCTTCCCTGCCAATGCAAAAGGCAGGCCGGTCTTTGGCTGGCTCACGAGCGTTACTCATCACGATATGCACCATGCACATGCGGGCTATAACCACGGGCTCTATTTTTCGTGGTGGGATCGGTTCATGAAGACCGAGCATCCAAGATACTTGACCGAATTCGCCCGCGTCGCGCCGCGATTGCGCATCCGAATGGTCAAAACAGCTCTTTTGGTGATTGCGGTTATCGTGGGTATGTTGGCCACCCAAGGACATGCCTTTGACCTAAAAGGCCACTACGCGTCCCCCGGACTCGGCGTGATCGTCGCGTTTGAAGATTGCACATCGAATAAAGCAATAAAGTGTGGACGTCTTGTTTGGGTTTGGAACAAGGACGACACGCCCCATGCGCAGGTTGGTGATATGATCCTGACCGAATTGGTCTTTGACGGCACGGTATGGAAAAGCGCGCTACGCGATCCAGAAACTGGACGGACATATCGTGGATCCATCCAGCAATCGGCCAAGCATCAGTTGACACTTAAAGGCTGCGCCGGGGTATTCTGTGCATATCAAACCTGGCATTCGACCGAGTACCTCAGAACTGTGCTCAGGCGTCATGGAAATTAGGTACAAGGCCATCCCCAAAGATGGCCCATTCCGGACCTTCACACTGCCTTAACGATTCTACGCTCGCAGTTCGCTTACCGGTCATTCGCTGCAGTCGCGAAGACACAGCCCAGTGTGGATGTTTGGGTCGTTAAGGTCGTTCTGCCGGACCACCCTGATACGCTTGTTTTCTCCGCAACCGGACCTCGCGGTCACCAGCTGCTTGATCAAGAATCCAGTCAATCCCGCGCAGAAAGTCATCTGTTGTCAGGGGATTGTTTTCTCCGCTGGAGGCAGAGAGTACAAACCCATGTGCATAGTCTATTAGCACGTGAACAAGGACGTCGCCGCCATCGCTGTTTTCAAGCTGGTCCGTGCTGGCCTTTAATTCCCCGGACACGTTTATGAGATCCGCGCTCATCAGCGTCACATCCTCAAGGATCGCGCGCAGAAGGTTGGCGTTCTTCAAGGCGTATCCATAGTAGGTCATCATGATGCTTTGGGCGCGTTCAACCGGAGTATCTCCGTCCACGCCATCCAGAACGCCGGCGAAAGCATTTTCCACCAGACCGGATAAAAGCTGTCTCTTGGTGCCAGCGTGATAGGTCACCGCCATCGGGGTGACCCCAAGCTGATTGGCGAGCATGCGAAACGATAGCGCGTCAACGCCTTTGCTTTGGACAATCGGCAATGCAGTTTTCAGGATCAGCTGTTTCGAAAGGCGCTGCTCAGCCTTTGGCGGCCGCCCTGGTGGGGAAGTTTTCGTCATCCGATTTTCAATCTGTAATCGAGATCCACCAGACCGGAGGGAAAGCTGCTAACCGACACCAGTTCCAGATCAACGTCACCTTGTGTCTCGCCGAATATCCGAATGCCTTCCCCGATTAGGATGGGAATCAAGGTGATCCGCATGTCTTCAATCAGCCCGGCTTTGAGGAAAGAGCGAACGATTGCTCCGCCATCCACATAAACTCGGCTGAAACCACGCGCGTCAAAGCTCTGCATCAATTCGGTTGGAGATTTGTCTGAAACCTCAACCTTGTCGCGCAGGTCACTAGGGATGTCGTCGGCTGTCATCGAACGACTGAGAACCACCACCGGTTTCGTGTATGGCCACGCTCCAAACCCCCTAACCGTCCGGTATGATCCCGATCCCATTACGATCACGTCGACACTGTCTTGAAAGGCTGTGAACCCGTGGTCTTCATCCTTGGTGGGTTGCTTATCCAACCAATCCAGCCTGTGATCCGGCCTTGCAACAAAGCCGTCTAGACTCATTGCCATCATAATATGTCCTGTGGGCATCGTCTGGATCTTCCTCATATTATTTATATGCCGTATAATATTTTTCTTGACGCCGCTCAAGGGGGAGTACCATCAGGCCTGGCTCTGAACCCAATCCGAGAATGCCCGCACTGCGCCAATTGGGGCGGTTCTGTGCGGCTGAACTAAGAAATACCCGTATTCAGGCAGAACGGTTTCCGACAATCTAAACAGCCTTTCTGCATTCAAATCGTCCCCAACCAAGTCATCCATCAAAGCGATGCCCTGTCCGTCGATGACGGCTTGCACCCGGACATTCGGGTCAGGAACGATCAGCACATCTCGCCTTGATTGCCGAGGAAGCTTTGCGACGTTCAGCCAATCTGACCAGGCGCTGCTGTCATCGCGATCTCTCAGCAACGTAAGTTGCGACATTGCGCCTTCTATTCCCAACTCATTCACCAGGTCGGCCGCCGCCCGATTACCTACTGGATAGGGCCGTAAGTGCATGAACGGTGTAACGGTACCGTCACTCCAATTCCCGTTGCCCCACCTGATTGCCAAGTCCACTTCCTGCATCTCTGCATGCGAAAACTCGACCATCGGCTGAATGCGAAGCTGCACGTCCGGGTGGCTTTGCATGAATGACATCAGGCGTGGCGACAGCCAACGCGCAGCGAAATAGGTCGAGACACCAACAGTCAAAGAGCGCGATGAAATCCCTTTCAACGCCTGAATTTCGGTTTCGATCTCTTCGTATCGGGTCTGGCAGATTGCGAGCAGTTTCAGTCCTTCACCGGTGAGTGTGACACCCCGCGTTGTGCGCTGAAACAAGGCCATCCCCAGATCGGCCTCAAGCGTTTTGATCTGATAACTGATCGCACCCTTTGTCATATTGAGCGCCGACGCCGCCGTCGAAAAGCTGGAATAACGGGCGATCTCAGCAAATAGCCTAAGCAAGTCGTGGTGATGAAAGCGGGCAGCCATGAGTATAGCGTACAAATTTTCTAAACACTGAGAAAAGAAATTTTCGATTTTCAACATAATTTTTTAAGCCCAAAATTTGCACCTAGTTGCGCGAAACGAACAAATGACGTTGGACCCTTTGAACGCTGTAGCAGACACATCAACACTGACGGGGCACCGCAGACGCGTGCGCCGACGCCGCTTGGCCCGTGACAATGAGCCCTCTGAGGGCACGCCGTTCTCGGGGCGCAAAATACCTGCATACGATCTTCTGAGCGAAACGGCACTGACCCGGATCGAAGATCAAGCCGATTGGATTTTGAACAATATTGGTGTCGAGTTCCGAGGAGATCGTACAGCGCTGGATCACTTCGCCCAAACTGGTGCACGCATCGATGGCGAACGTGTACGGTTTGAACCGGGTCACATCCGCGCGCTTTGCGCTACCGCCCCTAGTGAATTTCAGTTGCATGGCCGAGACCCGGCCAAAACAGTGACACTTGGCGGCGACAATGTTGTGCTGATGCCGGGATACGGCTCTCCGTTTGTCAGCGATCTGGCGAATGGCCGCCGCTATGCGACGCTGGAGGACTTCCGCAATTTCGTCAAACTGACCTACACTGCGCCTGCCTTGCACCATTCCGGCGGCACGGTGGTCGAGCCGACAGATGTACCGGTGAACAAACGACATCTGGACATGATGCTGGCGCATCTGACGCTGTCGTCCAAACCCTTTATGGGATCTGTCACAGCTCCCGATCGTGCGCGGGATAGTATCGAGGTGGCTCGCTTAGTCTTTGGGCGCGACTTCATGAAGTGTCACGCGGTGATGCAGGCAAATATCAACGTCAATTCGCCGCTGGTTTATGATGATACCATGTCGTCGGCTCTGCGTATCTATGCGGAGGCAGGCCAATGTGTCTGCGTCTCCCCAGCGATTTTCGCGGGTGCCATGGGGCCGCTTTCGCCGGCGGCGGTAGCGGCGCAAACTCTGGCCGAAGCGATGGTTGGCATTGCGCTTGCGCAACTGGTGCGCCCTGGTTGTCCGGTGGTCTTCGGCTCGTTCCACTCCACAATGAACTTGCGTACGGGCGCTCTGACCTTTGGATCGCCCGAGGCGAACATGACCACGATGGCGCTTACTCAATTGGGACGAAGGCTTGGCGTGCCTGTGCGGTCCGGCGGCGGACAGATCACCGCCTCCAATGCGCCCGACGGGCACGCGATGCAGGACAGCACCGGTGCAATGTGGTCCACGCTTTTGTCCGGGGCTCATCAGGTTTGGCACGCAGCGGGCTGGCTCGAAGGTGGGCTTGTGATGTCCTACGAGAAATTCATCATGGATCTCGACCACTGTGGCGCGATGCTGAAACTGTTGCAGGGCTTCAAAACGGATGACGAGGCCTTTGGTCGTGATGCCTATTTCGAAGCAGGCCCGGGCGAAAATTTCCTGTCGACCAGTCACACGCTACGGCACTATGCGACGGCGAATTTTGAGCCACAGATTTCTGACGCCGGACCCTTCGAAACCTGGTCCGAAAATGGTGCTCTTACAACAGATCAACGTGCCACTGGGCGGTGGCGTCAGATGTTGAACGACTATCAATGCCCCGAAATGGAACCCGAAATCCAAGCCGCGCTTGAAGACTTCGTGTCAGATCGCAAAGCACGAATGCCGGACGAATGGTACTAGAGAGAGGAACCCCCATGGCCGAAGAACTTAGCCGCACATCCGCGCTTGCATCCCGCCACACCGCGCTTGGATCGGGGCTTGAGGATTGGAATGGTATGGGCACCGCCTGGACCTACCGCACCGACCCCAACGATGAACACGATGCGGTTCGCGAACGCGCGGGAATGTTTGACATGTCGCCTCTGAAAAAGGTGTTCGTGCGCGGTCCTGACGCCCAAGCGGTTCTTGATCACCTTACCACACGCGATCTTTCCAAGGTCACACCGGGAAAGGCGGCTTACCTGTGCGTTCTGACAGATGAGGGCGGGATCGCCGACGATGCCATAGTGTCCAACAACAGCGGTGACGAATGGATGATCGTGCATGGCTCGGGCAACACGATGGCGCTCCTGGAGAATTCGGCGGCAGGGCGGAACGTGCAGATCGAATTTACCGATGACTTGCATGACCTGTCCGTGCAGGGGCCAGCCTCGCTGGATATCCTCAATGCTCATATCAACATCGATCTCGCCAAACTGGGCTACTTTGAACATGCGCCTGCTGTGCTCTTTGGTCATCCCTGCCGCATTTCGCGTACCGGATATTCCGGCGAACGCGGCTACGAGATTTTTGCCGATGGCTCTGTGATCACCGACATTTGGGACAAACTGGCGGAGGCAGGCGTCATGCCCTGCTCCTTTACAGCACTCGACAAGGTGCGGATCGAGGCGGGGCTGCTATTCTACGGATATGACATGACCGAAGTCAACACGCCCTGGGAGGTCGGCCTTGGCTTTACTGTCAACAAATCCAAGGGCGATTTTCGCGGCAAATCGGCCGTCATGACTGCAAAAGGTTCCGAAAAGGTCAATAACTTCTGCCTGGATATCGATCATTCTGACATGGTCGATGGCGGAGAAACCCTGTTATTGAATGGCGCGGCGGTGGGCGTCATCAACAGCCCCTGCTTCTCGCACCGTTTGGGCAAATCGCTCGCCCTTGCGCATGTTCAGCCTGAGCTTA
The DNA here is from genome assembly GCF_059609785.1 of Ruegeria sp. YTSC003. NCBI lineage: Bacteria > Pseudomonadati > Pseudomonadota > Alphaproteobacteria > Rhodobacterales > Roseobacteraceae > Ruegeria > Ruegeria sp. YTSC003. The sequence goes on along the minus strand of NZ_JBXWMK010000004.1, from coordinate 16,502 downwards.
CCATCGGAACCACGCTAAAGGTTTCAGGAAATGACTTCGCGACAAACGCAACAATTGTGTCCAGCCCGATTTACGACCCCGAAAAAGCTCGCACACATAGTTAGGGAGGTCTTGGCAGGCAGCGAGGGTTGCGTCAACGTCGGGTTATCCTCCTGAGTGGGCATGACGGATTGGAGGATCAGTTAAGGAAACACCAAACTTACCGGCCATTCGCGCACTTCGCCCAGCCTGGAACAAAGGCCGTGTCGTGGGTCAGAAGCACCCCTTGAAAACAAAACATGTCTGGGCGATCCGAGTGCGCCTCGAGCTTGCCGAAAACCATCGCGATCTTGCGCTCTTCAACATGGCAACCGACAGTAAGCTCCGCGGCTGCAATCTGGTAAAAATAAAATGACAGATGTCATGTCATCGGGTCAGATCAAGGAACGGGCTTCAGTACTTCGAAGCAAGACGCAGAAACCTGTGCGCTTCGAAATATCCAAGGGCACCCGCGCCTCTATTGAGAAATGGGTGGTAGACGAACTCATGGTCGAGTCAGAGTACCTGTGGCCCGGCCGATTCACACTTTGCAGAAAATGTACCAATTCCTCGATTGCGCCAATGGCCGCTTTCAAAAATTGATCGGTTCGAAAGCCTAGGTTCGTGTCGGGGCTGCGACGTTTGGTTTTATACCTGCAGCCCTATTGGACAGATTCGGGAACGCGGTCCTGTCTTGGGGAACGTCCGAATTTGCGGACATACTCTCTTGAGAATTGAGCCGAGCTTTCATATCCAACCCCGTAGGCAATCTCTGAGACTTTTGAGCCGGTGGTTTGAAGCTCATTCCGGGCTTGGAGCAAACGCAAGTCTTTCTGGTATTGCAGCGGCGAGGTTCCCGTAACAGCCTTGAATTGTTCGAAGAATGCCGAAGTGCTCATACCCACGCGCCCTGCAAGTTCTCCAACGACTAGGGATTTAGCTAAATCTGACCGGATTTCGTGTGTAGCTGCGAAAATCCGGCTTGCCGTGTTTTCGTGCCACGCCAGTTTTCGGAGCGTGCCACCATGTCGCCCAGTCAGCAGGCGGGCATGGATTTCCCGCACCGTGATCGGAGCGAGCATGTGACGTGTCTCTTCGGTTTCGCACTGGCGAAAATATCGCAATAGGGCGCTTTTCATTTCGTGATCGGTTTCAGCGAGGCAGATCGAAAATGGATCCGACACTTGATAGGTAGACGACCGCGGCCCTGACGAGGCCAGGACGCGCAAGAGTTCCAGATCGAGGGGGAACACGAGCGCGACGTAGGGACGTTCGGGTGTGGCCTTTGTGATCCTTGAGACAACCGGCAGCGCGTTACTGACGATCAGCGACTGCCCGGCCCGAACAGTGAGTGTTCTGTTACTGGTTCCTACCTCTTTGGCGCCTTGTAGGACCGCGCACAACAGCGGGCGGTAGACATTGGCGTCGTTTAGGGTGGTCGACGGGTGAATGAGAAAAACCGTCTCGCTTTCCTTCTGTGTCAGTACGCCCTGCGCGACGCCCGCGCGGTCAAGCAGTGCCAGAACATAGTCCAATAGTGTCTGAGATCCCATATACGCCTCCAGTGGTTGCTCTTATCGATAGCACGGAGGTGGGAAAACCTTTACAGAAGATCTCCACTTCTGGAGCATTGTGCAAGAAAACTGGATAATACTTAAAGACCCATCCGTGCCTAAATACTATTATGTGTTTCGTAACTTGCGGAGCAAAAACATGAAAACCATTCTGATCACCGGGGCCTCATCCGGAATTGGCGCGGCAACCGCCCGACATTTCCAAGCGAAGGGTTGGAATGTCGTCGCCACGATGCGCAACCCTGCAGGCAGCACGGATCTTGGGGCTTTGGATAGCGTGCATCTGGCCCAACTGGATGTGACGGATGCGGACTCAATTGCAACGGCCGTGCGAGATGGCATCGAACGGTTTGGACAGATTGATGTTTTGCTGAACAATGCGGGCTATGGCGCATATGGTGCGTTAGAGGCCTTCACAATGGACCGCATCCGGCGTCAGTTCGACACCAACGTGCTCGGGTTGATGGAAGTGACCAAAGCGGTTCTGCCTCATTTCCGCCAGAACCGGTCCGGCACAGTCATCAACATCTCCTCCATCGGCGGACAGATCGCATTTCCACTCGGCGCGCTCTATCATGGCACCAAGTTCGCAGTAGAGGGGCTTTCTGAAGCACTGCACTACGAGATGGAACCCCTTGGCATTCGGGTCCGTATCGTCCAACCTGGAATGATACGGACTAACTTTGGCGGCAGCTCTTTCGATTTCGCAATGGATGAGAACCTGCCGGACTATGCACCAATGGGCGAAGCCATGAGGCGCCTGTTCGGCAAACTGGCCGCGAACCCTTCAGCACCAGAAACTGTCGCGCAGGTCATTTGGGATGCGGCAACCGAGACCCGAAACCGCCTGCGTTTTCGCGCAGGGCCTGATGCTGAAGAACTGCTTGATGCGCGCAAACAACAGAATGACGAAACGTTCATCGGCGATCTCAAGCAAAAGATGGCGCCTTGAAGGGCCGTTCAGTCATTCATAGGAAAAGAGGATGATCCATGTACCGCGAAGCTATCGAAAAAGGCGGCTTTGCCGTTGTAACCGGGGCGGCCAGCGGCGTCGGCAAAGCCGCGGCCCAACGATTTATTCAGGACGGTCTAGGGGTTGTGCTGGTCGATTTGGCGGGCGAGGCCTTGGCCAGCGCCGAGGCGGAATTGCGCGATCAAGCTGGGTCATCCGCAACTGTTCAGGCAGTTCCGACTGATGTCACAGACACCTCTGCTGTGAACACCTTGGTGGATCAGGCTTTTGCGCTGGGTGAGGTGGCTGTCCTGATGAATAATGCCGGTATCGCCGCGCCAACCGGTAGTTGGGAAAACACGGAAAACTGGCGCAAACTACTAGAGGTCAATCTTTTCGGCGTCATGAATGGCGTGCATGCTTTTCTGCCGCGCATGATCGAAGCGGCGCGCCCGGCTGTCGTGATCAACACCGGATCAAAACAGGGCATTACCACACCGCCCGGAAACCCTGCTTATAATACCAGCAAAGCCGCCGTAAAGGTCATGACAGAAATGTTGGCACACGATTTGCGACAGGCTGAAGTGCCTATCACCGCTCATCTGTTTGTGCCGGGATTTACCTATACCAGAATGATTGAGAAGTTCATGCCGGAAAAACCTGCCGCCGCCTGGACCAGTGAAGAGGCAATTGACTATTTGCTGAAGCGCATGTCGGACGGGGATTTCTATATACTTTGCCCGGACAATGATGTGCCCGAAGAGCTCGACCGCAAACGGGTTGAATGGGCCGCGGGTGATATTATCAACAATCGCCCGGCTATTTCACGATGGCATCCCGACTATGCGGATGCCTTTGCGGCGCATGAGGTCTCAGAATAGTCGAATTAAACAAGAGGTCTAAAAAACACCGAGTGTGCTGTTGGATGGCGAGAGTAAGACTGTTGTGCATCCAAAAGGGTTCACGCCTCAATTTGAAACCTAGCGGAAAAACCGGGTACTGTATCCCAATCTTAGTAATCAGACGTTCGTACGACGCGCTGTCTCAAATACTTTGGACTCACAACCGACCTCAGAGGCAGCGCAGCATCAGTAGTGGCGCGGCGGGTTGGCTCATCTTTGACGGTCCCCAGCGGTCGTTCGACCTTAATCACCGTCGCTGCGGTGTGGCCCGTCAAAGGAGACATTCGCTGCGCGAGCGAAACTGGAAAACGGATGGAGGTCCCAAGAGCGCAAAGATGCCACCGTTAAACAGCATTGCGTCAGCGACCGCTTTGCCTAACGTTGGCAATGATAAAACCTCGCCTATTCTGTAGCCAACTTTCGAAAATTATGACAGCAACACGTTCCTGATCGCTGGGCGGTTGAAAACCCTGAGCGAGGGATTTTCACAGCGACCGGCTGCCTCACAATGGTGGTTCCGATTAATAGTCGCCCAAGCATCATTCTCATTACTATTGTTTCTCTTGTTGGAACTCCAACGCCATTTCGTCCAGAATACTGAAAGCCACCGGGTAAAAATTCTCAAATAGATCGATAACTGCAGATTCCTCTGCTGGATGGTGTTTGCCGTTGGCGCCAGTCAGCTGCCCCATCCGAAACACGATCTCGGTTCCTTCTTCTACCGGGACCAACTCATAGGTCTCCAGGTTTGTAAGGCCCTCAATGGAAGAATTGTGGAGGATGTCGGTCACGTATTCGAAAGGATGCCAGTCGACGATCAGCATCTGAAAGTGAGCCGCTTCATGCACGCAGTGCAGGCGGACGCCGGCGGATGTTCGCGACGCGCCCCCTTCCCGATAAGCGTCCCTCAACATCATCCAGCGCATCTTGAGCCGGGGGTCCGTAAGCATCACCCAGGCCACTACCGGTGGTGCCTTCAGTGTGTGCCGGGTTGTTAACACAGCATCCTCATCGGAAACGCGGACCGGCCCGGCAATCTCGCGGTATCTTTGCCAGGCGGCTGCAAGGTCATAGACCCGCATGGGCACGTCACCAAAGTGCTCGAACTGAGCGCTGTATTGCATGAGGTCAGACTCGATGCCCATTGCCCGGAACGCGTCTTCCGAGAACAGGGCGTAGCTGAGGATACCAGTATCCTCCTTCACATCTGTCTTCGCCATACGATGCACGAGTATGACGTCAGCACCGGAAATATCCTTCATCGGTCCGATCGACAGTTTCTCAAATTTTCCGTGATGCGCGAGGATCTTCAGATCAAGATCGGCTACGTTGCGGCAAGCATTGCAGGGGCAAGTTGTGTTCTGCACGATGTTCCGACGGCGTTCGGCGAACGCCCGATAAAGGCTTTCACATATATTGAGGAAAGTCTCGCCAGAGGGGAAGGGCCCGGTCGAGTAGGCAAGAACGGCGTCGCCTTCGAGACCTCGCAACTTCATTGGGTCCTTTAGTTCAATTACAACCGCCTCAAGCAAAGAACGGATGATTGGGTTGGCGTGCTCCAACTCCGACCGGGTCAGATATCCGGTATAACCGGTAATATCGGCGATTAGCAGGTAACCGGTTTGAACAGACATCCGAGCTTTCCCATTTGCATTACATCCTTTGACCGTAACTTTCACCATAGTGCCGGACAAGCGGGTCTGCCCCCGTCCGACATATCAGATAGAGGTTGCTGAAGCCGCAACACCTGCTGTTTGGTATCGGGCGAGGCCCAGAGAGCACCACCGGCGCATTTCCATCGCGCCCCTCCGCATTGAACGGCATGCGTTTGACGGCGCGGACGAAGACAACGAATATCAATTCGAACTGGACCACGCGAATGTTTTGGAGCCCTACGAAGGGCGAGACGCGAAGTGTTGTGAGCAGTGGTGAAACTGATTCAGCTGAAGTCACTGTTTTTGGTGCATAGCCGACATTCGTCGCGCCGCTGCAAATTTTGCGATGTACTGATTTCCAGTAACTGTGGGCGGCCCAATTATATGTACCGCCTGCAGTTCGTAAACGATTTGTGGCATGTTCTCGGAAGTTGCTCAAATGTATCCAGCCTATTGATCGGCCCGCAGGTCGTGGCCTTGTTGGAGTTACGCACGCGCTATGATCTAGTTACCGGCAAGGTCGATGTAGACCGATTGCGCCGTCAGACTCTGGGGGCGTAATTGTTCCGTTCCATACCTTCTTTCATTCGCGAACTCCTTTGGGTCGATCCGGCTAACCGACCTTGGTGGATCGAGCGGCAACTGTCGGGCCTCCGTCTCTGCTCAACGAGTTTTCCACATATGAGTCTAGTGGCGGAGTCGTCTTTTCATACAACCATGTCGGAAGCTGCGAATTCTCACACGTTGTATCCCGAATAACATTCCCTCGACAACGAAGCTCATCAGGCATGGAATTTGACCAGCGGCCCGACCCTGGACAGTTTTCAAACTGAAGATTTGGCCGAAGGGATACGAATGTGGCAAACCTACTTGATCCGTTTCAATTGAAACACATGGCTTTGCGCAACCGTATCGTAAGCACATCCCATGCACCGAATTTTGTCGAAGCTGGCCAACCCCGGGACCGTTACAGGTTGTATCATGAGGAAAAGGCAAAGGGCGGAGTCGCCCTGACCATGGTCGGCGGGTCGACCAATATCGCCCCTGATAGCCCATCGGTGTTTGGCCAGCTCTATGCCGGCGATGACAGCATAATTCCTTGGTTCCGTAAGCTTACGGATGGCGTTCACGAACATGGTGCCGCGATCATGTGTCAGATCACCCATATGGGGCGCCGCACGGCATGGGATGATGGGCATTGGCTGCCGGTTTTGGCTCCATCCGGTATCCGCGAACGCGCTCACCGCGCCTTTCCCAAAGTGATGGAACAAGAGGATATCAACCGCATTGTTGGCGATTTCGCAGCTGCTGCGCGACGCTGTCAGCAGGGCGGGTTCGACGGAATTGAGCTTCTGTCCCACTCACACCTTCTAGGGCAATTCCTGTCTCCACTTACCAACAAGCGCGACGATGACTATGGCGGGCCGTTGGAGAACCGCATGCAACTAACCTTGCAGGTGCTTGACGCAGTACGTGCTGAAGTCGGCTCCGAGTTCATCCTGTCGATGCGTATCACCGGTGATGAACTAACCGAGGGAGGGCTGAACTCAGAAGATTGCGTTGCCGCCGCCCGGATGTTGGAAGGCTCCGGCCATGTCGATCTGCTCAACATCCTTGCCGGCGCACCCTACGATGATCTTGGCTTGGCCGAATGGGTGCGCCCCATGGGTTTGCCAGCGGCCCCGCATATCACAGTGGCCGGACGCATCCGTGATGCCGTCGATCTACCGATTCTGCACGCCGGAGGGATTGCTGATATTGCCACGGCTCGCCACGCTGTCTCTGGCGGCCATGTCGATCTGGTGGGCATGACCCGCGCACAGATGGCCGACCCCTATCTGGTGGAAAAACTCGCACGCGGGGAAGAAGAGCGCATCCGCCCCTGTGTCGGCTTGGGCTACTGTGTGGACCGGGTCAATCAGGGCAAACCTGCCGTGTGCGGACACAATGCTGCGACGGGGCGTGAGCAGACCTTGCCGCACATCATCACCCCCAGCGACACCCCTAAAAAAGTGGTTATCGTTGGTGGCGGGCCCGGAGGCCTGGAGGCCGCGCGGATTTGTGCCTTGCGTGGCCACGATGTGGCGCTGTTCGAGGCGTCGGATCGCCTGGGCGGGCAGTTGGTTCTGGCCGCCAAGGGTATGACGCGCAGGCAGGTCTGGGGCGTTGCTGACTGGTTGATTTCTGAAGTGACGGTGCTTGGGGTCAATATCCGCCTGAACACTTTTGCCGAAGCCGATGACGTGCTGTCCGAAACTCCCGATTTGGTGATCATTGCGACAGGTGGCTGGCCTGAAACATTAGCCATCCCCGGCAGAGAACTGGCGATCTCCAGTTGGGAAGTTTTGTCCGGTGAGGCACGTGTCTCAGGTGAGGTGCTGTTATTTGACGAAGTCGGCGATCACCCTGCGGCCGTTACGGCTGACGCGTTGGCTGGTTCCGGTTGTAGCGTAAATCTTGTAACCCCGGACCGGACCCTTCTGCATGACCTCGGCCCAACGACCTCTGCCGTTGCATTGCGCGATCTGGCCGCTAACGGGGTTGCCTTCACCTGTCTGCAAGAGCTTACCTCTCTGACGCGCAAGGGCGACCGAGTTCGCGCCAGCCTGCGGCATGTGTTTACGCGGGATGTCACTGAACGTCTTGTCGATTACGTGGTCGTTGAACATGGACTTTCCCCGATGGCGGAACTCTATCACGAACTCAAACCAATCTCGCGCAACCTTGGGCAGGTGGAACACAAGGCACTCATTGACGGAACGTTTCCATTCGTTGACACCAATCGTAGCGGTCAATTCTATCTGGCGCGCATTGGCGACGCTGTTACAAGCAGAAATATGCACGCCGCAATTCTCGATGCCTTGCGCATATGTGCTCCGATCTGAAAGCAACCATGCTCCTCCGCCGATAAAAGATGGGAGCTGACTATAAGTTCTGGCGCAGCGAATGACCGGAAAGTATCCACTTTCATGGGTATCGAGTGGCCCATAACGAACCTTGGCCCTGCCGCTCCGGCGTCACGGTGTGCTCATCGAACAAAACATTCGATGCACGATGTTCCAACGCTTTGGTTTCCAGTTGGCGCAACAAAACTGCCGTCATATCTATGGATCGAGAAACGCTTCTTTCGGGTGGGCATTCAATTGTCTCTTGATTGAATCTATGTCACCCAGAGCCCAAAGGCTCCCGATTTTTATGGTCCCTAAAGTAAAGAACGCTGCCCCGGACCACTCGATCCGCTGCTCTGTTCCGTCAACCCCGAAAAATTTGCCTTGGTGCGTGCCGACGAAGGACATTCGTGCAGCTGCGTTTTCTCCTGCATCGACAATTTTCTATGATATTGCATTAAAATCTGAGAGAGCCGCTCGAACTTCCTCCATGTATCGAATGAATTCATCCGACCCCGAGCGCTTAGTGCCGAGGCTCCGACGACAATCGAACTTTTGAGTGTAGGATTTCCCAGGCGCAGACATTGTCCGCGATGTTCCATATATCGTGATAAAATCTCTTAATAGGATTGGACAGCGTCATGAGGTTTCCCCAACTTTGGTGATTTAATCCAAATACCACGCCGCGAAATCCAGCGCTAAGGGCTCACTACAGACCTTAGCATCTGACGCGCCTTTCATTGGTACATTCCAGCGCCAACGTTGGATTGGCGTTGAGGCGGATAGGAGTAACGCCATAACAATTGCGAATTTACCTGCCATTCGAGCCTGCCGACCAGCGTGGAACAAGGGCCGCGTCACTGGTCAAAAACGCCCCTTGAAGCCTAAGCACGTCTGGGCAATCCGCGTTCGCCTTTCCCGGAAAGGAGTAGGGCCGATGAAAAAGAACCGTCTCTGATCTGAGGGCTAGGGGTCAGGCTGAAATTAAGAACATTTGGGAGGGAAACGCGCGGGCTGCGTGGGAGGAACCGGGATTTTCGCGATTTCTGCTTGAGCCGCATTGGAGTTAGAAATTTGAGTCGGACAATCGGTGCGGCTTTCACTTCGCGCTTTCCCCAGGATCGGATGCGAGAGATTTTCGACCCCTGACGCCCGGAAAAACAATCACCGCAGACCGCAAGGCGGTCTGCTATCGCAAAGACAAGGGTCGCGGTGCGCGCGCTGTGGCGCGTTGGCCCCCTGCCCTGTCAATTGATCAATGTGAGCCACGCGGATCTCAACACACCCTGGGCATGACGCCGTCAGCGGCTGGATGCGTTGACTTGTTGCCAAGCGAGAAAAATCAATGGATCACCGCAGTTTGTGTCACATGACATCCAAATCACAATTTGATTGCGGTTAAGCAGGAGTACCTGTTGGGAAACAATGGGAGGTTTGACCAAGCTGGTAGTTTGGAGATAAATCCTCATATGGCTCACCACCCTATCTTATGGACGTTCCGTCGTTGCCCATACGCGATAAGGGCTCGCCTCGCATTGGCGAGTTCACGAGTTACAGTCGAGCTGCGCGAAATTGTTCTACGGGACAAACCAGAGGCCTTCTTACAAACATCCCAATCCGGAACAGTGCCCACGCTTCGACTTCCAGACAAAGTTATAGATGAAAGTCTGGAAATCATGGTTTGGGCGCTCCAACAAAATGATCCACAGCGGCTTTTGGACATGCCTCAAGAAGGTTGGGATCTGATTAGGGTAAGTGATGGTCCCTTTAAGGCCGCTTTAGATCACACGAAATACGCTACGCGGTATCCGGATTTAGATGCCAAAGAGGAACGCAGGAAAGCGGCAAGCTACTTGCTCAGTCTCGACGAGCGGTTAGTTGGGCAGGCTTGGCTTTTCGGAGATCGCCCCAGCCTAGCCGACCTGGCGCTTCTACCATTTGTGCGCCAGTTTGCGTTTATAGATCGGGCGTGGTTTGACGTGCAGGAGTGGCCGAATATAACAGCATGGCTGGATCAATTCCTGGATAGTGAAGTATTTTCGCTTGTGATGAGAAAATACGCAACTTGGTCAGAAGGCGACGCTCCGATTTGGTTCAACAGCTGAGCCGAACACGTTGTATCACGGCCCAGTGCTGACCTTGGGCACCAAGTTAAAATGATGCAGTCGCAGCCATTCGCTATGAACGCAAACCTGAGAAAAGTGTCAATGAAGAGACCTAAAACAAATTTCCCTTCTACTACATCTGTCTAAATAACCGGTCCTCACCTTTTGCTACCAATTACAAGTCGTCGCCTTTTAACGCTACGACTGTGCCTCAGCCATTCAGATGCTGAGTAGGCCCAGGCTCCAGACCAATCGCTGCGGCGTCGCGCCGTTCGGATAGCATGAAATCAAGGGTTTTCCGATCGCGATCATCCGCCCGATACAGATACATCCAGTAACCCTGACCGTGTCGGGGAACTGTGGGACAATCAAAACCAAAAGTTAGGGGCACAACCAAAGCACTCATGTCCATCCAAGCTCAGAGCTTGCAACACAATCGCTACTAGCTTTCGAACGCCGCGTCGAAACCCCAAATTTGCCGCAGATAACCCAAAGTCATTTCGCTGGTCTTTTTGTCCAGCGGCACACCATCACGCACAGAGTGATGCAGTCTGAGGTGGCGATCCCCCATTAAGTCCACATCAACGATCTGAATATCGGGATCGTATTCCGAAACGTCGAAGCCGCGCGCCAGGGTGTCGCGCACTTGGTGATAACCGCGTTCGTCGTGAATCGCGTCGACTGTGTAGAAGGGCTTCCCCTCGTCATCAGTTAGCGAAAACATCCGGAACCGGCGCATGACATTGGGGCTGAGGAACTGCTGAACGAAACTCTCGTCGCGATAGTGGGCCCAGGCATCCTTTAATATTTCGCGCCACGCACGGCTGCCCGCTATGTCCGGAAACCATTCCCGATCCTCATCGGTCGGGTCGGTGCAGATGCGCTTGATATCCTGCATCATCGCGAAACCCAACGCATAAGGGTTGATCCCGATCGCGTTCGGGGCGTCAAAGTCGGGCTGGGACAGAACATTGGTATGGCTGTGCAATATTTCGAGCATCGCGCCATCCGTCAGCAATCCAGCGCGGTGCAACTCGTTGGTAATATAATAGTGGACGAAGCAGGCGCATCCTTCATTCATAACCTTGGTCTGACGTTGCGGGTAGAAATACTGTGCTATGTTGCGAACGATGCGTAGAATTTCGCGTTGCCAGGGCTTCAGAACCGGGCTGTGACGTTCGACGAAATAGAGCAGGTTTTCTTCCGGCAGCCCCATTTCGCGCTTGCGCTTTTCCGCTTCTTCATCGGTTTTCGAAGACTGTGTGGGATGATCGAAGGCGTCCCACAGGTAATGGACCGCCCGCTCTTCTTCGATTTGCCGCTCTCGCTGCCGGATTCTCTCCTCTGCGAGCGATAAGTGGGTTGGGCGCCTGTGCCGGAAAACGCTGGACGGCATAAGCGCATGGGTCGCGTCGAGTAAATGCTCAACCTCGCGTTCCCCGTGCTGTTCTTCGCATTGGGCGATAAATCCGCGCGCATAGTCGAGGTAGTCGAGTATACCTTGCGCATCGCTCCACTGGCGAAACAGGTGATTGTTCTTGAAGAAATGATTGTGCCCGAAGGCCGCGTGGGCAATCACAAGGACCTGAAGCGCCATCGTGTTGTCTTCAAGGCAGTAGGAAATACATGGATCGGAATTGATCACGATTTCATAGGCAAGGCCATTTGCGCCTTTGCTATAAGCCTTTTCTTCGTGAACAAAACGCTTCCCAAAGGACCAATGCCGATACATGAGCGGCATCCCTGTCGACGAGTAGGCATCCAGCATTTGCTGATACGAGATGATTTCGATTTGGTTCGGATAGACGTCAAGTCCGAGGTCATCAATCGCCACACGCTCGATTGCATCATAGCTGCGCTGGATGGTCTCAAAATCCCAATCCGCGCCGTCAAACAGCGGCGCTCCAGTTTCGGCCCGATCAACCATTGGAAACTCCGTTCGTCTTGCGCGCAAACAGCTCGTGCAGAACCGGGTAGATGTCACTCGCTCGCGCGATCCGTTTCATGGCGAAGTTTGGCCAGGCCTCTGCAACTTGTCGGTACGAACGCCATAGTTCCATGCCGTTATCTTCGCTGTTCATCAGATTTGCTTCGGTCTCGTCGACAATTTCCGTATAGGCAAAGTACTGGCAGCGCTTCATCAGATCGCTGGTCAACAGGTCGGCGCATAGTTGTGAATCGCCGCTGAAATTCTCACCATCTGATGCTTGCGCGGCATAAATGTTCCATAGCGAAGGCGGATAGCGGGCTTCGATTATCTTTTTCATTTCGGTGAGCGCGCTGCTCACGACCGTACCACCAGTTTGGCGCGAGTGGAAAAAGGTGTCTTCATCAACTTCCGCTGCGACCTGGGTGTGGCGGATGAATACAAGTTCGATCTTATCGTAGCGTTGCTTGAGGAAAAGATGCAGCAGGACGAAGAACTGCTTGGCAAGGTTCTTCTCACGCTCCCCCATCGAGGCCGAAACATCCATCAGGCAAAACATCACTGCATTCGCCGCCGGTTCGGGGCACATCTCGAAATACTTGTAACGCACATCAAGCGGGTCAATATAGGGAACGATCCGGCGTCGCCGTAGCATCTTGTCGAGCTGCTCACGCAGCAGTTGCCTTTCCGCCTTTCGCGCTGCATCTGGCTTTTCCAGCGCCTCCAGTTCTTCAACCTGTTCTGTAAGAGCCTGGATCTCGGCGTTGGTCGGTCGTCGCATCGCAAGACGTCGGCCAAAAGCATTGCGCATCGTTCGGGAAACACTGAGGTTGGCGGGCGTCCCGGCGGCAGTATAGCCCATGCGATGCGGCTTCGAGACGGTGACCTCTTTGAGACTGCGTTTGACCATGTCAGGCAGTTCGAGATCCTCGAAGAACAGGGAAAGAAACTCGTCCCGCGACAGAACGAACATGAACTCGTCCTCGCCCTCCCCTTCGGGCGCCCCCTCACGTCGCCCCTGCCCGCCCTTGCCGGACGGAGGTTTCTTGAGACGGTCACCCGCCTTAAACTTCTTGTTTCCGGTCAGAACCCTGTGTTTGGAACCGCCTTTGTTGTCATGCTGAAAATGCGGTTCACCGATCCCTTCTGACGGTACCGAGATGTTTTCTTGCTGGCCGACATCCGCGATTTTCCGGCGCCGGACACTTTCTTCAACCGCCTCTTTGACGGCAGAGCGAACCCGGCGCAGAAATCGCCTGCGGTTCCCAAGATTCTTATCTTTGGGGTTTAGCCTTCGGTCGATGAAATGGGCCATTTGAGCATAGACTCCTCATCCTGCCTTGTTGACCCGCATGTACCATTCAACCAAGCGCCTGACCTGTCGGCGCGTATACCCGCGACCGATCATGCGATCGATGAACTCGTTATGCTTGGCTTCAGTTTCCTTATCCCTTTTGGCCCCAAAACTGATGACCGGCAGCAGATCCTGAATCTGACCAAACATGCGCTTTTCGATAACGCGTCTCAGCTTCTCATATTTTCGCCAGTCGGGGTTACGACCGCGATTGTTGGCCCGCGCGCGCAGCACGAATTTGACCACTTCGTTCCGGAAATCCTTGGGGTTGGAAATTCCGGCCGGTTTTTCGATCTTTTCAAGTTCCTGTTCCAAAACACTGCGATTGAGGATCTGGCCTGTATCCGGGTCCTTGAAGTCCTGATCTTCGATCCAGGCGTCAGCAAACGCGATGTATCTGTCGAAAAGGTTCTGACCAAAGTCAGAATAGGATTCCAAGTAGGCTTTCTGGATCTCGTTGCCGATGAATTCCGCATAGCGCGACGAAAGATCGTCCTTCATGAAAGACAGGTATCGGCTTTCCACCTCGTCGGGAAATTGTTCGCGTTTCACCGCCTGTTCAAGAACATAAAGCAGATGAACCGGATCGGCGCCGACTTCTTCGGTGTCATGATTGAAAGTCTCGGACAGCACCTTGAACGCGAAGCGGGTGGATGTGCCCGTCATCCCCTCGTCCACCCCGGCCTCATCCCGATATTCTTGCACTGATCGGGCTTTGGGATCGGTATCCTTCAGTGTTTCACCGTCATAGACACGGAGCTTGGAAAAAGCCGGTGAGTTTTCGTGTTCCTTCAATCGTGTCAGAACACTGAACTGGCTCAGGATTGACAGCGTTTCAGGTGCACAGGGGGATTCGCCCAGACTGCTTTCCTCAAGCAGCTTCTCGTAAATCCGGGTTTCATCCGAGGCACGTAAGCAGTAGGGGACTTTGACCAGGCTGATCCGGTCCAGGAAGGCCTCGTTGTTCTTGTTGTTTTTGAACTGCTGCCATTCCGCTTCGTTCGAATGTGCAACAATAACACCTTGGAAAGGGAAGGCACCGATGTTCTCTGTCCCCGCATACGACCCCTCCTGCGTGGCGGTCAGCAAGGGATGCAATACCTTGATCGGCGCCTTGAACATCTCCACGAATTCCATCAGCCCCTGCGTGGTGCGGTTCAGGGCACCGGAGTAGGAATATGCGTCTGGATCGTTTTGGCTGAATTCTTCGAGCTTGCGTATATCGAGCTTCCCGACAAGCGAAGAAATGTCCTGGTTGTTTTCATCACCCGGTTCAGTCTTCGCCACGCAAATCTGGCGCAGTTTGGACGGATAAAGTTTGACAACCGAAAATTTGGAAATATCGCCGTCGAATTCCTGTAAACGCTTGATGGCCCAAGGCGAAATCAACCCGTTCAAAAGCCGTTTGGGAATGTTGTATTTGTTCTCCAGCAGATCCCCCATTCGCTCGCCGTCAAAAAGACCGAGCGGCGATTCAAAAATGGGGCTGATCTCGTCACCTGCCCGCAGCACATAGATCGGCTGCCGCTCCATCAGGTTTTTGAGAATTTCGGCAAGCGTTGACTTGCCCCCGCCGACCGGCCCCAGCAGATAGAGGATTTGCTTGCGTTCCTCGAGACCCTGGCTGGCATGGCGGAAAAAGCCAACGATGCGTTCGATGGTTTCCTCGACGCCATATATGTCCTGGAAGGGTTTGTATCGCTTGATTGTCCGGTTAAGAAATATGCGACTGAGCCGAGCCTCTTGACTGGTATCGATAAGCTCTGGCTCGCCAATCGCAGCGACCATCCGCTCGGCGGCGGTAGCCCGCATCGTAAGGTCTTCTCGACATTCCAGCAAATAGTCCTGCAATGTCATTTCGATGAGCTTTGTCCGCCCATACTCTTCTGCAAACTGCTCGAAAATCTCCATTTTTAAAGTTCCTCTAGGTTTCGTACTCCTTCGTCCCAGCGCGCTAAGTTCATCCTAGTCTACCACAAATATGATCCGTAATTGTCTAATTTCTAATCACAATTTGTTTCCCGGCCGACGTTCTGTTGAAATTTTTTCTGATTGAAGCCTGCGAAACCTGTTGCCGCGCTGCTATTTGCAGTCGTAGCCTTTGCCTTCAGAACGCCGAATGACCGGTTGAGCATTGGCATCCGAAGGCGAGTAAAATCTATCGTATCCTCAGCAAATTGGTTCGCACCCTCAAAACAAGCTTCTCAACTGGAGCCCGTTCGCAGGGCTTAGTTGCAAACTTTTCACGATTGACGCTCACTTCTCTTTCGGCTGGTTGGTTGCCAATCCGGCCACAGAAACAAGTTTTTTCAATCGGCTTTGCATGCTACACTGCGCCGCCAAGACCGAACGAACCTCCAAAGACCCATGCCTTGAGGCGTCCCAAGTTTGGCCGACAGTGCACGAAATCGCGCCATAAGCGCATCCATCGGGGCAGGGTCATCAAAACACATAAACTCAGGAACCAATCATTGCGGCAGGCTGTGCAATCCACGGTGAAATTGCGAAGCCCGCTTTCTGCGCAATGCCGGCAACGGATCAGCGAGCAGCGCAAATGCCATAGAGCGCCCGTCAAACCAGACTTTCTCCGTAAGCGCAAAATCTGGAGGTGGTCGACTAACAACCTGCTGACAAGGCGGCCGCTTGAGAGATGACAACAAGGAGCGCCTGATCTCACCTATGCCGCTGCGGTTGCTTCAATCTCAAACAGCAATCCGGGGATAGCGAGGCGTGTGACACCCAGCAAGGTCATGGGCGGGGCGACCCGATGCGGGCCAAAGCGCATCCCCAGCAGATCGAAATTCTTCAATGCCTCATCCACATCAGTAGCAAAGACGCCTAACTTGACGACATTGCTCAGATCCATGCCGGCGCCTTTGATTACGGCTTCCAGATTGTCCAGGGCCAAGGCGATCTGCGCGCGCATATCGTTTGGGTGCTGGGGTGCGCCGTTCTCGTCCACAGCTGTCTGCCCGGCGCAAATGACCTGATGTGTCATGCCCTTGGTCACCTCAGCCTGATTGTAGCCCAGCTTGAGCGACCACTCCCATGGGTTCACGGCTGTCCGCTCCATGTCGCATTCTCCTTTTTGTTGCGTTGCTGGACCAGGTGTAGATCAAAACGGTGA